>DATAYB010000390.1:0-2147 GCA_036272795.1 Pseudonocardia sp.
ATGCCGAGGTTCGGCGAGAGCAGGTTCTTCCAGATCGCGGAGGTCACGACGCTGGCGACGATGTAGGGCACGAAGAAGATCACCCGCAGCAGCAGGCGGCCCCTCCGGATCCGGGTCAGCGCGAACGCGCCGAACAGGCCCCTCGCCATCGGCACGACCAGGAAGAACGCCGTCCAGAGAATGTTGTGCCAGAGCCTGGCGCCGGGGGTCGGACTCGAGGAAGTTGAGGTAGGCGGCCGTCGCGTCCGGCCGGTCGGTGCGGGCGTTGATGGCCAGGCTCCGCCCGATCCCCAGGTCCCACACGAGGTCGGGCACCCCGGGACGCAGTGGGAACAGTGGCGCCCAGTCCCAGGTGGCGGTGTTGCCGGCGGGCTCGCCGAAGTAGGGCAGGATCTCGCTCAGCGCCCACGAGCCCGTGATCATGAACGCCGCGTCGCCGGCGGCGAGCGCGGCGTACATCTGGGGAAAGCTGTTGGTGAAGTAGTCCTCGATGCTGCCGCCCCACCAGCCAGCCTGGTAGTAGCCGCTGAGCAGCGTGATCGCGTCGACGAACACGGGGCTGCTCCAGCGCAGCCGGCCCAGCAGCGCCTGATGGACGGCCTCCGGGCCGGCGTAGTGGTTGAGCGCCATGGTGACCCACCACTCCGAGGCCGCCCGCCAGTCGGCGTTGCCCGCGCCGACCGGGATCAGCCCGCGCGCCTTCGCCTCCGTGCAGATCGCCTCGAAGGTCGCCCGGTCGCGCGGCACCGGCCAGCCGTGCTCGTGCAGGGTCGCCGGGTTGTACAGCATGATCATGGTCTCGTAGTCGGCCGGTAGGGCGACCAGTGCACCGTTGATCCGGCTGGCGGCCAGCGCCCAGGGCGCCAGCAGCCGGTCCCACCCGTAGGCCCGCGCGTAGTCGTCGAGCGGGTGCAGGTAGCCGGCCGCCGCATAGGCCGCGACCTGCGCCGGACCGTCGGTCTGGACCAGGTCGGGACCGGTGCCGGCGGCCAGCGCGGTCTGGGTGAGCTGGTCGATCGAGGCGGTCGGTTTGACTGTCATGACCGCCTTGCCAGGGCTCGGGAACGCGTCGACCATCGCGCGCTGGAAGTAGTCGCGCTGGGACTGGTCGGAGAACGCCGCCCAGTAGCCGATGCCGGCCGGGCGCTCCGGAGTGCCGCAGCCGGCCAAACCTGGCAGTGCGGCGGTGGCGGCGGCCGGGCCGGGCCGGCTCAGCCCAGGCCGGTCAGCGCGAGCCGGGTGGTCCGCGCGGCGAGGTCGGAGATCTTCGAGTTGTCGAAGCCGAACAGCGCCGAGCGGGTGGTGTCGTGCAGCGGCTCGACCAGGTGCGCCGGCAGTGCCGCCGTATCGGCCAGCACGCCGGCGACGGAGCCCGCGGTGGCGCCGTTGGAGTCGGTGTCCCAGCCGCCCATCACGGTCAGCCCGATCGTCCGGGCGACGTCACCATCGCCCCAGAGCAGCCCGGCCACCACCAGGGCGGCGTTGTTCACCGTGTGGATCCAGCTGTAGTGCCCGTAGGCGGCCTGGATGCGTACCAGCGCGGCGTCCCAGGTGGCGCCGGCGGCGTGCTGGTCGAGCACGTCGGTGATGGCCTCGGCGAGCCGGGAGCGCTGCGGCACGTGCCGCAGCGAGCGCTGCACCGCGTCCCGCGCCGACGTGGCTACGAACGCCGCCGACACCAGCGCGGCGGCCCACATCTCGCCGTAGATGCCGTTCTCGGTGTGTGAGAGCGCGGCGTCCTGGTAGGCGAGGGTGGCGGCGGCGCGCGGGTCGCCGGGGTGGGTCCAGCCGTAGATGTCGCCCCTGATCTGCGCGCCGATCCACTCCCGGTACGGGTTGTGCCGTCGCCCGGCCTCCCCGATCGGCAGGCCCCGCACGAGGTTCCGGTACGTGACGCGCTCGGCGGTGTAGACCTGATGGAACGGCAGCAGCTCCAGCCACGCGTCCGCGACCAGCTGGGTGCGCAGCCGCGCGCCGTGGCGCTCCAGCAGGTGCAGGCCGAGGATCGTGTAGTCGATGTCGTCGTCGCGCGCCGAGCCGTCCACGTTGCCGAGGGTGGTCTCGAGCATGTTGTCCTCGCGCATCTCGTAGCCCGCCGGCATCGGGTCGAGCAGCGGCACGTAGTCCAGCAGCGGGTAGGCGCCGGC
>DATAYB010000391.1:0-1896 GCA_036272795.1 Pseudonocardia sp.
AGTTCGCGGCCAGCGTGCGCGCGGTGTTCGAGAAGAGCAAGCACAAGACGATCGCCACGCTGCGGGCCGACGGGTCGCCACGGATCAGCGGCATCGAGGCGAACTTCGACGACGGTGACGGCGAGCTCACGTTCGGTTCGATGCCGGGTTCCCGCAAGGGCGCTGACCTGGCCCGCGATCCCCGGCTCGCGCTGCACAGCCCGTCGGTCGACCCGCCGGAGGACGCGCCGGCCGACTGGCACGGTGACGCCAAGATCGCCGGCCGGGCGGTCTACACCCACGAGTTGACCGGTCCGGCGCCGGGCCAGGGGTTCCGGGTGGACATAGACGAGGTGGTGCGGATCGGGCTGAACGCGGCCGGCAACGAGTTAGTGATCAAGGTGTGGCGGCCGGGCAAGGGGTTGCGCGAGTTCAGCCGCGCGTAGCGCCGGCCGTCGAGGCGGCGGTTCGGGTCGGGGCGGCGGTTCGGGTCAGGGCGGCGGCGATGGGGAGGCGGCGGCCAGCAGGGCGAGCGCGGTCTGCTCGGCGCCGGCCCGGTGTTCGCCGCCGAGCAGTGCGCCGTGGCGGGTCAGCTCGGCGACGGTCGCCCGGGCGTGGCTCACCTCGTCCTGTGCCTCCTCGGCGTCGGCCAGTGCGGTGTCGAGCCGGTGCTGGGCCTCGGAGAGCGCCTCGTCGGTGGTGAAGTGCTGCCCATCCAGTGCGAGGTCGGGATGTGCGCGGGCCACCTCGGCGAGCTCGGTTGCGGCATCGAGCTCGTGGCGGGCCAGCCGCGCCCGCTCCTCGACGCGCTCCGCCCTGGCGTGCAGCTGACGCAGGGCCGCCTGCCAGCCCAGCAGCGTGCCCTCGGCCGCGACCAGGGACCGGCGCAGCCCGTCCAACCGGGTCGGCAGGTCGGCCACACGCAGGGCGAACGCGTCGGCGGCGACCCCGGTCCACCCGGCCGGGACGGCGCGCAGCGGTTCCAGCAACCGCCGTACCTCACCCACCGCCTCCGACACCGCTGCCAGCCGGCCGGCCAGCTCCGCAACAAGCTCCGGCCTGCAGGGCGCCGGGTCGAACCCCAGCCCCGGCCAGCCCGACACCCGCGCCGCCGACGCGGCCTCCGACACCTCCGGCACGGCCCGCCACACGTCGGCGGGCATGATCACGATGACGGGCTCGGACCCCTCCACGACGGCGCTCACCTCGGCCACGCCTCGACGACCGGGTCGGGCATGGCCGCGCCCAACCGCTGGAAGCTCGCGCAGAGGCCCCGTTCGTACTCGGCGTAGTCGGCCGCGGTGGCGTCGAGCCCACCCGCCACGTCGGCGACGCCGTCCCGCAGCTCGCGCAGCCCGCGCCGGCACACCTCGACGTAGTGGCCGCAGGCCTCCGCGAGCGCGGCAGACCCCGCCGAGGCCGCATCCCCGGGGACGACCCCCGACGAGCCCCCGACCCCGGCGCCGGCCCCGCCCCCACCGTCCCCGGGTTTACCGCCGCCGGGTTTACCGCCGCCCAACCGGGCCAACGCCACCTCCAGCCCCGCCGCCGCACGCCGCAGGTCGCCGGCCAGCGTGCGCAGCTGGTCGACGTGCACGGTCAGGTCCGCATCCGAGCTCAGCTCCGCCATCCGGCCCCCACCTGGCTGGTCCGCCCGGCCTCGCGCGCGGGCAGACATCTCACCGCCCGCCACCCCGTCGTCTACGGTAGCCAGCACCCGGCCTCGCCGTGACCGGATTGGGGAAACCCGGTTCGATCCGGCACGATCCGGTTCGATCCGTCAGATCCCGCCCGCCACACCGCGCGAGCGCGTACACCCCGGGCGCGGCGAGCACCGCCAGAGAGCCACCAGGCATGATTTAGCCATGCGCTACGCCGAACACGTCATGGACCTGGTGGGCGACACCCCGCTCGTCG
>DATAYB010000392.1:0-14496 GCA_036272795.1 Pseudonocardia sp.
GCTCATCGTGTGGATGTGAGCCCGGCGACCGCGCCGATGCAGGCCCGCTCCCGGCTGTTCGCCCAGCTCACCCGGTTTGTGCTGGTCGGCTGCCTGGCGGCGGTCGTCGACTACGGCATCTACCAGTCACTGCTGCACCTCAACCTGCACGCCAGCGTGGCCAAGGCGATCAGCTTCATCTGCGGCACCACGGCGGCGTACCTGCTGAACAAGCGATTCACTTTCAACGCCACGGCCGGTGGCGGCGCGAGCCGGTTCACCGGTTTCCTGCTGCTCTACGGCACGACGTTCTTCGTGAACGTGGGCGTGAACGCCGTAGCACTCAAGCTCATCCCGCAGATGCCGTGGCAGACCACGATCTGCTGGCTGATCGCGCAGGCCACCGCCACGTGCATCAACTTCGTCGTCCTGCGTTTGGTCGTCTTCCGCCGCTGAAGCGCGCGGCGGCCGGCGGCGCAGTGCAGTGCGCTCGCGGGCCGCACTCGGCCGAGCCGCCCGCCGTCCCGGCCGGGTAGCCGCCGTCCACTGGCGACCGTCTCTTTCAACCGTCACTTCGCATGGCGTGCTGTCACTTCGCATGGCGTGCCGTCACTTCGCATGGCGTGCCGTCACTTCGCATGGCGTGCCGTCACTTCGCACAGTGTGCGGAGTATGCGAAGTGGCAACGCGCTATGCGAAGTGGCAACGCGGTGTGCGATGTGCGGGCGCTGGAGCTGCATGTGGCCGCGCGCGTTGGCTTCGTTCGTGCCCCGTCACGGGGCGGCGAATTCAACCTGACCGGGCTTCGATCACGTATTCCACACCGCTGAGGTTGAGCTCGGCGGAGAGCGCGTGCGACGGGCAGCGTGAGGCAACTCGCCGGCCAGGTGAGCCGGCACGCACCCCGGCGTCCGCGCCTGCGACAGCTCCACCGCCTGTCTTGTCGTGACTTGTCGTGGCAAATTGGCACGACAAGACCCACTTGTCACGACCACTTGTCACGACCACTTGCCACGACAAGTCGAACGACGCACGCGGCGGCCAACCCGGCCGGCCCGCTGCGCTGTCGGGCCGCTGCGCTGTCGGGCCGCTGCGCTGCCGGCCCGCGTTGGCGGCTGGCCCCGCGCGCCGTGGCCTGCCCGGAGGTCAGCGGCTGCCTACGCCCACCCAGGAGAAGCCGGCGCGGCGCACCACGTCCGGGTCGAGCAGGTTGCGGGTGTCGACCACGGTGCGGCTCGCGGCGACCTTGGCCAGCGCCGGCCAGTCCAGCGCCCGGAATTCCGGCCACTCGGTCAAGACCACGATCGCGTCGGCATCCTTCACGGCGGCCATTGCGTCGTCGGCCACCGTGATGCCGTCCGTCATGCCGGGCACCGCGCCCGGGCAGCCGGGGTCGAACCCGGTGAGCTCGGCGCCTTCGGAGAGCAGCTCGGCGGCCACCGCGAGTGCCGGCGAGTCGCGCAGGTCGTCGGTGCCGGCCTTGAAGGTCAGCCCGAGCAGCCCGATCCGCTTGTCAGCCAGGTGGCCGCCGACCGCGGCCCGGATCTTGTCGACCATCCGCCCGCTCTGCCGCTGGTTGGTCTCCAGCGAGGCGGTGAGCAGCGGGAAGTCGAAGCCGGCCGCGTCGGAGATCTGCATCAGCGCGTGCGTGTCCTTCGGCAGGCAGGAGCCTCCCCAGCCGGGTCCGGGCTTGAGGAACGACTGTCCGATCCGCCGGTCGTAGCCCATGCCCTCGGTGACCTCGTGCACGTCCGCGCCGAGCCGCTCGCACAGCTCGGCCATCGCGTTCACGTAGGACAGCTTCATCGCCAGGAAGCAGTTCGCCGCGTACTTGACCATCTCCGCACTGGCCGCGTCGGTGAGCAGCGTCGGCGCGCCGAGCCGCGAGTACAGCGCGGCGACCCGCTCGGCGGCATCCTGCTGGTCGCAGCCGACCACGATGCGGTCGGGGTTGAGGAAGTCGTGGACCGCGGAGCCCTCGCGCAGGAACTCCGGGTTGCTGACGACCGCGATGTCCCGGCGGCCCAGCAGCTGCTTGGTGCGCGCCGCGGTGCCCACCGGCACGGTCGACTTGTTCACGACCACGCAGCCGCGCGGCAACAGGTCGCGCACCTCCTGGGCGACAGCCTCGACGGCGGCCAGGTCGGCGGCGCCGCCCTCGCCCATCGGGGTCGGCACGCAGAGGAACACCACCTCGACCGGGTCGTCGCCGCCCGGGCCCGGCAGATCGCCGACCGGGGCGACCGCATCACGGGCGCCGACCACGAACCGCAGCCGGCCCGCCGCCATGCCCTCCGCGACGAGCTCGCTCAGACCCGGCTCCAGGATGGTGACGTCACCGTCGCACAGGCGGGCGATCTTCTCCGCGTCGATGTCGGCACAGACCACCCGGTGACCCAGGGAGGCGAGGCAGGCGCCCGTGGTCAGGCCCACGTACCCGGTGCCGATGACAGCGATACGACGAACGAACATCGTGCTCCTGGCCGGTGTCGAGGATGTCGTCTCGCCTGGAGATTGTCGGCATCCTCACCGACCAGCAGAGGCATTCGGCCTGAACATCAGTGATCGCTCGGCTGTCGGGACGGTTCACCCCGCGCCGGCCGGGTCAGGGCGCGCGGTGGAACTGCTCGCGGCGGCCCAGCCGGACCAGCCGCAGCCATTCGCGGAAGCCGGCCGGGTCGCGCTTGGAGACCAGGAAGTACCAGCCGAATCGGACCAGCTCGAGCGCGCCGATCAGCCGCATGCCGCGCTGCCCGAACAGGTAGCCGCGGTTGCGGTAGGTGTAGTACCGCTTGACCGGGTCCTCGGGGTCCTGGGCGTGCAGCCGGCCGCCGAGCATCGGCTTGAACTCGTCGGAGCCGTTGGGGTGCACGTAGGCGGCGCGCAGGCAGGTGCCGAACGGCAGCCCCGACCTGACCACCCGCCGGTGCATCTCCACCTCGTCACCGCGCACGAACAGCCGCAGGTCCGGCACGCCGACCACGTCGAGCGTCGAGGAACGGAACAGCGCCCCGTTGAAGAACGACGCGATGCCGGGCAGCAGCTCGCCGTCGCCGAGGGCATCCCGGCCCCGGTGCCAGCGCAGGCCCCGGCGCAGCGGGAAGGCGAGGGTGTCCGGGTCGGCCTGGTCGGCGACCACGGGGGAGACAACCGCGAGCTCGCGGCGCCGGGCGACGTCGAGCAGCGTGGCCAGCACGGTCTCGTCGGCGGCGCGGCCGTCGTCGTCGCCCAGCCACACCCAGTCGGCACCCAGCGCGAGCGCATGCAGCATGCCGAGCGCGAACCCGCCGGCGCCGCCCAGGTTGTGCCACGACTGCAGGTAGGTGACCGGCAGCCCGCACGCCTCGACGACGTCCCGAGCCGGCTGGTCGGGCCCGTTGTCCACGACGACGAGGTGGGCCACGGGGTGGCTCTGCTTGGCCATCGCGGCAAGCGAGTCGACCAGCAGCTCGGACCGGTGCCGCGTGACCACCACGGCCACCACGGAGTCGGCCGGTAGCGGGGCGGTCACGTGCGCTCGCTCAGCTCGGCGTACACATCGCGGCCCTTGTAGCGGTTGAGCACATCGCGCAGCGGGCCGTGGGCCTTGATCTCGCCGTGGTCCATCCAGATCCCGGTGTCGCACAGGTCGACGAGGAACTCGTCCGAATGCGAGGCGAACACCAGCATGCCGGAGCGCTCCACCAGCGCGTTCAGCCGGTTCCGCGCCTTGGCCAGGAACTCCGCGTCGACCGCCCCGATGCCCTCGTCGAGTAGCAGGATCTCCGGATCGATGCTGGTCACGACGCCGAGCGCGAGCCGTACCCTCATACCGGTCGAGTAGGTACGCAGCGGCATCGACAGGTAGTCGCCCAGCTCGGAGAACTCGGCGATGTCCTCTACCCGAGCCTGCATCTGCTTGCGCGTCATGCCCAGGAAGAGTCCGCGCACCATGATGTTCTCGTAGCCGGAGATCTCCGGGTCCATGCCGACGCCGAGGTCGAACACCGGCGCGACCTTGCCGTGGATGCGGGCGTTGCCCCTGGTCGGCTCGTAGATGCCGGACATCAGCCGCAGCAGAGTGGACTTGCCTGCCCCGTTGTGGCCGACCAGGCCGACCCGCGCGCCCTGGTGCAGCGACAGGTTGATGTCGCGCAGCGCCTCGATGATCGGCACCTTGCTCTCGGTGCCGATCCGGCCACCTGCCTTGCCGAGCACGGCCTTCTTCAGCGACCGGCTCTTGGCGTCGAAGATCGGGAAGTCGACGAAGGCGTGCTGGATGTCGATGCTCACCATTGGCTACTCACTCACACCCAGTACGCGACGCGGGAACGGTAGTTGCGCAGCACGATCAGGGCCGCCGCCCAACCCACCACGGTAATCGCCCCGGCCACGATCCAGTGCCGCCAGACGATCTGTTCGCCGAGCAGTGGCTCGCGCACGATCTCCAGGAAGTGCATCACGGGGTTCAGCTCGGCCAGGTGCGCCCGCTCCGCGACGTTCGGGTTGGGGTTCCTGGCCAGGGTGTTGTAGTCCCAGACGATCGGGGTCATGTAGAAGACCAGCTGCACGACGCTGGCGATGATCGGCGGGATGTCCCGGAACCGGGTGGCGATGACGCCGGAGACGATCGCGATCGAGAAGCCGTTCACCATCAGCAGCGCGAACGCCGGCACGGCCAGCGCCAGGGTCCAGCTGATCGGCTGCGGGAACAGCAGGATCAGGATCAGCCAGATCACCAGGTTGTGCAGGAAGAACAGCGTCTGCCGCCAGACCAGCCGGAACACGTGCAGGCTCAGCGGCGCCGGCAGGAACTTGATCAGGCCCTCGTTGGCGATGAAGACCTCGCTGCCCTCGAGGATGCAGCCGGAGATGAAGTTCCAGATCAGCAGGCCGGTGGCCACGTACGGCAGGAAGACCTCGATCTTCATGCTGAACAGTGCCGCGTACAGGATGCCGAGGCCGGTGGCGAGCACACCCATGCTGATGCTGATCCAGAGCGGGCCGAGCACCGAGCGGCGGTAGCGCTGCTTGATGTCCTGCCAGCCGAGGTAGCCCCACAGCGAGCGCTGCCGCCACCCTTGCCGCAGGTCAGCGGACGCCCGCGCCCAGCTCCGGGACGGAGCGGGCGGTATGGCGGGCGACTCGGCCGCGTCGAGGTTGACAGAGCTGGACATGGGTGCCAACGGTACCGGTTGGCCGATCGGCGCCGGCCCACCCGTCCCGACGGTTACAGGTACTGCCCGGTCTGGCCGCCGCCCATGCCGTCGGGCATCTGCTGACCGCCGATGCCGGGCGGCAGGCCCTTGCGCATCTGCTCGAGCTGTTGGCGGGCGGCCATCTGCTGGGCGAACAGCGCCGTCTGGATGCCGTGGAAGACGCCTTCCAGCCAGCCCACCAGCTGCGCCTGGGCGATCCGTAGCTCGGAGTCCGACGGGATGCTGTCCTCGCTGAACGGCAGGCTGAGGCGGTGCAGCTCCTCGCGCAGGTCGGGTGCGAGGCCCTGCTCGAGCTCCTTGATGGAGTTCTCGTGGATCTCACGCAGCCGGGACCGGGACGCGTCGTCCAGTGGCGCCGCGCGCACCTCCTCCAGCAGCTGCTTGATCATGGTGCCGATCCGCATCACCTTGGCGGGCTGCTCGACCATGTCCATGACTCCGCCTCCCGAGTGCTCCGAATCGGCCTCGTCGGACTTGCCCCCCGGAACGCGGGCCATGCCGACCGGCGAGCCGTCCGGGCCGATCACCATGACCTGCTGCTCGTCGTTCTCGGGCTGCTCCGATGGCTGGCTCATGGGGTCCATCCTGGCCTGTCGGGATTGTGGGGTCGAGCCGGGGGATATGGCTCCCGAACGGCGCGACACGAGTGGGTTCGACGATCAACTTGTGGCTGCCGTTACCGTATGATGATGCCCTTTGACGTGGCGCGGGTGCGTGGGCTGACTCCCGCGATCGGTGACGGGTGGGTGCACCTCGACGCCCCCACCGGTGCCCAGTGCCCTGAGCAGGTCGCGTTGACCATGGGTACCGCGGTCCGCGCGCCCATCTCGCCGCCCGGTGAGGCGTTCCCGGCATCGCAGCGCGCCGAGGTCATCGAGGACGCCGCCAGGCAGGCCGTTGCCGACCTCGTGGGCGCCGACCCGCGCGGCGTGGTGCTCGGCCCCGGGCGCGAGGTGCTGCTCGGCCGGCTCGCCGACGCACTCGCGCCGAGCTGGCAGCTGGGCGACCAGGTCGTGCTGTCCCGGCTGGACGACGTCGCCAACATCGCGCCGTGGCAGCGCGCCGCCGACGCCCGTGGCATCGGGGTGCGCTGGGCGGAGATCGAGATCGAGACCTGCGAGCTGCCCGACTGGCAGTACGACGAGCTGCTCGCCGGCGCGGTGAAGCTCGTCGCCGTGACCGCCGGCTCGGAGCACGTCGGCACGCGGCCCCGCGTGGCCAGCATCGCCGAGCGTGCGCACCGCGCCGACGCTTTTGTGGTCGTGGACGGCTACGCGGCGGCGGCGTGCGGGCCGCTGCGGATGGACGAGGTGGGCGCCGACGTGCTCGCGCTGAGCGCGTCGGCCTGGGGCGGCCCGCAGTGCGGCGCGCTGGTGTTCGCCGACCCGTCGGTGCTGGACCGCCTGCCGTCCTGCTCGCTGGACCCGCTGGCCACCGGCCCGGAGCGGCTCGAGGTCGGGCCGCACTGCTACCCGCTGCTGGCCGGACTGGTCGCCTCGATCGACTACCTGTCCACGCTCGACGACGAGGCACAGGGCGAGCGTCCGGACCGGCTGGCCACGTCGATGCGCTCGGTCGCCGACTACCAGCGCGAGCTGATGGAAAAGCTGATCTACGAGCTGAAGTTCGTGCCCCGGATCACCATCGTCGGGGACCCGTCCGGTGGCGTGCCCGCGCTCGCCTTCACCCACGACGGCCGCAAGGCCCAGGACGTCGCCGCCTACCTGGCCGACCGGGGCGTCTGTGCGGTCGCCGACATGGGCGACCACGGCGTGCTCGAGCACCTGGGCAGCGGAGAGGTCGGCGGCGTCGTGCGCGTCGGCCTCGCGCACTACACGACGAGCTCCGAGATCGACCAGCTGGCGCGGGCCCTCAACGAAATGATCTAGTGTCAGCCCGCGTAGTTCGGGTTGACCAGCAGCAACTTGCCGATCACGCCGCCGGCGTCGAGCAGCCGGTGCGCCTCGGCGGCCTGATCCATCGGCAGCGTCGCATGGACCACCGGCTTGACCCGGCCGGCCTCGATCAGCGGCCACAGCCCGGCGCGCACCTCGGCGACGATCGCGGCCTTGCCGTCCGGCCCGTCCACCGGCCGCCCCCGCAGGTTCGTCGCCGCCACGCTCGCGCGCTTGCGCAGCAGCCGGTTGATGTCGAGCTCCGCCTTGGTGCCGCCCTGCAGGCCGATGATCACGAGCCTGCCGCCGGGCGCCAGCCGGTCGATGTTGTCGGCCAGCGCGGAGGCGCCCATGTTGTCGAGGATGACGTCGGCGCCGCGGCCGTCGGTGGCCTCGCGCAGCTGGTCGGCGATGTTCTTGTCGTGGTAGTCGATGGCCAGCTCGGCGCCGAGCTCGCGGCAGCGCGCCAGCCGCTCCGGTGAGCCGGCCGTGGCGGCCACCCGGGCGCCCAGCGCGGCCGCGACCTGGATGGCGTGCGTACCGATGCCGCCCGTGCCGCCCTGGATCAGCACCAGCTCGCCCGCCCGCAGCCCGGCCACCCCGACCAGGTTCGACCACACCGTGCAGGCCACCTCGGGCAGCCCGCCGGCGTCGACCAGGCTCCAGCCCGGGGGCGCCGGCAGCAGCTGGCCGGCCGGCACCGCCACCTTCTCGGCGTACCCGCCGCCCGCGAGCAGCGCGCACACCTCGTCGCCGACCGCCCAGCCGGACACGCCGGCCCCGACCGAGGCGATCCGGCCTGAGCACTCCATGCCGATGATGTCCGAGGCGCCCGGCGGCGGTGGGTAGAAACCCTGGCGCTGCAGCAGGTCGGCGCGGTTCAGCGCGGAGGCCGCCACGTCGAGCACCACCTCGCCGGGTCCCGGCTCCGGGTCGGGTACCTCGGTCCACTCCAGTACGTCGGGGCCACCGGGCTCACGGGCGATGATCGCGTGCATACCGAAAACGTAGCCGCTCGGGGCGCCCGTCGCCTGGTACGTGCCGCACAGGCCCGTTGTTACCGAGCTACACACGGGGCAGGTTCTCGCCGCCGAAAACCTGCCTGGTGTGCAGTTCGGTAACAGGCGGCCGCGCCGCCGCCGGGGTCAGGGCCGGCCGGCGGGCTGCTCCGTCGGCGCGGTGAGGTCCTCGCGCAGCGCGAACCGGGACAGCCGGGGTACCAGCGCCACGGCGATGATGCCCAGCGCGATCCAACCGCCCGCGACCACGGGGTACACGGCGCCCGTGCCCGTCGGGTACGGCACCACGTTGCGGTACACCGTGTAGCCGAGCACCACGAGCGCGAGCACCGGGATCACGATCTCGTACATCGGCACCGTCCGGGGTGCGGTGAAGAACAGCAGCCGGATCGCGCCGACCGTGGTCACCAGGTACACGACCAGCAGGATCAGCGTGCCGATGGTGCCGCTGGCCAGGAAGACGTCCATCGCGGAGGAGCCGGCACCCAGCGCGAGGGCGGCGACGATGCCGTACATGGCGAGCACCACGACGACCGAGGCGGCGGCCGGCGTGCCGACCTTCGTGACCCGCCCGAGGCCCCGGTCGCCGGCCGCGTCCCGGCTCAGCGCGAACAGCAGCCGCGAGCCGCCGACCGCACACGCCAGCGCACAGCCGAACGCGCTGACCGCCGCGCCGAGCGAGATCAGGTCGCCCACCCAGCTGCCGACGTAGCGCGAGCCGAGGTCACCGAGCAGCGAGCTGGACTTGGTGAACGCGTCGACCCCGGCCGCGTCCGTACCGAAGCCCATCACCTCGACGGCCGTGACGAACACGAAGTAGGCGCCGCCGAAGATCGCCGTGCCGAGGATCGCCCGTGGGATGTCGCGGCGGGGCCGGTGGGCCTCCTCACCGAGCGTGGCGGCGGCCTCGAAGCCGGCGAAGGACAGGAAGCCGAACACCGCCCCGAGGAACACCGTGGAGGCGTCCGTGCCGGGGGCGACTGTGAACACGCTCCAGGTCGGCCGCAGCCCGCCGGGTGCCGTGCCCGCGATCAGGTGCACCAGCACGGCGACCGACACGACCAGGATCAGTGCCACGGTGACGCCCTCCACCGTCAGCAGCACCCGGGTGCCGCCGCGCGCCGGGATCACCGTCAGCAGCCAGACCAGCACCAACGCCACGCAGCTGATCAGGAAAGGCGCCCAGCCCGGCGGGTCGGGCCAGATACCGGCGCTCTGCAGGAACGAGGCGCCGAAGATGCCGGCGGCCGTCGAGGTGACCACGCCGTAGAAGCAGTAGGTGCCCATCAGCGACCAGCCGGCCACCGTGCCGGCGCGCGGGCCGAGGGTCGCCGCGACGAACGCGTACACCGAGCCGGCGTGGTGGAACCGCTGGCACAGGCGCACGAACACGTACGCCACGAGCAGCACGCCGACCGTGGCGATCAGGAACGCCAGCGGCACCGCGCGACCCACCGAGGTGGCCGTGCCCTGAGGGTTGATGTTGGCCGCCATGCTCGGCGCCATCAACGCGATCGAGAGGCCGACCGCCTGCCAGACCGACAGGCTGCGGCGCAGAGTGGGCTGGCCGGCCGAAACGTCCTGAGCGGCGGTCGTAGGCTCCCTGGCGGGGGTCGGATCGGGTGCGGTCATGATGGCCTCCTTGACTTCGGCCCAACCCCCGACCGAGCGGTACGACGACGATCGATCTTCAAAGTATGTTTCCGAATCAAAGTCCGGGCAAGACACCGGGCGCGAGGGGACGTTGATGGACGAGCAGGAGCGCGCGGAGCGGGTAGCCAAGGGCCGCCGGCAGGCGGAGTGGCTCGCCTCGCGGGATGTCGCGGCCGTGGCGGTGACGTTCGTGGACACCAGCGGGATCTGTCGGGTCAAGGGCGTGCCGGTCTCGGTGTTCGACCGGATCGCCGGCTGGGGGGTCGGCGCCACCCCGGTGTTCGACGCCTTCCTGCTCGACGACTCGATCGCCGCCACCTCGGTCGCCAACCCCAGCGGTGACCTGCGGATGCTGCCGGACCTGAACCGGGTCGTGCCGCTGTCCGCGCAGCCCGGCTGGGCGTGGGCGCCGGCGGACCGCTTTACGCAGGACGGCAACCCGTACCCGGGCTGCAGCCGGCTGCTGGCGACCCGGATGGTGGAGCGGCTGGCCGAGGCCGGCCTGTCCGCCAAGGCCGCGTTCGAGGTGGAGTGGGTGCTCTACCGGGGTCCCGCCGAGAGCGACCCGGACCCGTACGGCATCGGTCCGGCCTACGGCATGAACCGGGTCGTCGAGGTGTCTGACTTCGCCGTCGAGCTGCTGCGCACGCTGTCGGCGCAGGGTGTCGCGGTGCAGCAGTTCCACCCGGAGTACTCGCCCGGCCAGCTGGAGATCTCGGTGGCGCCGGAGTCGCCGGTGGCCGCCGCCGACACCGCGGTGCTGGTCAAGGCCACGATCCGGGCGGTCGCCGCGCGGCGCGGGCTCGCGGTGTCCTTCTCGCCCAGCGTGCAGGCCGGCGGCGTCGGCAACGGCGGCCACGTGCACATGTCGCTGGCCAGGGGCGGGCAGCCGCTGTTCAGCGGGGGCGACGGCCGGTTCGGGCTGACCGCCGAGGCCGAGGCGTTCATGGCCGGCATCGTGGGGCGGCTGCCCGCGCTGCTCGCGGTCGGTGCGCCGAGCGTGGCGAGCTACCTGCGGCTGCAGCCCTCGCACTGGTCGGGCGCGTACGCCTGCTGGGGCCTGGAGAACCGCGAGGCGGCCGTGCGGCTGGTCACCGGGTCGGTCGGCGAGCAGTCCAGGGCGGCGAACTTCGAGGTGAAGTCCGTCGACCAGAGCGCGAACCCGTACCTGCTGATGGCGGCGCTGCTGGCCGCCGGGCTGTCCGGGCTCGAGCAGCGCGCCGCCCTGCCGGACCCGGTGCACGGTGACCCGGCGAGCCTGTCCGACGAGCAGCGCACCGCGCGCAACATCGCCCGGCTGCCCGAGCGGCTGGCCGACTCGGTGGACGCGTTCGCCGCCGACAAGGTGCTCACCGATGCGTTCGGCCCCGAGCTGACCGAGACGCTGCTCGCCGTACGGCACGCTGAGATCGACCGGTTCGCCGACGCCACCCCGGAGGAGATCATCGCCGCGACCCGGTGGCGGCACTGATGCCGGGCCAGGTGCCCGGCGGGTGGCCCGACTGGGTCGCCGCGCTGCGCCTGGTCGACCACCACTGCCACAGCGTGCTGGGCGGCGAGCTGGACGCCACCCGGTTCGGCACGCTGCTCACCGAGGCACCCGCACCGGCGCCCGGGGCGGACGCGTTCGACTCCGCCGTCGGGCTCGCCGTGCGCCGGGAGTGCGCGCCGGTGCTCGACCTGCCGGTGCACGCGCCCGCCTCGGCGTACCTGGCCAGGCGCGCCGAGCTCGGCGTCGCTGAGGTGAACCGCCGGCTGTTCGCGGCCACCGGCACGCAGCGGCTGCTGGTCGACCACGGCTACCGGGGTGACGACCTGCTCGGGCTCGGTGAGCTGGCTCAGGCGGCCGGCGCGCCCGTGGCCGAGGTGCTCCGGCTGGAGGCGGTCGCGGAGCAGGTGGCCGACAGCGGGGTCGGCGCCGGTGACTACCCGTCCGCGTTCGCCGACGAGGTGGCCCGGCTCGCCGGGTCGGCGGTGGGCTGTAAGTCGATCATGGCGTACCGGTACGGGTTCGACGTGGAGCCGACCCGGCCCTCGCCCGCCGAGGTGGCGGTGGCCACCGACCGCTGGCTGGGCGCGCGCGAGCACGACCCGGCGGCCCGGCGCATCGCCGACCCCGTGCTGCTGAGATACGCCCTGTGGTGCGGCGTGGACACCGGGCTGCCCGTGCAGCTGCACACCGGTTTCGGTGACCCGGAGGAGGACCTGCACCGGGCCAACCCCGTGCTGCTCGCCGGCTTCTGCAGGGCCACCGAGGCCATCGGCACGCCGATCGTGCTGCTGCACTGCTACCCGTACCAGCGGGAGGCGGCGTGGCTGGCGCACTCGTTCCCGCACGTGTACCTGGACGTCGGCCTGGCTTCCACGTACGTCGGCCACCGGGCGTCCACGCTGCTCGCCGAGGTGCTGGAGCTGGCCCCGTTCGGCAAGGTGCTCTACTCGTCCGACGCGTTCGGGCTGCCCGAGCTGTACCTGGTCGCCGCCAACGCCTTCCGCCGCGCGGTGCACCAGGTGCTCGGCGGGTGGGCGCGCTCCGGGGAGGCCGCGGAGTCCGACGTGCACCGGATCGCCACGATGATCGCAGAGCGCAACGCCGTGGACCTGTACCGCCTCCCGGCCCTGGCCTGAGCGCGCCCCGGACTGAGCGCGGCTGGTCGGCGCGGCTGGTCGGCGCGGCTGGTCGGTGCGGCTGGTCGGCGCCGCGCGCGGGCCCGTGTGCGAGGCTAGGTCGGTGATCGCCGAGTTGGCCGCGCTGGTCGCGGCGGAGCTGCCCACCGCGGTGGCGCTGCGCCACCGGTTGCACGCCGACCCGAGGGTGTCCGGCCAGGAGGACGACACGGCCGAGGCGGTCAGTGCCGCGATCGGGCTGCCCAGGCCGGCGGAACGGGTGGCCGGCACCGGGCGCCTGCTGCGGGTGGGTCCGGCGACGGGGCCGTCGGTGGCGTTGCGCGCCGAGCTGGACGGGTTGCCGGTGCTGGAGCAGACCGGCCTGCCGTTCGCCGCCACGTCCGGGGTGATGCACGCCTGCGGGCACGACCTGCACTGCGCCGCGCTGGTCGCGGTGGCCAGGGCGGCGCGCCTGCTCGAGTCGGAGCTGCCGTGCGGCCTGCTGCTCGTGCTGCAGCCCCGGGAGGAAGCGTCGCCGACCGGCGCGGGCGACGTGCTCGCCAGCCCGGCGTTCGTCGCCCACGACGTGCGGGCGGTGATCGGGGCGCACGTCCAGCCGGTGCTGCCGAGGGGTGTGGTGAGCGCCCGGCGCGGCGCGGTGAACGCCTCCTGCGACGAGCTGACGATCACCGTCGCCGGCCGCGGCGGCCACGCCGCGTACCCGCACCGCGCGGACGACCCGGTGCTCGCGCTGTCCCAGACCGTGGTCGCGCTGCACCACCTGGTGTCCCGCCGCGTCGACCCGCTGGACGCCGCGGTGCTCACCATCGGCCGGCTGGACGCAGGTACGGCGAGCAACGTCATCCCGCCGGTGGCGCGGGCGTACGGCACGATCCGCGCACTGGACCCGGACGACCGTAAGCGGTTGCGCGAGGCGGCCCATGAGGTCGTGACGCACACGGCCGCCGCCTACGGTTGCACCGGCGCGTTGGAGCTGGTCGAGAACGAGCCGGTGCTGCACAACGACCCACGGCTGGCCTCGGCGATCCTGCCGGCGCTCGTCGAGCTGGGGCTGCGGCCGGACGAGGAGTTCCGGTCCTGCGGCTCGGACGACTTCGCGCACTACAGCGAGGCACTGCCCTCCGCGATGCTGTTCGTCGGCGTCGACGAGGGCGTGCCAGGCTCGCCGGGGCTGCACAACGCGCGCTTCGCCCCGCCCGACGACGTGCTCGGCGAGCTGGCAGGCGCCTACCTGGCCGGCCTCGCGGGTGCGCTGACCCTGCTCGGCTGAGCCCGTTCGCCCGACGTCCGGCCGGGGTGGGCTACTTGACCGTGTACCCGGCATCCACCGGCAGGGCGACACCGGTGACATAGCGGCCCTCGTCGGAGACCAGCCAGGCGACCGCGCCGGACACGTCGGAGGCCTCGATGGCCTGTACGTCCAGCAGGTTCGACAGGTCAGGGCCGTCCGTCGGCAGGCTGGCCAGCAGCTCCTGCATCGGCTCGTTGACGATCATCGGGGTGTTCACGGCGGTCGGGTGCACGGAGTTGACCCGGATCCGGTGCGGCGCGAGCCAGTTCGCCCAGCTCCTGGTGAGGCCGACCAGCGCGTGCTTGGAGGCGGTGTAGCCGTCCATACCGCCGATCCCGTTGCCGCCGCGCCCACTGAGCGCCATTACCGACCCGGTCAGCACGATCGAGCCGCCCCGCCCCTGCTCGATCATGGTCGGTACGGCCGCGTGCACCGTGTTCCACACCCCGAACAGGTTCACCTCGACCACACCCTGGAACGCGGCCCGCTGGTCCAGGTCCAGCCGGGACATGCCGATGCCGGCGTTGGCCACCACGATGTCCACGCCGCCGAGCTGGGCGACGCCCTCATCGACAGCCGCCTGGACCGCCTCCAGGTCACGCACGTCGGCCTCGACGGCGAGGATGCGCCGGTCCAGCGCCTCCACCTGGGACACCGTCTCGGCCAGATCCTCGCTGGTGGCGAGTGGATAGCCTGCGATGTCGAGCTGCCGGCAGACGTCCAGCGCGATCACGTCCGCGCCCTCGCCGGCCAACCGCACCGCGTGGCTGCGGCCCTGCCCCCGCGCCGCACCGGTGATCAGCGCGACCTTGCCATCGAACCGTCCCACGACG
>DATAYB010000393.1:0-12895 GCA_036272795.1 Pseudonocardia sp.
AGCCGGGGCTCGTCGCAGCACACCAGGTCGGCGCCGGCCGGGTCGGCGACCACCTCGGCACCGCACCACCACGCGCCGAGCAGCACCACCAGCGTCTGCCAGTGCGCCGGCAGCAGCACGGCCACCCGGGCACCCGGTTCGAGGTCGCACTCGTCGCGCATCAGGTTGGCCGTCTTGGCCGCCCAGTTCGCCAGCGTGGTGCCGGACAGCTCGATCCGCTCGCCGGTCGCGTCGTCGTAGTAGGTGACCAGCGGGCGGGCCGCGTCGGCGGCCAGCAGCGGCCCGAGTAGGGCGTCGGTGAGCGTCACGGGTCCCTCTGGTTCGGCGGGTTGGAAGGCGGGCCGAACGGCGGCGGCTCGGCGGGTCGGGAGCGGGCAGGACGGGGCGCGTCAGTCCACGCAGGGCACACCCTGGGCGGTGATCGGCGGCCCGATGGGCGGCGGTGGCGGGCTGGCGGAGCGGCTCGTGCTGGTGGAGTCGTCGGAGCTGGCGGAACGGATGTCGGACATCGAGAAGTCGGACGCCAGGTACACGCGCACGGTGCCGCTGGGGACGGCGTTGTCGGACTCGGTGCGCATGCCGCCGAGCAGCTTCGCGACCTGGTCACCGGCGTCCTCGTGGCCCGGCGGGTAGTGCACGCTGGACGCGGTCGGCTCGCTGATGTTGTCCACCTGACCCTCCTGGTAGCCGCGCTTCGTGAGTGCGTTGGCCACCTTGCTCGCGAGGCCGCTGGTGCCGGTGCCGTTGCGCACGTCGACGGTGAGCTGGCTCGGCGGCACGGCGACGGCCGAGGCGGCGGTGCTCGGCGAGGTGGAGCCGTCGGACCCGCCGATCTGCTGGTGCACGAACTCGCGCACCTGGTCGGGGTCGACGGTCACGACGTCACCGTGCTCGTTGGTGGTCGCCCCGGTGGTCGGGATGGTCAGGAACTCGATGTTGCCGCCGGCCAGGTTGGACGCCTGGCGGGCGAAGCTGAGCACGTCCCACCCGGTGTCGAGCACGACGGACTGCTTGGCCACGTCGATCAGGCCCTGCAACTTGACCGGGTTGGTCAGCGTGCCGGCGGAGAGGATCTTGTGCGCGACGGAGGCGAGGAAGACCTGCTGGCGGCGGATCCGGCTGAAGTCGGACTGCGGCAGCCCGTAGCGTTGCCGGACGAACGCGAGCGCCGCGCCGCCGGTGATGGTCTGCGGGCCGGCGGGGAAGTCGGCCCCGGAGCGGAACTCCTTGACCGAGTTCTTCAGGCAGACCTGGACGCCGCCGATGGCGTTGGTCAGGTTGTAGAAGCCGAGCAGGTTGACCTCGGCGTAGTGGTCGATCTTGACGTCGGTCAGCTTCTCGACGGTCTTGATCAGCTCCTGGCGGCCGGCGGTCTTGCTCTCCCGGTCGACGGCGGCCTCGTCCTCACCCTTGTTGCGCAGCTTCGCGGCGGCGTCCAGGGTGGCTGACGGGTACGCCGAGTTGATCTTGTTCTTGTCGTAGCCGGGGATGTCCACGTAGCTGTCGCGGGGGATGGAGATGCCGGTCGCACGGCTGCCGTCCGCAGGCACGTGCAGCAGGATGATCGTGTCGGAGTTCAGCACACCGTCCTCGGCGCCGCTGCGCAGCTGGGCCAGCAGCTGCTTCGACAGTGGGTGCCCCTGCGCGTCGGTGCGGCTGTCCACGCCGACCAGCAGCACGTTCAGGTCGGTGCCGGCCGGCTTCGGGGTGCCGCCGAGGATCACGTCGCTGGTGCTGATGCCGCCGGTCAGATCCTGGTAGAGGTGCCACCCGATACCGGATGCCACCAGCACGACGGCCGACACGGTCGCGGTCAGCAGCCGCAGGCCGAGACGTCGGCCTCGCTGGTCGGGCCGGGCTGGCCGCTGTTCCACCTAACTCCTCAATGCTTAGGATTGACGTCGGACGTCGCCGTGTCAGACTCCGGACATGCGAATCTTGGTCACCGGTGGAGCCGGTTTTATTGGCTCGCATTATGTCCGTCGGACTCTGTATGGAGCCTATCCAGGCTACGCGGACGCCGAGATCGTGGTACTGGACCTGCTCACATATGCGGGTTCCGAAGCGAACCTCGCCGAGGTCGCCGACTCGCCGAGGCTGCGTTTTGTGCACGGCGACATCCGGGACGCCGAGCTCGTCGGTGAGGTGATGACCGGCGTGGACACCGTGGTGCACTTCGCCGCCGAGTCGCACGTCGACCGGTCCATCACCGGGGCGGCCGACTTCGTGTCGACCAACGTGGGCGGCACCCAGCTGCTGCTGCAGGCGGCACTGGAGCGGGGAGTCGGCAAGTTCGTGCACGTCTCCACGGACGAGGTGTACGGCTCGATCGCCGAGGGGTCCTGGACCGAGGACCACGTGCTCGAGCCCAACTCGCCCTACTCCGCCTCGAAGGCCAGCTCGGACCTGCTCGCCAGGGCCTACTACCGGACGCACGGGCTGCCGGTGTGCATCACCCGGTGCTCGAACAACTACGGGCCTTACCAGTTCCCGGAGAAGGTCATCCCGCTGTTCCTGACCAACCTGATGGACGGCCACAAGGTGCCGCTCTACGGCGACGGGCTGAATGTGCGGGACTGGCTGCACGTCGACGACCACTGCCAGGGCATTGCGCTGGTCGCGGAGCGCGGTCGGCCCGGGGAGATCTACAACATCGGCGGCGGCACCGAGCTGTCCAACCGCGAGCTGACCGGGCTGCTGCTGGAGGCCACCGGGCGGGACTGGTCGATGGTCGAGCGCGTCACCGACCGTTTGGGCCACGACCGCCGCTACTCGGTGGACCACACCAAGATCTCCGAGGAGCTCGGCTACCAGCCCAGGGTGCCGTTCGTGGAGGGGCTGGCGCGCACGGTCGACTGGTACCGCGAGCATCGCGAGTGGTGGGAGCCGCTGAAGGCCCGCACGGCTCTGGTCCGATGACCGGTTCGGCAGGTGGGGCCGCCACGACGGGCGCGCCGGTGCGCTGGCTGGTCACCGGGGCACGCGGCCAGCTGGGCACCGAGCTCACCGAGCTGTTGCGCCGGAGCGGGGAGGACGTGACGGCCGCCGGGCGCGCCGAGCTCGACGTGACCGGGGACGGTGTGGCGGACGCCCTGCACCGCTGGGCGGCGGACTCGGAGCGCGACGCCGCTGACACCGCGTTCGGAGCTCCGGCCGAGCAGCGGCTGGTGGTGCTCAATGCGGCGGCGTGGACCGACGTGGACGGCGCGGAGTCCGACCCGGACGGCGCGGCGGCCGCGAACGCCGAAGGCCCGGCCCGGTTGGCGGCCGCGTGCGCGAAGCTCGGTGCCACGCTCGTGCACGTGTCGACCGACTACGTGTTCCCTGGCACCCCGATGCTCGACCCGGCAACCGGCGAAGCCCGCCCGTACGAGGTGGACGACCCGGTCGGCCCGGCCACGGTGTACGGCGCGACCAAGGAGGCCGGCGAGCGGGCGGTGCGCGCCGCGCTGGCCGACCACTACATCGTGCGCACGGCCTGGATGTACGGCGCGGTCGGCGGCAACTTCGTCAAGACCATCGCGGCGCTGCGGCACCGCCGGGACATCCTGAACGTCGTTGCCGACCAGCGCGGCTGCCCGACCTGGGCGGCGGAGCTGGCGGCCGGGCTGGTCGAGCTGGTGCGGGCGGGGGCGCCGTACGGCACCTACCACCTCACCGGTGCTGGCGAGGCGACCTGGTACGACTTCGCCAGGGCGATCTTCGAGGAGGTCGGCGCCGACCCCGCGCGCATACACCCGTGCGACTCTGCGGCGTTCCCCAGGCCGGCGCCTCGGCCGGCCTATTCGGTGCTGTCCGGTCGCTCGTGGACGGCAGCCGGTCTGCGGCCGCCGTGTGAGTGGAGGGAGGCGCTCCGCTCAGCTTTCCGGGCGAGCCGTTCATCGTTCGACACGCCGATATAACGGTAAGCTTGCGACATCTGGGACTTCCGACTAGTCCATGCGGGTGAAGTGTCGTTCACCGCACACCGCTGTGCGTTCGTCGTCGTTGGCCGAAGCATGGGTCTCGAATGGGTTCTGCTCAGCCTCTTGACGGCGGTGGCCCTGTGGCTGGGAATGGACGCGTGTCGGGAGAGCAAGCGGCTGCATGCGCGGCTTTCCCGGGTGGAGGTTCCGCACCCGACCGAGAGAGAACTTTCGTCCAACACCGGCGACTGGGCGTACTGGCCGCTGACGACTTCCTCGGAGGACACCAGGATCGGTCCCCGGTTCTGAACCGGAGGACGGACGGGGTCTCGGAGCGGCCGGCTGCCCGATCGAGCCGCCCCGACCGCTTGGCGCTGGTTGATATAACTGTGACCCTCGGCCGTCACAATCGCGACGGTGCTCGACAAAAACCTCATTGACGACACGATGCCGGACCACGACGCGCCGGACGCGGCCGCAGCGGAGAGCCGGACCGAGCGGTTCCCCGCCGACGGCAGCCTGACCGCGCGCGGGCAGGCGTTGCTGGACCACGACGAGGACCGGCACGACGAGGCGATCGCGGTGCTGCGCCGGGCGGTCGCCGCCCGTGAGCCCGCCGCCGTGGCCCCGCTGGCCAGGGCCTACCTGGACCGGGGCTACCGGTTCGAGGTCATCGAGCTGCTCGCCCCGAGGGTCCGGGCCGGCCGCGCCGACCTGGCGCTGGCGCTGGCCGACGCGCTCGCCAGCACCGGCGACGTGGACCGGGCCGAGGACGCCTACCGGGTCGCGGTGAACGGCGGCGACGTCGAGGCGATGAACACGTTCGGCGTGTTCCTGCGGCACCGGGGCCGGTTCGGCGAGGCCGCCCTGATGCTGCGCAGGGCCGCCGAGGCCGGGCACCACATGGCGCCGGTGAACCTGGTCGAGGTGCAGTGGGAGCACATGAAGGACCCCCGCCCTGCTGTCCGCACCGCCGAGTTCTGGGCCGACGAGTCGCGCCCGACCACCCTGCTCGGGCTCGCCTACATCCGCACCGCGACCCGCCGCTTCGACGCGGCCGAGGAGCTCTACCGCCGGGCCGCCGAGCTCGGCGCCGAGCGCGGGCACATCGAGTACGCCCTGTTCCTGCAGGAGGTCCGGGAGGACCTGGCTGCCGCCGAGCGCGAGCTGGAGGCCGCCGAGCGCGAGCACGAGTCGGGCTGGGCGCTGGCCTTCGGACAGTTCCTCGCCGACGTGGGTCGCCCGGACGAGGCCAGGGCCTACCTGCGGCACGCCGCGCACTGGGGCAGCCTGGAAGCCGCCGCCATCCTTGACGAGCTGGACGGCGACCCCGCCGACGACTGACCGACCGCTGGGCCGCCGACAGCTCGGCGACCGGTTGGGCCGCGGCTGGCCGGGGGAGTCCGCTCCGCCGCTCAGCCGCTGGTCCGGGGCGACCGACCGGCTGCCGAGATCACGGGTCCCGGCCGGCCGGGACGAGGTCGACGGCTGCGTGCGCCGCGGCGGGCCGCCACCCACAGGAGCTACGATCCGCGCCCATGTCGCAGTCCTCCGGTGCGCCGCCGTCGGCCGAGTCGCCGCCCTCGGACGAGCCGGCGCGCCCTGCCGAGCCAGCGCTTTCCGCCGCGCCGGCGCTTTCCCACGAACCGGCACGCAACGGAGCCGAGCCGGTGCGGTACGGCGACGCGCTGGCCGTGGTGACCGTCACGTACTCGCCGGGTGACTCCCTGACCGCGTTCCTCGATTCACTGCGCACGGCCACCACCCGCCCGTACACCGTCGTGCTGGCCGACAACGGTTCGGTGGACGGCGCCCCGGAGCGTGCGGCCGCCGAGCGGGACGGCGTCTCGCTGCTGCGGATCGGGGAGAACATCGGCTACGGGAGCGGCGCCAACCGCGGGGTCGCCGAGCTCGGCCCCGAGGTGGGCTGGGTGGTCGTCGCCAACCCCGACCTGGTCTGGGGGCCCGGCTCGCTGGACGAGCTGCTCGCCGCCGCGGAGCGCACCCCGAGGGCCGGCGCGCTCGGGCCGCTGATCCGGGACGCCGACGGCACGGTGTACCCGTCGGCCCGGCTGCTGCCGTCGCTGGGCAGGGGCATC
Organism: Pseudonocardia sp.; assembly: GCA_036272795.1. Taxonomy (GTDB): domain Bacteria; phylum Actinomycetota; class Actinomycetes; order Mycobacteriales; family Pseudonocardiaceae; genus Pseudonocardia. Next base: position 6,005 of record DATAYB010000393.1, read on the forward strand.
GGGCACGCGGTGTTCGGCGCACTCTGGCCGGCCAACCCGTGGACCCGTGCCTACCGGCAGTCCGAGGGCAGCGTCGAGGAGCGTGACGCGGGGTGGCTGTCGGGGTCCTGCCTGCTGCTGCGGCGTACCGCGTTCGACTCGGTCCAGGGCTTCGACTCGCGCTACTTCATGTACTTCGAGGATGTCGACCTCGGTGAGCGGCTGACCGGGGCCGGCTGGCGCAACCGGTACGTGCCCTCGGCCGAGGTCGTGCACACCGGCGGTCACGCCACCACCGCGAACCACGACGTGTCGGCCCGGATGCTCGCCGAGCACCACCGCAGCGCCTACCGCTACCTGGCCGACCACTATGCGGGGCCGGGCTGGGCACCGGTCCGGCTGGTGCTGCGGGCCGGCCTCGGTGCCCGCTCCGCGCTCGCGGTACGCAGGGCCAGCCGTTGAGCGTGGCGAGATAGTCGCCGTCGGATGACCGCCCGGATCGAGCCGCTGCGCGGCCAGGACGCCCGAACGGTCGGCTGGCTGCTGGCCGCCAGCTACGGCGCCGACCCGGCCTTCAGCTCCCTCTGGCCGGACTCGGGCGTGCGGGCCAGGGTGCTGCGCTCGCTGCTGACCGCGAGTGCCAGGGACGCCGCCCGCTGCGGTGGCGCGGTGCTGGCCAAGGACGCGGTCGGCGCGGTCGGCGTGGCGCTCTGGCTCCCGCCCGGCATGTACCCGCTGTCCACGATCCGGCACGCGCTGCAGATCCCCGCGCTGGCCAGGGCGGCCGCCGCCGCGCCCATCTCGTTCCCGCGCTACGCGGGCGTCTCCGGCCGGCTGGCCCGCGACGTCTCGCCCCGACGCACCGGTGAGCTGGACTGGTACCTGCGCGCCATGGGCGTGCACCCCAGGGCGCGCCGCCGCGGTGTCGGGGCGTTGCTGCTGGCGCCCGTGCTGGCCAGGGCCGACGAGGAGGGCGCCCGCTGCCGGCTGCACACCTCGGACCCGGCGAACGTGCCCTACTACGAGCGGTTCGGGTTCCGGCTGGCGCCGCCGGAGCTGCCGGTGCGCCGGAGTGGGCCGCGCTACCTCAGCATGATCAGGCCGCCGGCGTGAGCGTGGTTGGACCCCCAGTGTGAGCGTGGTTCGACCGCGACGGTGAGCCGTTCGGGCGACCGGTAGCCTTTGGTCGCGTGAACATGCGCGATGTCGATGCGGTGGTTCTTGTCGGGGGCAAAGGCACCCGGCTGCGCCCGCTGACACTGTCCACCGCCAAGCCGATGCTGCCCACCGCCGGCGTCCCGATGCTGGCCCACCTGCTGTCCCGGATCCAAGCGGTCGGGATCAGGCACGTGGTGCTGGGCACCTCCTACCTGGCCGAGACGTTCGCCGACCACTTCGGCGACGGCTCGGCGCTGGGCCTCGACCTCGAGTACGTCGTGGAGACCGAACCGCTGGGCACCGGCGGCGGCATCCGCAACGTGGCGCCCTACCTGCGCGGGTCCGAGGTCATGGTGTTCAACAGCGACGTGCTCGCCGGCACCGACCTGGCCGCCGTCGTCGGCACCCACCGGGAGACCGAGGCCGACGTGACGCTGCACCTGGTCCGGGTGCCTGACCCGAGGGCGTTCGGCTGCGTGCCGACCGACGCCGACGGCCGGGTGCAGGCCTTCCTCGAGAAGACCGACGACCCGCCGACCGACCAGATCAACGCCGGGTGCTACGTGTTCCGCCGGGAGATCATCGACACGATCCCCGACGGCCGCCCGGTCTCGGTGGAGCGCGAGACGTTCCCCGGCCTGCTGGCCGCCGGCTCCCGGGTGTCCGGGCACGTGGACGCCACCTACTGGCGCGACCTCGGCACCCCGTTCGACCTGGTCGACGGCTCGGCGGACCTGGTCCTCGGCCGGGCGCCCTCCGACGCGCTGCCCGGCCCGATCGGCCAGGCGCTGGTACTCAAGGACGCCGAGGTGTCGTCGGACGCCGTGCTGCTCGGCGGGTCGACCGTCGGGGTCGGCGCGGTCGTCGGCGCGGGCGCGCGGCTCGACGGAGCCCTGCTGTTCGACGGCGCCGTGGTGGAGGAGGGTGCCGTCGTGGAACGCTCGGTGCTCGGCGCCGGGGCCCGCGTGGCGGCCGGAGCGACCGTGTCCGGCTCGGTGATCGGCGACCGGGCGGTCGTCGGCGAGCGGTGCGAGCTGCGGGACGGGGTGCGGCTGTGGCCGGACGTGGTGCTGCCGGCCGGCGGGATGCGGTTCTCCGCCGGAGTGTGAGCGCATTACCGGAGCCGGCGGCGCCGGGACCGGCGGCTGAGGCCGCCGGTCCCGGGCCGGCCGACGCGGTCCCTGACTCGACCGGCCCGGCGGCGTCCGGGGCGGCGCCGACACGGAGCTGGCGGCCGGAGTTCCAGCTGGACCTGCTCGGCATGCTGGGCCCGCTGCGCCGGGGCGCCGGCGACCCCACGCTGCGCATCGACGCGGAGTCGGGCACCTGCTGGCGCACGAGCACGACCGCCGAGGGGCCGGCCACGCTGGCGCTGCGCCGCGGCTCCGACGGGGTCGTCGAGGCGACCGCGTGGGGCCCCGGTGCGCAGCACGCGCTGGACGGCCTGCCGGCGCTGCTCGGCGCGGCGGACGACGACACCGGGTTCGTCGCGCACCACCCGCTGGTCGCGGAGACCCGGCGGCGGCTGCCCGGGCTGCGGCTCGGCGCGACCGGCCGGGTGTGGGACACGCTGCTGCCGGCGGTGCTGGAGCAGAAGGTCACCGGGGTGGAGGCTCGCCGGTCCTGGCGGGAGCTGTGCTGGCGGTTCGGCGCGCGCGCTCCGGGGCCGGCCGATATGCCGAAGCTGTGGGTGCCGCCGACGCCGGAGGCGGTGCGCGCGATCCCGGACTGGGAGTGGCACCGCGCCGGGGTCGACTCGGCCCGCCGCCGCGCGCTGCTGGCGTCGGCGCAGGTGGCACACCAGTTGGAGCGGGCGGTCGGGCTCGGCGGCACGGCCGGGCGGGAGCTGCTGCGGCGCGTGCCGGGGATCGGCGTGTGGACGGCCGCCGAGGTGGCCCAGCGGGCGTGGGGCGACCCGGACGCGGTGAGCGTTGGCGACTTCCACATCCCGAGCGTGGTCGGCTGGGCGCTGCTCGGCCGGCCGCTCGACGACGCCGGTTTGCTCGCCGTGCTGGCCCCGTACGCGCCCCAGCGCCAGCGCGCGGTGCGCTACATCGAGGCCTCCGGCTTCCGCCGCCCGAGGTTCGGCCCGCGCTTCGCCGCCAAGGACTACCGCGCCATGTAGGTCGTGAGTGGCGATGGTCGCCGATAGCGACCATCGCCACTCACGACCCACCGGGGCCGAGGGCGAGGATCTGGTCCTGGAAGGCCAGGTAGAGGTTGGCGACCAGGCTGGCCGAGGCGACCGGGGCGCCGAGCAGCCGCTCCACCTTGCCCAGCCGGTAGCGCACCGTGTTGGGGTGCACGAACAGCCGGGCGGCCGCGCGCCGGACGTCCTGGTCGCAGGCCAGGTACATGATCACCGTGTCGGAGAGGTCGGCCTCCGCGACGAGTGCGCCGAAGTGCCGGTCGAACCGGGCGGCCACCTGGGAGTCGTCGCGGCGCGTGAGCAGCCAGGTGGCGAAGTCCACCCGGTCCAGCAGCACGAGGGTCTCGCGGCTGCCGCTGTCGTGCCGGCGGCCGGCCACCCGCCACGCGGTGAGCGCCTCCTCGAAGTACCGGGGCGCCGCGGTCAGGTCGGTGCACGGGCCGCTCACCCCGGTCAGGTGGGTGCGGGCGAGCGCCCCCAGCCAGTCGTCGACGGGTGGCCGGTCGGCCAGCACGGCGGTCAGCGGCGTGCCCAGCTCGTCGGCGTCGCCGGACTCCTCCAGCACGCTCAGCACCAGGCCGAGCCCGTCCCGCTGGGCCTGCTCGAGCAGCGCGTCGGACGGCCGGCGTGGGTCCAGCGAGACGCCCCGCGCCGCCAGTGGGCTCGCAGCGACCACCCGCAGCGGGGTACCCGCGCGCAGCCGGAACGGCCGCAGCCGGTCCCAGGTCTGGCGCACCCGGGAGGTCGTGACCCCGGCGCGCAGCGCGGAGAGCAGCCGGGCCGCCTCGGCGCGCTCCTGGCTCAGCGTCAGGTCCCGGACCGCCGTGGCGGCGCCCAGCACGTGCTCGGCGGTCTCCAGCAGCCCCGGCCCCAGGTCGTCGATCAGCGCGGGGTCCTGCGAGGCGATGGTCAGGTGGAAGGCGGCACCTCGGACCGAGAGCGGGCGGCTCGCGGCGGCCCAGCGGCCCACCGAGAACCGGTGCGGCCCTGGCTCCCGCGCGGTGAGCTCCTCCCAGATCAGGTGCAGCGGACCCCGGCCCACCGAGGCCACCACCCGCCCACCGGCCTCGTAGAGCACCGCCGTGCCCCGGCTCAGCGTGCCCAGCCGGATCACCAGGGAACCGACCGGGTCGTCCGCCGCCAGCGCCTTGAGCAGGTCGTTCTGCAACCACACGGTCCGCTTGAGCAGGTCGGCCTCGGTCGCCCCGCCGTCCCGTGCGATCGGCTGCTCGACCATCCCGAGACCCCGCGTTCTGTCAGCTTGCACAAAGCATGCCCGAGAATTCTGGATTTCCTCCAGTGACCGGGCCCACCCCGCGAGGCACAGTCAGGCAATCCGTCGACCCAGGAGCAGCCGCATGCCGAATCTCCGCGTGGCCGTCGACGTGGGTGGCACGTTCACCGACGTCTGCATCTTCGACGAGTCCGACCACTCGATGAGGGTCACCAAGGTGCCCTCCACCCCGAGCGACCCGATGGACGGGGTGCTGCGCGGGGTGGCCAGGGCGGCGGTGAACCTGGCCGAGGTGTCGCTGTTCTCGCACGGCACCACGATCGCCACGAACGCGCTGATCACCCGCCGGTTCCAGAAGGCCGCGATGGTCACCACGACGGGGTTCCGGGACGTGATCGAGATCCGGGACGGCACGAAGGACGACCTCTGGGACGCCTACCTGGACGTGGCGCCGCCGTACATCCGCCGCCGCGACCGGTTCGAGGTGCCCGAGCGCATCGACTACTCGGGCCAGGTGGTGACCCCGCTGGACGAGGACGCCGCCCGCGCGCTCGCCGCCCTGCTGCGCCGCCGGCAGGTGCGCACGGTCGCGGTGTGCTTCGTGAACTCCTACGTCAACCCGAGCCACGAGATCCGGATGCGGGAGATCCTGGAGGAGGAGCTGCCGGACGTGGCGGTGTCCACCAGCGCGGAGATCCTGCCGGAGATCTTCGAGCACGAGCGGTTCAACACGACGGTGGCGAACGCGGTGCTCGCGCCGCTGGTCAGCGGGTACGTGGGCCGGCTGGCCGGCAAGCTGGAGGAGGGCGGGTACGCGGGCGACCTGTTGCTGCTGCACTCCGGCGGCGGCTCCATGACCCCGAGGATGGCGGAGCGCTACCCGGTGCGGCTGGCCGCCTCCGGCATCGCGGCCGGCGCCATCGCCGCCCGGCACGTGGCCACCCAGTGCGGCTTTGCCAACGCCATCGGCCTGGACATGGGCGGCACCAGCACGGACATCTCGCTGATCCACTCCGGCGAGCTGCGGGTGACGAAGGAGTGGTCGGTCGAGTACGGCTACCCGATCATCTTCCCGTCCATCGAGGTGCTCACGATCGGCGCGGGCGGCGGCTCCATCGCGCACATCGACGAGGCCGGCTCGCTGCGCAACGGCCCCCAGTCGGCCGGTGCCGACCCCGGCCCCGCCTGCTACGGCGCGGGCGGCACCGACGCCACCAACTCCGACGCCAACCTGGTGCTCAACCGGCTCGGCGCCTCACTGGCCGGCGGCGCGCTGGTGCTGCACCCGGAGCTCGCCGAGCAGGCGGTGCGCGACAACGTGGGCACCCCGCTGGCCCTGGAGCTGGACCAGGCCGCCGCCGCGGTGGTCAAGGTGGCGAACGCGAACATGGCCGACGCGGTGCGGCTGATCTCGATCCGGCGCGGCTACGACCCCCGGGACTTCGCGCTGGTGGCCTTCGGCGGGGCCGGCGGGCTGCACGGCGCGGAGGTGGCCGCCGAGCTGGGCATCCCGACCGTGATCGTGCCACCCAACCCCGGGGTCACCTCGGCGCTGGGCTGCCTGCTCGTCGACATCCGCCACGACCTGTCGGCGATGTTCGGCGCCGTGGCCGACCAGGCCGACGAGGAGGAGTTCGAGAACGCCTTCGCGGGCTTGGAGGCGGAGGCGTCCGCGCGGCTGCGGCACGAGGGCGTGGCGCCGGCCGATGCAGTGCTGCAGCGCCAGGTGTCCATGCGCTACGTGGGCCAGTGGCGCTCGCTGACCGTCCGCTGCGGCGCCGGCCCTGGCGCGCTGGCCGACGCGGTGGCGGTGTTCCACGAGCAGCACGAGCGGGAGTACGCCTTCCGCCGCGACGACACCCCGGTCGAGCTCTACCAGCTGGGTCTCACCGCGATCGGCACCACACCCAAGCCCGCGTTCCTGGCCCACGACGCACCGCGCCGGCCGGCGCCGGAGGCCCGCAAGACCCGCCAGGTGTTCTTCGACCACACCGGCTGGGTCGAGACCGCCGTCTACGACCGCGAGGAGCTGCCGCCTGGCACCGAGCTGGCGGGGCCCTCGGTGATCGACCAGTTGGACTCGACCACCGTCGTGCCGCCGGGCGCCCGCGCCGAGGTCGACGAGTGGCTCAACATCCGTATCCACCTGACGGACGCGGCGCCGCACACAGGGGAGGCCTGAGCCATGACAGACACCCGAGCCGTGAGCGAGACCCGGGCCCCGATCACGCCCGCCGGGCTGGACCCGGTGACCTTCGAGGTGCTGAAGAACGCGTTCGCCACCGCCGTGGACCTGATGAGCGAGCAGATCATGCGCACCTGCTACTCGTTCGTCATCTACGCGCGGGACTTCTCCTCCGCGCTGTGCGAC
>DATAYB010000394.1:0-2365 GCA_036272795.1 Pseudonocardia sp.
CGACGTCATCGAGGTGGGCGACCGCCGCGACGCGATCGCGACCGCCGTGGCCCACGCGGGGGAGCGCGACGTGCTGGTCGTCGCCGGCAAGGGCCACGAGACCGGCCAGGAGGCGCACGGCGAGCGCCGGCCGTTCTCCGACGTCGACGTGCTGACCGAGGCCATCCACGCCCGGGAGGCCGATCGATGATCCCGATGACGTTGGCCGAGGTGGCGGAGGCCGTCGGTGGCCGGCTGCACCTGAGTGCCGGCGAGGAGATCGTGGCCGGCTCGGTGGAGTTCGACTCGCGGGCGGTCAGCAAGGGCGGGCTGTTCGTCGCGCTGCCCGGCGAGCGGGTGGACGGGCACGACTTCGCGGCCTCCGCGCACGCCGCGGGTGCGATCGGGGTGCTCGCCGCACGGCCGGTCGAGGTGCCGGCGGTGCTGGTCGGCGAGCCGGGCGCGGACCTGGCACAACAGGGCGCCTCGGTGCTGGCCGCGCTCAGCGCGCTGGCCGCCGAGGTGGCGCGCAGGCTGCCCGCGCTGGAGATCGTCGGCCTGACGGGGTCCTCCGGCAAGACCTCGACCAAGGACCTGGTGGCCGCCGTGCTGACCCCGCTGGGCGCCACGGTGGCCCCGCCGGGTTCGTTCAACAACGAGATCGGCCACCCCTGGACGGTGCTGCGCGCCGACCGGCTCACCCAGCACCTGGTGCTCGAGCTGGCCGCCCGTGGCCTCGGCCACATCGCCGCGCTGTGTGCGGTGGCCCAGCCGAGGATCGGCGTCGTACTGAACGTGGGCAGCGCGCACCTGGGTGAGTTCGGCTCGCCGGATGCGGTGGCGCAGGCCAAGGGCGAGCTGGTGGAGGCGCTGCCGCCGGCCGTGCGAGGCGGGGTCGCGGTGCTCAACGCCGACGACCCGAGGGTGGCCGCGATGGCGGCGCGCACCTCGGCGCGGGTGGTCACCTTCGGCACCGAGGGGAACTTCGGGCCCCGGACCCCGGACCTGCTGGCCACCGACATCTGGCTGGACGACGCCGGCCGGCCCGGGTTCCGCCTGAGCACGCCGGCCGGTGAGACCGAGGTCGGGCTCCAGCTGGTCGGGGCGCACCAGGTGAGCAACGCGCTGGCGGCCGCCTCGGTCGCCCTCGAGCTGGGCGCCGACCCGGACCAGGTGGCCGACGTGCTCAGCGCCGCCCGCCCGGCCTCGCGCTGGCGGATGGAGGTCACCACCCGTCCGGACGGGGTGACCGTGATCAACGATGCGTACAACGCGAACCCGGAGTCGATGCGCGCCGGCCTGGAGGCGCTGGTCGCGATCAGCGGCTCCGGGCGGAGCGGCTGGGCGGTGCTCGGCCCGATGGCGGAGCTGGGTGACACGGCTGGGGAGGCGCACACCGGGGTCGGGCGGCTGGCCGCGCGGCTGGGTGTGCGGTACCTGCTGGCGGTCGGGACACCGGACTACCGGGCCGGCTACGGAGAGGAGTCGATGGTCGTGCCCGATGTGGCGGCGGCCTTGGAGGTACTCCACGAGCGGCTGCGGCCGGGCGATGTGGTGCTGGTCAAGGCATCCCGGGCGGCCGGGCTGGAACGGGTCGCGGCCGGGTTGCTGGCCGGGACGGACGGGCCCGGTGCGCCGGCCGATTCGACGGAGGGTGCCCAGTGAGGGGCATCATGATCGCCGCCGGGGTGGCACTCGCCGTGTCCATCCTGGTCACCCCGTACCTGATCCGGTTCTTCGCCCGGCAGGGGTTCGGCCAGGAGATCAGGGCCGACGGCCCCGCCAGCCACCAGGCGAAGCGGGGCACCCCGACCATGGGCGGTGTGGCCATCCTGGCCGCCATCTGGCTCGGTTACCTGGCGGCGCACCTGGCCACCGGCGAGGCGGGCGAGGGCCCGACCGCGTCGGCCTGGCTGGTGCTGCTGCTGACCACCGCCCTGGGCATCGTGGGCTTCCTGGACGACTTCATCAAGCTGCGCCGACAGCGCAACCTGGGGCTGAACAAGACGTCCAAGCTGGTGGGCCAGCTGCTGACCGCGGTGGTCTTCGCGGTGCTGGCGCTGCGCTTCGCCAACTCCTCGGGGCTGACCCCGGCGTCGGTGCGGCCGTCCTTCGTGCGGGACATCCTGGTGCTGTCCTTCGGCACGGTCGGCTTTGTGCTGTTCTGCTACCTGCTGGTGACGGCCTGGTCGAACGCGGTGAACCTGACCGACGGGCTGGACGGGCTCGCCGCCGGCACCTCGGCCATGGTGCTGGCCACCTATGTGATCATCTCGTTCTGGCAGTTCCGCTACACGTGCGCGCTGCTGGAGCCGCACCCCGGCTGTTACTCGGTCCGAGATCCGCTGGACGTGGCGCTGGTGGCGGCCGCCGCGATGGGGGGCTG
>DATAYB010000395.1:0-6428 GCA_036272795.1 Pseudonocardia sp.
CGACGACGCCGGAGGCGCTGTAGGCGACCGACGCCCCCGAGTAGCGGTAGCGGACCCGGAACAGCTCCGGCAGGAAGGCGCCCATCGGTCCGTAGAGCATGGCGAAGCAGAACAGCCCGCCGACCAGCGCAATGGTCACCAACACCGGGTTGCGCGTCTGCAGCAGCGCGAACAGCGGGAACGCCCACACCGCCGCGAGCCCCGCCGCGACCGCACTGAGCCGCCGCCGGCCCCAGCGGTCCGAGCACATCGCGAAGCCGAGCGTCGCCACCCCCATCACGGCGGCGGCGACCAGGGCCGCGACCAGCATGGTCGTCCTCGGGATGTGCAGCGACGACGTGCCGAGGGACAGGCAGAACGTGGTCACCGTGTAGAACAGCGCGGTGCCGTAGATGTAGAAGTCGTAGAACTCGATCGCGGTCCCGATGAAGCTGGCGACGGCGATCCGAGACCGGGGGACCTCGGCACGAGCGACGGTGGTCATGACTGCGCAGTATCCGCACCGCCCGCGCTGCACCACGACCGCACGACGTAGCGAGCTGCCCCCGATTTTGTCCTCGTTCTGTCGAAAACGGCAGCTCAGGTGGGCTACGGGAGAATGGAGTCCACGTAGCCGCCGTCGACCCGGACGGCCCCGCCCGTCGTGGCGGAGGCCAGCGGCGAGGCGAGATAGACGACCAGGTTGGCGATCTCCTCCGGCTCGATCAGGCGCTGCAGCAACGACTGCGGCCGGTACTGGCGCATGAACGCGCGCTGGGCCTCGTCCCACGGCAGGTCTCTGTCCACCAGCTGGTAGACGAAGTCCTCGACACCGCCGGTGTGGGTGGGCCCGGCGATCACCGAGTTGACCGTGACGCCCGTGCCGGCCGCCTCCTTGGCGAAGCCGCGCGACACCGCCAGCAACGCGGTCTTGGACATCCCGTAGTGGATCATCTCAGCGGGTATCACCACGGCCGAGTCGCTCGCGATGTTCTGGATCCGACCCCAGCCCTTGTTGACCATGCCGGGCAGGTAGGTGCGGATCAGCCGGACCGCGGCGAGCACGTTCACCTCGAAGTACCGGCGCCACTCGTCGTCGTCGATCTCCAGGGCCGGCACCGCGCCGAAGATCCCGAGGTTGTTCACCAGGATGTCGACGTCGGGCACGAGCCGGGCGACGGTGTCCGCGCCCGACTGGGTGGTGACGTCCGCTGCCGCCGCGACGAGCGAGGCGCCGTCGACCTCGGCGCGGAGCTGTTCGAGGGCGCCGTCGACGGTCTTCTCGCTCCGTCCGTTGATCGCCACCGTGGCGCCTGCCCTGGCCAGCCCGGCAGCGATCGCCAGGCCGATGCCCTGTGTGGAGCCGGTGACGAGCGCGGTCCGCCCATTCAGGTCCAGCTGCATTCGCTCGTTCCCTTCCTGTCCCCGGTAGCCGCCCGTGCCCGTCGGCACCGCGAAGTTGATCGCTGTCCGACCAGCATGGCAGCACCGGCGACACCCGGCCGGCCGTGGCGGCGCGGCCGTGTGACTGAGCAGTCCCTGACCGCGATTCTCAGTTCCCGACCGACCCGTTGTTGATCACCTACTCTGGAGTGAGCGCTCCTGTATTCGAGGTAGACCAGCGATGACTGAACAACTCCCGCCCCCGGGCCCCACGTCCGAACCACTCCGGCACGCCCGCCATTCCGGCGGCCCGGACCGGCCAGGCGGGGTGCTGGCCCGCGGCGGTCCGAGCCGAGTGGCCGGCCTTCTGGTCGGTGGCCGTGCCAGCCGGGCGGGCGGTGTCCTGGTCCGGGTCGGCACGCTCGGGCTGTTGGCGGTGCTGCTCTGGGCCACGCCAACGGTCGGTGGCCCGTTGGGGACCGCTCCCCCGGTGGTGGACGAGGCCGTGGTGCTGGCAGCTGGCACGGGTGAAACGCCGAGTCCTCCGGAACCGGTGCAGCCCCGGCAGGCGCCGGCCTACACCCCACCGACGTACACGCCCCCGACCTACACCGCGCCCAGGTACACCGCGCCCACCCAGACCTACCCGCAGCCGGCCTACCCCCACACCCAGCCCGCCTACCCGCAGCCGGCCTACCCCCACACCCAGCCCACGTACCCCGGCACGCAGCCGGGTTACCAACACACCCAGCCCAACTATCCGGGCACGCACCCCGGCTTCCCAGGCACGCAGCCGGGTTACCCGCGCCCCGGGCACCCCCACCCGATTCCGTCCAACCCACCCCCGACCTACCCGACGCCGACCTACCCGCGCCCGACCTCCGTGCACCCGACCCCGACCCAGCCCCCGCCGGTGCTGGTCAAGCCGCTCCCGCCGACCACGTTGCACCCCCGCTCGACACCGACGACACCGCCACCGACGACGCAGTTCGTCTCGGTACCCCGGGTGACCGGCCTCGGCCTGTACGTGGCGGAGGACCGGCTGCGGCAGGCCGGGCTGAACCCCGGCTCGGTCACGGTGGAGCACTCTGCCGACATCGCGGGCGTCGTACTGAGGTCGAGCCCGAGCGAGAACACCTCGGTGCAGCCCGGCAGCACTGTCAACCTGGTCGTCGCCCAGCCCTGACCGTCCGCTGTGTCAGCCGACCCTGGACCCGGTGAGCCGATCGACGACAGCAGCCAGCAGCGGCTGCATGACGCCGGCGGGTAGCAACCGCCCGAGGGGCATGACCCGGTTCCAGGCGTTGACCAGCTCAAGGGCCCGGTCGGCGCGCGCGGCGGCGAGGGTGGCGGCCGCGACGCGCTCGGGCGTCGCCACCAGGAACCTCGGGACGCGGCCGAGGTCGACTCCGGCCAGGGTCGCGCCGTCGGTGCGGGTGGGACCGGGCGCCACCGCCGTGACGCCGACCCCGCTGCCGCGCAGCTCGTAGCGCAGGGTGGCGCTGAAGTTGAGCACGAACGCCTTGCTCGCGCCGTACACCGCGACGCCCGGGCACGGGAGGTAACCGATCCCGGAGGCCATGTTCACGATGGTCCCCCGGCCCCGGCCGGACATCGCGGCACCCGCCGCGTGGCACAGCCGCAGCACGTTCACACAGTTCAGCTCGACCTCGTACTGGCGCTGCTCGAGGGTGCCCCGCAAGAACGGCCCGGCCACGCCACCACCCGCGCAGTTGACGAGCAGGTCGATCGGCGGCGATCCCTGGGCCAGCCGCTGTTCGACGGCGCCCCGGCTCGCCGCGTCCGCGAGGTCGGCGGGCAGGACCTCGGCCCGGATGCCGTACCGCTCGGCCACATCGTCCGCCAGGGCACGCAGTGCCGGCTCACGCCGGGCGACCAGGACCAGGTTCACGCCGTCCGCCGCGAGCTGCCCGGCGATCGCCCTGCCGATACCGCTCGACGCCCCTGTGACCAGCGCCCACCGCCACGTCGGCGGCCGGCCGGGAGTTGGCGCACCACGTCGGAACCGCACGCGTCCCATGATTCACCGCCCCGCTCCCGGCACCCGAGGCGGGCGAGCGCGGCGCGCCGATGGGAGCATGCGGCGCTCCCGGCGAACGAGCCGGGCAGACGCGACTGCGGCGGCCGCCGGAGTCAGCCGACGGGGTTGGCGGCCACGTCGGCGGGGACCGGGTCGGCGGTGTGGCGCCTGCGGCGGGCGAGCCGGTTGACGACGACGGCGCGCAGCGCGAGGCGCGGGTCGGCGAGGGTCGACGGGTGTGCCAGCATCGTCCCGACCTTGTCGAAGCGCTCCGCGATCACCTGGTCGGTCACCGTGGCGGCCATGACCTGCGACCCCAGCCAGCCCCGGACCCGCTCGCCCAGCGGCGGTCGACCCACCTGGGGGAGCCGCGCGGCATCCCCCGCGGTGGAGATCTCCCAGGCGGCGTCCACGACCACCCGCTGCAGGTCGAAGAACATCGCCGCCGGTTCGCCGAGCGCCGGCCTCGTCTCCAGGTACGCCGCCAGGCACGAGGCGTGCAGCGCCGCCGACGACAGGCCCTGCCCGTACGCCGGGTTGAACGACGCCACCGCGTCGCCGACCGCGACCAGCCCCGCCGGCAGCCGTATCCGGTCGAAGTCCCGCCGCCGGCTGTCCGCCTGGTGATACGTCCGGATCTCCCCCAGTTGCTCGCCGGCCACCGCCGCCCCGAACACCGCCGGCAGCTCTGTGCGGCACCGCGCCACGAAGTCCGCGCCGTCGCGTCCCGGCCGGTCCACGCCGTACCCGGCGAGCAGGATCATCCACCGGTTGTCCTCGACGGCGTTGATCGCCGCGACCGCGATGTTCGTCGCGCGGTAGCCCGGGCTGTTGCGCACGATCCCGGCCTTGACCGTCCCGGTCCCCGGCACGCGGGCGAAGTAGCCGGTGGCGTAGTTGATGTTGGTGACCACACGGCGCAGCGGGGGGCGGGCCCAACCCTGCTCGCTCAGCCAGTCCCCCACCTTGCTGGCCCTGCCCATCGCGTCGACCACCAGCCCCGCGGGTACGCACACCTCGGAGTCGCCGGCCAGGTAGTGCACCCCTGTGACCGCACCCGATCCGAACTCCAGCCCGCTCGCCCGGCCGGTCAGCACCCGCACGTTCGGCAGCGCCAGCACGCGCTCGCGGATCTGCGCCTCCAGGAACGGGCGGCTCACCGAGAGCAGCACGGTCTCCCGGGTGCCGACGGTGCGCACGCCATCGACGTAGCCGCCGAGCTCGCCCCCGGAGGCAACTTCGGCACCGAGGGCGACCGCCCGCTCGGTGTAACCCGGGAACCACCGCTCGATCTGCCGGCGCCCCCCGGGCAGCAGCGCGTGCCCCTGCTGGCCGTGTGGCACGCCCCGCCGGTCCGCGCCGCCCAGTTCGTCCCGCTCGACGATCAGCACGGTGCCCGCGTAGTCCGCCAGCACGCGGGCGGCGAGCAGGCCGGCGACGCTGCCGCCGAGCACCACGGCGGTGTCGAGCAACCGCGTGGGGCGCGCCGGGACGTCGGTGCGGCCGAGCTGCGCAAAGACCTCTGCCGGGCTGGGGGACATGCCACTCTCCTCTGCGCCGTGCTGTGCCGTGCTGTTCCTACGACGGTTCGTCAGCGACGGTAAGGGCCGGTCCTCAACGAATTGTTGACGTCCGGTTCACGGGTGGCCGCGGCTTTCCACCAGGTCTCATCGGGTCGGGCTGCCGATGAGACCTGGTGGGTGGCCGGGTGCGGGGCCATACTGACGGGCAGGGCAACCGGGCGCCCTGCTCGGCGCGGCCCCGGAGGTCGGCATGGGCATGTTGCATCCCAGACCTGGGCCACACCCGGTTCACACGGTGCACCGGGTCGGCGCGGCCGCGATCGGGCTCTTCCTGGTGTGTTTCGCCGTCCTCGGGTTCGCGCGGGGGCTGGCGTTCCTGGCCACCGAGGGGCCGCCGGTGCTAGGGCTGTCCTCGAACGGGCTGCTCTCGACGATCTCGCTGGTCGTCGGCGCGGCGCTGCTCGCCTCTGCCGCGATCGGCGGACCGACCGCCTCGACCGTGTCGATCGTGCTGGGCGGCCTGTTCGTGCTCTCCGGCGTGGCGAACAGCCTGGTGCTCGGCACGTCGTGGAACCTGCTCGCGTTCCGGCCGGCGAACATCGTGTTCAGCTTCGGGGTAGGCGCGGTCCTTCTGATCACGGGCGCGTACGGCCGGATCAGCGGTGGTCTGCCCGACGACAACCCGTACCGCCGGGATGCTCCCTCCTCGTCCGACCCTCGTCTGGACAGTGACCGGGGCTGGGCTCCCGACCCGACCACCGCCGGCGAGCTCGCCGAGGCCGAGCGCGCGTTTGCCTTGCACTACGCGACGCCTGAGCAGTTGCGGCGGCTAGCGGAGGTGCACGGGCGTCGCTCTTCGCGGGAACGCGCGCGGGCTTGGGTCGAGTCTGGGCAGCGCCGTTGAGGCGTGTCTCGTGCCGGGTGGGCGTGGGTGGCCGGCGCTGGCGTGGTCTGTTCCGTCGGGAGCCTGCGGCGTCCCGACGGCGGCTGGTCATTTTTGAAAAGAGTCTTCGCCGGGACCAGGGCCAGTTGAGCATGTGCGAGAGTTTCACCTTTCGTCCAAACCGGCACCTACAGTCGGGTACGGCTCACGGCGTTCCCACATAGCAATTTTTTCTTCGTCGCCGGGTCCGGTTCGAGGCCCGGGAATTGTCGGTGCCGGTTGGCACAATGTGGGTATGTCGGAGAGTCGGATCGCCACCGCGCGCCAGGCCGTGAACACGGCCATGGCGTCGCTGCGGACGACGTCCGGCTCGACCACTGGTCAGGAGCTCTTCGACACTGTCGCGTTCTGGCAGTTCGTGATCCGGCAAGCCCAGTACGAGGTGCTGCACGGCATCGCCCGGCTCAAGAACGAAGGTGAGTTCGCCGAACAGAAAGTCCGCCCCGCCCCGGCAGTGGCCGACCTGCTGCGCTGCACCCCAGGTGAGGCACGTCGAATGGTCGCGGTCGCGGAAAGTGTGTTCCCGACCTCGCTGCACGGGCAGGCGTTGGAGCCGCTG
>DATAYB010000396.1:0-11905 GCA_036272795.1 Pseudonocardia sp.
CGGCCCGGGCTGCGCGCCGCGCGGGGCAGGCTCACCCTGCGCACCCTGCTCAACCACACCGCCGGCGTGAGCAGCAGGAGCGGTGAGCTCGCCGCTGACTGGGCCGACCACCCGACCCCGCCGGCACTCCTGTTCGACCCGGGCACACGCTGGCACTACGGCGGTGACCTCGGCCTGGTCGCGGCCGCGATCGAGCGGGTCACGGGCGGCCCCGTGGCGGACTACCTCCGGGCCGCGATCTTCGAGGTCGTCGGCATGCGCGACACCGGGTTCCAGGTCGAGTACAGCTCGCGGCGGCGAGTGGCCGGTGGTTGGCAGGGACTTGCCGGCGAGCCGGGGGAGAGCGCGTTCTACTCGACGCCGGGGGACTACTTCGCCTTCGCCGAGGCACTGCTCTGGCGGCACGGGTCGCTCCTGTCGCGGGAGTCGTTCGAGCTGCTCCGGAGCAACCAGATCGGCGCCCTGACCGTGCCGAGGGCGCTGGAGCTGGACACGGTCCGGGTGCCAGACGAGATCAACTTCTACCCGGAGATCCGGCTGTACCCGACCATCGAGCGCAAGTGGAGCCTAGGCTTCATGGTCAACGATGCCGCGATCCCGGGCGGGCCCCGCGCGGGCAGCCTGACCTGTGCGGCGCCGGCCAGGGCGTACTGCTGGATCGACCACGAGTCCGGGGTGGCCGGCGTGCTGTTCGCGCGGCGCACCCCGACCTATCCGGACCTGGTCGACTCCCTTTTCAGCGATCTGCAGCGCTCTGTCTACGTCAGCCAGGCCGTGCGGATGACCCACGAACCCCGGCGGCGCGGCGTGGTGGAGCGGCTGTTCGAGGGCTGGACCAAGGAGTCCTGGTCGCTCTGGTGGCCCATGTGAGCGTGGCGCCGGCACGCCTGTAACTACCGCGCAAGCGGAATACGTGTGGGGTCAATGAGAGGCATGTGGGTGAATCCTGTGCGGATTCCCCCAGCTAGGTCTCGATTCGGCATCTTTCTGAAACGCCCTTAGGTTAGCGAGCGTCATCCCTCACAGATCCACCGGCAGTCCCGCCGGCGGGTTGCGTGAGGGGGAAACACCATGCGAGTTCGCACACTGCTCGCCGGGACGCTGTTGGCACTGCTCACCCTGGCCTGGACCGCTCCGGTCGCGCTGGCCGCCGACATCGGTGGCGGCGACCCGACACCGCCGGGCGTAGGGGCGCCTCGGCAGCCGGGGATCAACCAGCCGACCGGCACGGGCGAGGACCAGAACGGCGGCGGGAGCTCCGGCAAGAACGGCAGTTCGGGCAGTTCGGGGAGTTCGGGCAGCTCAGGGGGCTCGGATGACTCTGGCGGCGGCTCTGACAGCTCCGGCGGTTCGAGCACGCAGGTGGAGCAGCCCAAGCCCGTCGAACAGCCGAAGCCGGTGGAGCAGCCGAAGCCCGCCCAGCCGCCGGTCGAGCAGCCGAAGCCTGTCGAGCCGTCGACGGACAACAAGCCACCGGCGCCGGTGATCAAGCCGGGTCCGATCGAGGCCGACCCGACGGCGTCGCTGTCGCTGGCACCGAGCTCGGTGAAGCCTGGCGGCACCTTCACCGCCAACGTGAACTGCGGAAACGGCACGCAGCAGTCGCTGACCGGCGACGGCGTGACCTTCAGCGGCACCACCGGCACGGTCGCCGAGGGCGCCTCCGACGGCATCCACACGGTGACCCTGGTGTGCGCCAACGCCACCAAGCGCGCCTCGGCGACGGCCTCGCTGCAGGTGCTCAGGGACGACCAGCCCGGGCCGGACCCGCACCTGAGCTTCAGTGTGGACCCGAGTCAGGTCAGCCCGGGTGACTCCGTCAACTTCGTGGGCAACTGCCCGAGCGGTTACCAGGAGTCGATCAACGCGGACGGGATCGACGTGCGCGGCCGGACTGGCCGGGTGCGCGACGACGCCCGCGAGGGCGGTCACAACGCGACCCTGGTGTGTCTGAAGACCGACAAGCGGCTGACCGCGGACGCCGCCTTCGTCGTGATCACGAAGGGCGGCCCGGGCGGCGACACGCTCTCGGTGTCCCCGAAGCGGGTCAGGCAGGGCGACCGGATCGACTTCAACGGGTCCTGCCGCGACGGTCGCCAGCAGTACCTGACCGCGGATGACGTCGACATCTCCGGCCGAGGTGGCACCGTGCGCGACAACGCCCGCCTCGGTGACCACGAGGCGCGCCGGTCCTGCTTCCACGGCAACGTCACGCAGGTCGTGACCGACCACTTCGAGGTCATCCCCGGCGACAACAACGGCCCCGGTGACGGTCCGAGGGACTTCTGGCTCAGCGACCGGTCCGGCTACCGGGGTGACTCGGTGGACGTGTCGGTGCGCTGCCGGGACGACCGCGCGAAGCTCGACTCCGATGCGCTCGAGGACATCACGCTGCGCCGCGACGGCTTCCGGCTGACCGGCACGACCCACGTCTCCAACCACGTCGGCAACGGCTGGCACCGGGTCACCGTGAGCTGCGACGGGCGCAGCATCAGCCGCGGCTTCCTGGTGCTGTCCGACCGCCCGGACCACGACGAGTACCTGAGCGTGGACCCCGGCTACGGCGAGCGGGGCGACGAGGTGGACATCCGGGTCGGCTGTGACTGGTCGGTCGGCAGGGTGGAGTCCGACGCGCTGGACGACATCGACGTGGACCACGGCGGGCGGTCGTGGCGCTACAGCGGAAGCACCCACGTCAGCGATCACGCGGACTCCGGCGAGCACACGGTCCGGGTGCGCTGCGGCGACCACACTCTGGAGGAGTCGTTCTTCGTCAAGGGCGACCATGGCGGGGGCGGCGGTTCCGACGGCGCCAGCGACGAGGGCGCTCCGGACGGCGGCGAGCAGGTGTCGGTGTACCCGGTGGGTGCTCCGGAGACCGGCGGCGGCCCGCTGACCGCTGACGCCTCGAACGGCTCCGGCGGGTCGTCGGCGCTGGTTGCGCTCGGTCTGCTCGGCGGCACCGGCGCGGCGAGCGCGGGCGTGGGGAGCGCACTGGCCCGGCGGGAGGCACGGCGATGAGCGCGGCGGCGGCCCGACGGGGCGCAGTGACGAAGTCGCCTCTGAATAGGCCACTTAATTCTGTGCTCGGTCGGCTGCCACTCAGATGGGTTGTCACGCTGAGTGTCGGGGTGCTGACGGCCGGCCTGGCCGGCTGCGGAGGGGCGGCCGGGCCGTGGGCAACCGGGGACGGGCCGAGTCTCAGCTCGCCGCTGGTCACCGGCGCCCCGGTGGCCCCGGTGGCACCACTGGTCGCGGCCGCGCCGACCGAACTGCGGATCGACTCCATCAACGCGGAGTCCAGCCTGGTGCCGCTGGGTCTGAACCCGGACCGCACGGTCGCCGTGCCGCCGGTCGGCACGCCGATGCAGGCGAGCTGGTACCGGCTCGGCCCGACACCGGGCGCGCCAGGGCCGGCGATCATCCTCGGCCACGTCAACGGGAACGGTAAGGACGGCATCTTCGCCCGGCTCAACCAGGTCAAGCCGGGTGACCAGGTCAAGGTGACCAGGGCGGACGGCAAGACCGCCGTGTTCACCGTGACGAAGCTGCGGCAGGTGGCCAAGGCCGCCTTCCCAACCGCCGAGGTGTACGGGGACACCTCGGCCGCCGAGCTGCGGCTGATCACCTGCGGCGGCGGTTTCGACGGCGCGAGGCACAGCTACACCGACAGCATCATCGCGTTCGCCACGCTCACCTCGGTCGCCTGATCCCAGCGACGCCTCTGCCCCAGGTCCGCTCCGGACCTGGGGCAGAGGCGCGCGCGGGAGGCTCGAGCGGGACTAGCCTCAAAGGTTGTGATCACTGGGGCGTGGGTACGGGGGATGGCGTAGATGGAACTGGGAATCGCGGGCCGGACCGCCGTGGTGTGCGCGTCGACGTCCGGGCTAGGGGCCGCCACCGCCAGGGCACTCGGCGCGGAGGGCGCCAACGTCGTGGTGTCCGGGCGCCGCGAGGAGCTGGCGAAGTCCATCGCGGCCGAGCTGCCCAGCGCGGTCGGGGTGGCTGTCGACCTCACCGCGGACGGAGGGCCGGAGGCGCTGCTCGCGGCCGCGACCGAGGCGTTCGGCGACATCGACATCCTGGTGCTCAACGGGCCGGGCCCGAAGCCGTTGACGGCCTCCCAGCTGGACCCGGCGACCACCGCGCGCGCCGTCCACGACCTGCTCTTCGTGCAGCAGGAGCTGGTCAACGCGGTGCTGCCCGGCATGCGGGCCAGGGGCTGGGGCCGGATCGTGGCGATCGCGTCGACCAGCGTGGTACAGCCGCTGCCGAACCTGGCGCTGTCCAACGTCGGCCGCACCGCGCTCGCGGCCTACCTGAAGAGCCTGGCCACCGAGGTGGCTGCCGACGGCGTGACGGTGAACCTCGTACTGCCCGGCCTGATCGAGACCGACCGCATCGGCGTCATCCTCGGGGCAGCGGCGCAGAGCAGCGGGCGCACTGAGCAGGAGCTGCGCGCCGCCGAGGAGCAGACCGTGCCGGCACGGCGGTTCGGACGGCCGGAGGAGTTCGGCGCGGCCGCCGCGTTCCTCTGCGGTGCGTCGGCGTCCTACATCACCGGTACCGCGGTCCGCGTCGACGGCGGCCTGGTCCGCGCCCTGTAGCCACTCGCCTCCAGGTCAGGCGCCGCTCGGGCCGAAGCGCTCGGTGCGGATCCGCTCCGGCGGGTGGCCGAGGTCGACGAGCAGGTCGGCCGCGGTCTCGACGAAGCCGGTCGGGCCGCACACATAGCACGCGGGCTCGAACTCCGCCGGCCAGCCGTAACGGTGCAGGTCGGCGGCCTTGATCCGGGTGGGGACGCGGTCGGTGCCCTCCGGCCCGCTGCGGGTGTAGAGGTAGCCGACGTCCAGGCCGCCCTGGCCGAGTCGCAGCTCGCGCTGGTAGTAGCGGTCCTCTGGCGTGCGCACCGAGTGCACCAGCCGGAACGGCACCCGGCTGCTGGCCGCGCCGCGCACCCGGATCATCGCCATCAGCGGCACGATGCCCGAACCGCCTGCGACCAGCAGCACCGGCGACCGGTCCTCGGGGTGCCAGACGAACCAGCCGCCCACCGGCCCGCGCAGTTCGAGCTGGTCACCGGGCTCCATCACGCCGACCAGGTAGGAGGAGACCTCGCCGTCGGGCACGCGCTGCACGGTCAGCTCGAGCCGGTCGCCGTCCGGGGCGGAGGCCATCGAGTAGCTGCGCTGGGTGCTGTAACCGTCCTCGGCGGTCAGCCGCAGGTCGACGTGCTGGCCGGCGAGGTGGCCCGGCCAGCCCGGCACGTCGAACACCAACGTGCGCGCGGCCGCCGACTCCTCGCGGTGCTCCACCAGCGTCGCGACGCGCCAGCGCAGCCGCTCGGTCAGTCGCCCTGGTACCGCTGCTCGCGCCACGGGTCTCCATAGTCGTGGTAGCCGACGTTCTCCCAGAAGCCGCGCTTCTCCTCCAGCAGCAGCTCGATGCCCCGCACCCACTTGGCGGACTTCCACAGGTACAGGTGGGGGACGAGCAGCCGGGCCGGGCCGCCGTGCTCCGGGGCCAGGTCGGCGCCGTCGTAGCGGTAGGCGATCCAGGCCTTACCGTCGAGCAGGTCGGCGACCGGCAGGTTCGTGGTGTAGCCGCCGTAGGAGTGCACGAGCGCGTGGTCGGCGGCGGTCTCCACATCGGCCAGCAAGGTACTCAGCGGCACACCCTGCCAGCGGGTGCCGAACTTGGACCACTTCGTCACGCAGTGCAGGTCCACCGTGGGCCGCTCGGCCGGCAGCGCCAGCAGCTCGCGCCACGTCCAGCGGTGTTTCTGCCCGGTCTCGGTGGTGACCACGAACTCCCACCGGTCGCGGGACACCTTGGGGGTCGGCCCCGTCGCGAGCACGGGGAAGCCCTCGGTGCGGTACTGGCCGGGCGGCAGCCCCTGGTCCGCCCGGCGCGGCCGCCCCTTGAAGCCCCGCGACACGACCGCCATCCCGCCGCCCCCCTGTTGTGCCCCACCTTTGTGCCCGGCGCATCCGTAACCGGTACCAGGGTAGCGAGGCCGGTCGGGGGCGGCCCGGCGTCCGGGGCGGTACCGGTGGGTACCGCCCCGGAGAGCAGTCAGCCGCCGACGCGCATCCAGGCGAGCACCGGCGTGGACTGCAGGAACACCAGCACGCAGATGGCCAGCAGGAACAGGACGCTCCAGCCGAACACCCTGCGGAACAGGATGCCTTCGGAGCCGACCTCACCGACGGCCGCCGTCCCGATCGCCAGGTTCTGCGGCGAGATCATCTTCGCCATCACGCCGCCGGAGGTGTTGGCGGCGCCGAACAGGATCGGGTTGGCGTGCAGCTGCTCCGCCGCGGTCACCTGCAGCTTGGCGAAGAGCGCGTTCGAGCCGGCGTCGGTACCGGTGACGGCCACGCCGAACCACCCCACGAGCGGCGACAGGAACGCGAAGAACGCGCCCGCCCCCGCCAGGAAGAGCCCGAGCGTCGACACCTGGCCGGACAGGTTCATCACGTACGACAGTGCGAAGACCAGCAGGATCGTCAGGATCGCCCAGCCGAACTGGCGCAGCGTCTCCCCGTAGGTCCGCGCGGCCAGCGCCGGCTTGATCCGCAGCACGATCGCGGTCACCACACCCGACAGGAACAGCAGGGTGCCCGTGGCGCCCAGCCAGTTCAGCTTGTAGGCCACCGAGACGGGCTTGCCGGCCTGTGACAGCACGTGCAGCCCCGGCCAGTTGAATGTGATCGTCGGCGCGTTCAGGGCGTCGCCGATGCCGGGCAGCTGGGCCAGCGAGAACAGCAGCACGACCACCGCGTACGGGGCGAACGCGAGCAGCACGTCGCGGCGCGAGTCGCTGCCGTCCGGCCGGCCGACCCTCCGCTCGAACGCGGGATCCTCGGCGGCGCCACCGGCGATCACCGGCGGGGCGCTGACCGGCTCGCGGCGCGGCTGCCAGACCTTGTTCAGCAGGATCACCGCGACGGCCGAGACCAGCGCGCCGAAGATGTCGCACAGCTTGTAGTTGACGAAGTTGGAGAACACGAACTGCGCGATGCCGAACGAGAGCCCGCAGGTCAGCGCGGCCGGCCAGACCTCGCGGACCCCCTTCCAGCCGTCCACGATGCCGACGAGCACGAACGGCACGAAGACCGCGAGCAGGGAGACCTGGCGGCCGGCCATGGCGCCGAAGTGCTCGGCCGGCAGGTCGGTGACCTGCCCCATGATCGTGATCGGGTTGCCGAGGCCGCCGAACGCGACCGGGGCGGTGTTCGCCACGAGCGCCACGGTGGCGGCCTTGAGTGGGCCGAACCCGATGGCGATCAGCATCACCGCGCAGATGGCGATCGGCGAGCCGCCGCCGGCCAGTGACTCCAGCAGCCCGCCGAACGAGAACGCGATCACGATCGACTGGATCCGCCGGTCGTCACTGATCGCCGCGAAGGACCGCCGCAGCACCGCGAAGTGGCCCGTCTTGACTGTCAGGTTGTAGATCCAGATGGCGTTGAAGGTGATCCACAGTACGGCGAGCACGCTCAGCGCGGCGCCGAACACGCCTGCATTCAAGGTCTCGCCGAGCGGCATGTGGTAGACGACCATGGCGATCACGATGGAGAGCACCAGCGCCGCCGTACCGGCCCAGTGGGCACGCCACTTGAACACGCCCAGCGTGACCAGCAAGGCCAACAGCGGCAGTGCGGCGAGCAGTGCGGACATGGCAAGTGAACCGGTCGGATTCAGGTTCTGCGTATACACCGGGCCCCCCGAACGACGTTGGCCACGTTCACATGTGTGAACAAGAGTCATGTATGCGAACCAATGGTGTCACCTGAGCGCGTCACGCGAAAGAGGTAACCGACAGGCGGCGCTGGCCGGCGTCGACGCCTTGGACTTGCCGTCGGAATAGGTACGACGAGTCGGACTTGTCGTACCTATTTCCAACGGCAAGTCGGTATTAGCCGTGAGGAGTCGCCGAGGGCGGGGAGCGTGGGGACGGGGGACGGGGCGGGGTTGCCGGCTGGCGTGCGGCTGGCGTGCGGCTGGCGTGCGGCTGGCATGCGGCTGGCGTGCGGCGAGGTACCAGGCCCGGCGCCGCACAGACTGTCTGCACGCCGCACAGACTGTGCACGGTCTGTGCGGTAGGGGCACGGTCTGTGCGGACGAGACCCCGCGGCGCGTGGGCGACGTCGCACACGGCGGGACAGTCGGAGTCGCCTGGCCAGAGAACGAGGCGGCCGATGTCGGCGCTTGCGGCCCGTTGTTACCGAACTTCACAGGAGACAGGTATTTCGGCCGTAAAACCTGTCTCCTGTGGAGCTCGGTAACACGGTGCCGATCTCGCGGTGCCGATCTCGCGGTGCCGATCTCGCGGTGCCGGCTTCCGCGCGCGCCGGCTTTGCCTTGTCGTCACCTTGTCGTGGCGTCCCACGCCGTCCCACTTGTCACTGGAAATAGGCGCGCCAATTGCCACTTGTCGCGTGAATAAGACACGACAAGTCCCGGGCAGGCGTGTGCGTAACCAACGGCGGACCGTGGCTGCCAGCTCGACACAGACCGTGTACACGCGCACAGACCGTGCACAGTCTGTGCGGCGTGTACACGGTCTGTGTGGTTGCTCGCGCACGGCGCGCCAGGGTTCTGGGCCGACCGGCGGCAGTCATGATCTCGCCTCGACCACTACTGGCGCCTGCGTCGCCAACCAGCGCCGCCGATCGGCCTCGTCGACCAGTGCCGGCGCCTACGTCGCCGCCCAGTCTCGTCGACCAGTGCCGGCGCCTACGTCGCCGACCAGTGCCGCCGACCAGTACCGCCGACTTGTCGCCGGCGTCAGCGGGCTCGTTGGTCGACGACTCGCTTAAGTTTGCCGATCGAGCGCTCCAGGGTGTCGGGGTCGATCACCTCACAGGTCACCGAGACCCCGACCGTCTCCTTCACGGCGCGGACCAGCTCCGCTGCCGCGCCCGTCCGGCGGTCAGCTGAAGCATCGGGCCGCGCCTCGACCCGAACGTGCATCGCATCGAGCCGCCCGACCGTACTCAGCACCAGTTGGAAGTGCGGCGACAGGCCGGCGGTGCGGAGCACGTGCTCCTCGATCTGGGTGGGGAACACGTTCACCCCGCGTAGGATGATCATGTCATCCGACCGCCCGGTGATCTTGTCCATGCGCCGCAGCCCGGGGCGGGCCGTACCCGGGCGCAGGGTGGTCAGGTCGCGGGTTCGGTACCGGATGATCGGCAGCGCCTGCTTGGTCAACGACGTGAACAGCAGCTCCCCGTCCTCGCCATCGGGCAGCGCGCGCGGGATGCCGGGGCCGTCCAGCGGGTCGACGATCTCCGGGTAGAAATGGTCCTCCCAGATGTGCAGGCCGTCCTTGGTCTCCACGCACTCCTGTGCCACCCCGGGCCCCATCACCTCGGACAGGCCGTAGATGTCCACCGCGTGCATGTCCATCCGGTCCTCGATCTCGCGGCGCATCTGCTCGGTCCACGGTTCGGCGCCGAAGATGCCGACGCGCAGCGAGCTGGCTCGAGGGTCGATGCCCTGCCGTTCGAACTCGTCGAGCACGGTGAGCAGGTAGGACGGCGTGACCATGATGACGTCGGGGCGGAAGTCGGTGATCAGTTGGACCTGGCGCGGTGTCATGCCGCCGGACACCGGGATCGCGGTCGCGCCGAGTCGCTCGATGCCGTAGTGCGCGCCGAGCCCGCCGGTGAACAGCCCGTATCCGTATGCGTTGTGGACCTTGTCGCCCGGCCGGCCACCCGCGGCGCGAATCGAACGGGCCATCACGCCGGCCCAGATGTCGATGTCGCCATCGGTGTAGCCGACCACCGTCGGCCGCCCGGTGGTGCCTGACGAGGCGTGTACCCGCCGGACCTGCTCCTGGGGCACCGCGAACATGCCGAACGGGTAGTTGTCGCGCAGGTCGGCCTTCGTGGTGGTGGGGAAGTGGGCGAGGTCGGCCAGCTCGCGGCAGTCCTCGGGATGTACGCCGGCCGCGTCGAAGCTCTTCCGGTAGAACGCCACGTTGTCGTAGGCGTGCCGCAGGCTCCAGCGCAGCCGCTCGAGCTGCACCGTGCGCAGCTCGTCCACGCTCATCCGCTCGGCCGGGTCCAGCAGCTCGGCGGGTGGCGGGTCACCCAGCCGCGCGCTCGAGCCGCCGGGTCCGGCCGGGACCCGCTCAGGCCGGTTCGTGGGCAGCTCGGCTGCCGTGCCAGGGCGCTGCATCGCGTCTCACTCCCGCTTGGGCCGACCGATCGTTCGGTTGTTCGCGGGCACCGTAGCACGCGCCGGGCGTTCCGGACAGCGGCCGGCGGGGTGCTCTCCGCACAACCGTCGGCGAACCTGCCGGCCTTGTAGGATCGGGCCGCGCGGCACCTTTCGAATTGCGCCAGGGGGATTGTCCGGATGGATGTCGAAACGTTGGCCGCCTACGACCGGGATGCCGCCGAATTCGCCAAGGAATGGGAGCAGGACCAATCCCCGCCGGTCGACCTGCGCGAGATCGTGACCCGGTTCTTCGGCCCCGGCCCGACCGCCGACATCGGGTGCGGCAGCGGCCGGGACACCGCGTGGCTCCACGCGAACCGCCACCTGGCCGTCGGCTACGACCCGTCGAGCGGGTTGCTGGCGCAGGCGCGGCGGCTGCACCCGGAGGTCGAGTTCCACCAGGACTCCTTGCCTGAGCTGGCCGGACTCGCCGACGGCAGCCTCGCGAACGTGCTCTGCGAGACCGTGATCATGCACCTCGAACCCGCCGCACTGGCCCCGGCGCTTGCCCGGCTGATCGCCGTACTCCGGCCCGGCGGCACGCTCTACCTCAGCTGGCGGGTCACCCCGCACCACAACCGGCGCGACGACCACGGCCGGCTCTACGCGGCCTTCGACGCCGATTCGGTACGGAATGCGTTGGCGGCGGCGAATGTGATGCTGGACGAAGAGTCCACCAGTGCATCGTCCGGAAAGACCATTCACCGCATCATAGCGCGCCGGTACTAGCGAAACCGGTGCGCGCTCGCCTGCTATCGTCGAACGCGGGTAGTCGGAAACAGGGGAGACCAGACGTGGTAGGTGACGACGACATCTCCGGGTGAGACCGGAGGTGGTCGGCCGCCGGCCGGCGCGCGGCCGCCGTGGCCGCTTGTCGCGACACATCCCCCATCTGCCCGCTGGGCGGCTCCGGTCCGCCCGCCGCACACCCGAGGTCTCCCGCATGTCCGATGCGCTCATCAGCTGTGCCAACCTCACTTTCTCGTGGCCCAACGCCACCTCGGTCTTCGAGAACCTGTCCTGCACGGTCGGCCCCGGTCGCACCGGCCTGGTCGCCCCGAACGGCGCAGGCAAGAGCACGCTGCTCAAGCTGTTTGCCGGCGAGTACCTGCCCAGCTCCGGGACGGTCTCGGTCAAGGGGGTGCTCGGCTACCTGCCGCAGGACCTGCCGCTCGCCGGCGACCTGACCGTGGCCCAGGTGCTGGAGGTCGACCTGGTGCTCCGCGCGCTGGCCGCGCTCGAGGCCGGGGACGCGAGCGAACAGCACTTCACCAGGATCGGCACCGACTGGGACATCCAGGAGCGCAGCCGCGCCCAGCTGGACCGGCTCGGTCTCACCGGCGTCGCGCTGGACCGGTGCCTGCACACGCTCAGCGGCGGCCAGGTGGTCTCCCTCGGGCTGGCCGCGCAGCTGCTCAAGCGGCCCGATGTGCTGCTGCTCGACGAGCCGACCAACAACCTCGACCGCGACGCACGGCGCACGCTGTACGGCGTGCTCGAGGAGTGGCACGGCTGCCTGCTGCTGGTCAGCCACGACCGGGCGCTGCTGGACCGGATGGACCGGATCGCCGAGCTGGACCGGGACGAGCTGCGGCTGCACGACGGCAACTTCACCGAGTACACCGAGGCCGTGCGCACCGCCCGGGAGGTCGCCCAGAAGAACGTGCGC
>DATAYB010000397.1:0-7641 GCA_036272795.1 Pseudonocardia sp.
GGCGCGCACGTGATCGGCGTGAACACCCGCTACAACGTCGACGAGGTCACGCACGTGCTGACCATGGCGCGGCCCCGCCTGGTCGCCGTCGCGCACGGCTTCCACGGGCTGGACCTGCGGGAACGACTCGTCGAAGCGGCCCGGCGCGCGGCGGCCGGCCCGCCCGGGGGTGCGGCGACCTCCGGCCCGCCCGGAGCGGCCGTCGAGCCGCCCCAGGTGGCTGTCGTGCCCGGCCCCGGGGCCCCGGCCGCTCCGACCGCCGCCGAGGTGGCCGGCTACGACCTCGGCGCCGGCGCGTGGCCCCCGCCGCCCGCGCAGCCGCCCGTCCGCGCCGCGCGCCCCGCCGCGCCGGCCGAGCTGGCGCGGTCCGAGCCGGACGCGCTGGCCGTCGCGTTCACCACCTCCGGCAGCACCGGCCGCCCCAAGCTCGCCGCGCACCGGGGCAGCGGGGTGCTCGGCCATGCGGTGGCAGGCGCGGCGGCGATCGGGCTGGTGACCGGGGACGTGCTGCTCTGCGGCGTGCCACTGGCGGGCACGTACGGGTTCAGTGCCGCGATGGCCGCGCTGGCCGGGGGAGCCACGGTGCTGCTCGAGCCGGTGTTCGACGCCGACGCGGTGCTCGACGACATGGCCCGCCACCGGGTCAGCCACGTGGTCGGCGGGGACGACCTCGGGCAGCGCCTGGAGCGGGCCTGGCGGGCGCGGCCCAGGGACCTGTCCGGCTGGCGATGGTGGGGCGCGGCGGACTTCCAGGGGCACCTGGTCGAGCTCGCGCGGTGGGCGCAGGAGTCGTTCGGCACCACGACGGCCGGGCTGTACGGCTCGTCGGAGGTGTTCGCGCTGACCGCGATGTGGCCGGCGGACGAGCCCCCGCCGCGCCGCTGGGAGGGCGGCGGGCGGGTGGTCAGCCCGGAGATCCAGGTGCGGGTGGCCGACCCGGAGTCGGGGCTGGAGCTGCCGGTCGGGCAGGAGGGGGAGCTGCGGTTCCTCGGCCCGAACGTGGTGGACGGCTACCTCGGTGACCCGTCGGCGATGGCCCGCTCCCGCTCGGAGGACGGCTGGTTCGCGAGTGGCGACCTCGGCTACCTCGTCGAGGAGGGCGTGTTCGTCTACACGTGCCGGATGGGCGACGCGCTGCGGCTGCGTGGCTTCCTCGTCGACCCGTCGGAGATCGAGCAGCGGCTCGCCGGGCACCCCGGTGTGGACGTCGCCAAGGTGGTCGGTGTCGAGGGTGGGGACGACGGGACGCGGGCGGTCGGCTTCGTGGTGCCCGCCGACCCGGCCGCCCCGCCCACCTCCGCGGAGCTGCGCGACTGGTGCGCCGCCACGCTGGCCAGGTTCAAGGTGCCGGACGCGGTGCACGTGATCGACGAGATGCCCACCACCGCCGGCCCCAACGGCACCAAGATCCTCAGTACCACGTTGCGAGAATGGGCCCTGCGGCGATCCTGAGCGCCGTAACGCGCCGGAGGGGTGTATGCCCCTACCCGCGCACCCGGGGCTGGCTCCCTGGCCATCAGGGGGGCCAGCACGGTCGTTCCCCGGCCCGCGCCGCGCCACCATCGAGAGGTCCGCGGTGGAGAGGGGAATCC
Organism: Pseudonocardia sp.; assembly: GCA_036272795.1. GTDB lineage: Bacteria > Actinomycetota > Actinomycetes > Mycobacteriales > Pseudonocardiaceae > Pseudonocardia. The sequence continues at coordinate 1,593 of DATAYB010000397.1, forward strand.
GATGGTTGGCCCATTGTTCCGAGTTCCGGTCGGCCGGGTCGCCAGGCCCTCCGCCCGGTTGGTCCCGCTGCTCGTGTGGGCGGTGCTGCTGGTGCTGGTGTCGGTCGCGCTGGCCACCGGCACGCTGGGGTCGGCGAGGTCCCGGCTGCATGCGCCCGGCTCGCTGGCCCGGATGAGCGCGCAGGCCGCCCCCGGGGGCGACGGCGCGCGGCAGGCGTTCCTCGCCGAGGTGCACCACGAGCTGGCCACCATGACGGACACCGCCTACCAACACACGACCGACGTGGAGGCCGGTGAGGGCGGCTACTACTTCGACTGCTCGGGCTTCGTCGACTACGCGCTGGCGCACTCGCTGCCCGCCGACCTCAAGGCGCTGCCGATCACCACCTCCGTCCGGCCGCTGGCCGCGGACTTCGAGCACCAGTTCAGCGCGGCGGGCGACGGCACGGCGGCGGGCCCCTGGCGCGCGGTGCCCACGGTGGCGGAGCTGCGGCCCGGTGACGTGATCGCCTGGCTCAAGCCGGCGGACGTGAAGTCGCACAACACCGGTCACGTGCTGGTCGCGCTGGAGAACCCCGTGCAGAACCCGGCGCGGTCGGACGAGTGGCTGGTCAAGGTGGCCGACTCGACGACCTCCCCGCACGCCCAGGACTCCCGGGGTGCCGACGCCGACGGCCTCGGCACCGGCACGATCGGGCTTTCCGCGGACGGCGCGGGCCACCCGGTCGGCTACTACTGGCGCGGCGGCGTGTCCACCGTCCTCAAGCACACCCGGATCAGCCTGGGCCAGCCGGGCTGACCGGGCTGACCCGGCTGACCCGGCGACCGGAATCCGGCCGCCTCGGGTCCGCAACGGCGGTCGGGATGCCCGGCCGCCGTTCGTGCTACCCGTCGCCGCCTGGTAGACACCGCCTGTGAGTACGCCCCACTGGACGCCCGGTACCGCCACCGGCATCGGATCCCTCCCCGGCATCGACCCGCTGGAGGCCGCCCGCACGGTCGCCGGCGAGCTGCCCGAGCTGCCGTACCTGCCGGAGCTGCCGGCCAGGGGGGTGGGCGCCGACATGATCGGCCGCACCGCCGCGCTGCTGGTCGACCTCGCCGTCGAGGTGATGCCGTCCGGCTACCGGGTCACCCCCCATCCGGGCCGGGAGCACCGGCGCGGGGTCGACCTGCTGCGGACCGACCTGGACGCGCTGGAGGAGGTGCTCGACGCCACCTCGCCGGCGTGGGTGAAGGTGCAGGCCGCCGGGCCGTGGACGCTGGCCGCCGGCATCGAGCTGCGCAACGGCCACCGCGTGCTGAGTGACCGGGGCGCCCGCAAGGAGTTCGCCGCGAGCCTCGCCGAGGGCCTGTCCCGGCACGCCGCCGAGGTCGCCAAGCGGACCGGGGCCAAGGTCACCGTGCAGCTGGACGAGCCGGGCCTGCCGGCGGTGCTGGCCGGTTCACTGCCGACGCCGTCCGGCTTCGGCACGGTCGCCGCGATACCCGAGGCGGAAGCCCAGCAGGTACTCCGCGACGTCATTGAGGCGTTGCCGGGGCCGGTGATCGTGCACTGCTGCGCGCCCAAGTCGCCGATCGCGCTGCTGCGTGGCGCCGGCGCGGGCGCGCTCGCGCTGGACGCCAGCCTGATGGGCACCCACACCACCGCGCTGGACGCCGTCGGCGAGGCATGGGACGCGGGGGTCCCGCTGCTGCTCGGGCTGGTGCCGACGCTCGCCCCGGGGCCCGAGCCGACCCTGCGCCAGCTGGCCCGCCCGGCGCTGTTGCTGGCCGACCGGGTCGGCTTCGCCCGGCCGAGGCTGGCGGAGCTGGTGGTGCCGACGCCGGCGTGCGGCCTGGCCGGCGCGACCCCGGAATGGGCGCGCAAGGCCATGACCTTGAGCCGGGACCTCGGCCGAGCCTTCGTCGAGCCCCCGGAGAGCTGGTCGGGCGCCTGACGCGGTCAGGCCAGGCGGGTCATGTCGACCGTGACCTCGAGGGCTTCGGCCTCGCCGCCGGTGTAGACGCCCTTCATCGGGGAGACGTCGGCGTAGTCGCGGCCCATCGCGACGAGGACGTGCCGGTTGCCGATCGGGATGTCGTTGGTCGGGTCGTAGCCCCACCAGCCGCCGGTCCAGATCTCCACCCAGGCGTGGCTCTCGCCGCGCACGGTTTGCTTGACCTCGGTGTCCGCCTTCGGGATGAGGTAGCCGGACACGTACCGGGCGGGGATGCCGAGCTGGCGCAGCAGGACCAATGACAGGTGCACGTAGTCCTGGCAGACGCCCTCGCCGGCCTCCCAGGCCTCCACGGCGGAGGTGTGCACGCCGGTGCTGCCCGGCTGGTAGCGCAGGTTCTCGTGCACCCAGCGGCAGGCGGCCAGTGCGGCGTCGGCCGGCTTGAGGTTGCGCCGCATGGTGGCGGCCACCTTGGCGAGACCTCGGTTGGCAGGCACGTAGTTGGAGAACTCGAGCATCTCGGTGTGCCGGTCGGCGATCTTGTCGCTGAGGACGTCGTCCCAGCCGGCATCCCGGTTCATCGGGGCCGTGTCGCCGGTCTCCACGACCGAGGTGGACACGACCTCCAGCTCGGTGTGGGGGGCATGCAGGTCGAACGCCGTGACGACGGTGCCCCAGTAGTCGGTGAACCGGTAGGCGCGGGTGGCCGGCACGGTCTCCACCCTGGTCACGATGACGTTCTGCCTGTTGTCGCCGCGCGGGGTCAGCCGCACCTCGTTGTACGACTGGGTCACGGGCCCGGAGTACCGGTACCCCGTCGAGTGCACGACCCTGATCCGCCAACCCATGTCAGGACACCTCCGGTGCGGTCCAGGCCACCCAGGGCGCGGAGTGGAAGTACTGCAGGGATACCGCCTCGCCGGCTTCCCGGATGCATTCCTGCAGGCCGGCGAGCTGGGTGGGCAGGTCCTCGAGCAGGTCCTGCGGGCGGAGGAACTCCAGCTCGCTGCGGGCCCTGCCGATCAGCCGCAGCGCCTCGTGCTTGGCGCCGATCCGCACGGCCGCGCGCCGGTCCAGCTGCTGCAGGCAGTTCTCCGCCTCGCGCAGCGCGTGGAACACCGAGCGCGGGAACAGCCGGTCCAGCAGCAGGAACTGCACCACCCGCCCGGCGTCCAGCGCGCCCCGGTAGGTGCGCAGGTACGTGTCATGAGCGCCGGCCGAGCGCAGCACGGTCAGCCAGCCCGGCGAGGACATCCGGTCCGACACCCGCGAGAGCAGCAGCCGCACCACCATGTCCACCCGCTCCACCGACCGCCCCAGCAGCAGGAACCGCCAGCTGTCGTCCCTGCTCATGGTCGACGCCGCCAGCCCGTGGAACATCGCGGCGCGCTCCTCGACGTAGGCGAAGAACGCGTGCGGGCCGCCCCACCGTGCGTAGCTCTGTCGTTCCGGCAGTGCGTTCCAGGTGGCGTTGAGGCACTCCCACATCTCCGAGGAGACCACCTCGCGGGCGCCTCTGGCGTTCTCCCTGGCGCTGGACACCGAGCCCACGATCGAGCCGGCGTGGTCGGTGGAGTAGGCCACCAGCTCCGTCAGCGACCAGGCGTCCAGCGGCTCGTCGGTCGTCGCCTCCACGCCGAGTACGCGCAGCAGGGTGCGGGCGGCGGTGTCCACGTCGACGGTGGCGTCCTCGAGCAGCTGGTGGACCGAGACGTCGAGGATCCGCGCGGTGTCGTCGGCGCGCTCCACGTAGCGGCCGATCCAGTACAGCGACTCGGCGTTGCGGGCCAACATCAGCGGACCCCTTGTTGTTGCTGTTGTTGCTGTTGTTGTTGCTGGCCGGCGGTGAGCTCGGGGCCGTGCTCGGCGGCGGGGGAGGACGGCGGCGGCGACTTGGCCAGCCCGAGCTCGCCGAGCTCCCGGTCGGCCCCGGAGGACCGGCCACCGGCCAGCACCCAGGTGTCCTTGCTGCCGCCGCCCTGGCTGGAGTTCACCACCAGGCTGCCGCTGGGCAGCGCCACCCTGGTCAGCCCGCCGGGCAGTACGAACACACCCTCGCCGTCGTTCACCGCGAACGGGCGCAGGTCGACGTGCCGGGGCTGCAGGTGGTCGGCCACCTTGGTCGGCACGGTGGACAGCTGCACCACGGGCTGGGCGATCCAGCCGCGCGGATCGGACTGGATGTTGCGCCGCGCGTTGGTGCGCTCGCGGGTGGTGGCGTTCGGCCCGAACAGGATGCCGTAGCCCCCGGACCCCTCCACCGGCTTGAGCACGAGCTCGTCCAGGTGGTCGAGCACGTAGCCACGCTCGTCGGGCAGCCAGCACCGGTAGGTGGACACGTTCGGCAGCAGCGGGCGCTCGTTCAGGTAGTACTGGATCATGGTCGGCACGTAGGTGTAGACGAGCTTGTCGTCGCCGATGCCGTTGCCGACCGCGTTGGCGATCACGACGTTGCCGGCCCGCGCCGCGTTCAGGATGCCCGCTACCCCGAGCACCGAGTCGGGCTTGAACTGCAGCGGGTCCAGGAAGTCGTCGTCCAGGCGCCGGTAGACCACGTCCACCTGCTGCTCGCCCTCGGTGGTGCGCATATAGACGATGTTGTCCCGGCAGAACAGGTCGCGGCCCTCGACGAGCTCGACGCCCATCTGCCTGGCCAGCAGCGAGTGCTCGAAGTACGCGGAGTTGAACACCCCGGGCGTGAGCACCACGACGACCGGGTCGGCCGCGTTGGGGGCCGCCGCCGCGCGCAGTGCCCTGAGCAGGTGGCTCGCATAGTCGCCGACCGCGCGCACCCGCTGCCGGGTGAACAGGTCGGGGAACACGCGCGCCATGGTGCGCCGGTTCTCCATCACGTAGGAGACCCCGGACGGGCAGCGCAGGTTGTCCTCCAGCACGCGGAAGGTGCCCTGCTCGTCGCGCACCAGGTCGATGCCCGCCACGTGGATGCGCACCCCGTTGGGCGGCGTGATGCCGGCGGCGGCCCGGTGGAAGTGCTGGCAGCTGGTCACCAGCCGGCGCGGGATCACCCCGTCGCGCACGATCTGGGCGTCGGCGTACACGTCCGCGAGGAACGCCTCCAGCGCCTTGACCCGCTGCACGATCCCGCGCTGCAGCCGCGTCCACTCCGAGGCGGCGATCACGCGGGGCACGATGTCCAGCGGGAACGTGCGTTCCTGGCCGGACAGCGAGAACGTGATGCCCTGGTCGGCGTACGCCCGGTCCAGCGCATCGGAGCGGGCGGTCAGGTCCGCGGCGGCGGTCGGCGCGATCGCGTCGTGCAGCGCCCGGTACGGCGCGCGGACCGTGCCGTCCGGGGCGAACATCTCGTCGAAGGCGTCCGCATGTTCTCGGTCCGGCTGGAAGTAGCCGTCGAACAGCGCGGGACCGCCGTTCTCGGTCGCGGAGGAGGACGCCACGGATCCACTACGTCCGGTGCGCGGCTTGGCCGAACGTTTCACGGAGCGACTCACGGTGGTCATCTTTACCCAGCGAGCGCCGAGGAGCCATCAATTGCGCACGCTCGGCCGCTACTTCTGGGTAACGTCGTCCCGCCGGGTGGTACCGGCCCACTCGTCGTAGGCTGCATTCTCGTGACTGCGCACGCCGACCGCCTGCTGCTCGGACCCGGACCGTCCAACCCGTACCCGGAGGCGGTGGAGGCGCTCGGCCGCCCCGTGCTCGGCCATCTCGACCCTGAGTACCTCGCGCTGATGGCGGAGATCTCCGACCGGTTGCGTGCGGTGTTCGGCACCGCCAACGAGCTGACCCTGCCGGTCAGCGGCACCGGTTCGGCCGGCATGGAGGCTTGCCTCGCCAGCCTGCTGCAGACCGGCGAGACCGCCATCATCGGGGTGAACGGCTACTTCGGCGAGCGGCTCTGCGAGGTGGCCAGCCGGGGCGGCGCCCAGGTGGTCCGGGTGGAGGCACCGTGGGGCACCGCGCTGGACCCCGCCGACCTGCTCGGCGCGCAGCGCGCCAACCCCGGCGCCCGGCTGCTCGCGGTGGTCGCCGCCGAGACGTCCACCGGCGTGCGCAATGACGTGGCGCCGCTCGCCGCGCTGGCAGACACCGACACGTTGCTGCTGGTCGACGCCGTGACCGCGCTCGGC
>DATAYB010000398.1:0-7366 GCA_036272795.1 Pseudonocardia sp.
GTGCGCTTCGTCGGCGAGGGCGGCGGGCGCAGGGTGGTCACCGAGGTCTCCGGCGGTGACCCCGGCTACGGCGAGACGGCGAAGATGCTCGCGGAGTCCGCGCTCTGCCTGGCCATGGACGACCTCCCGCCGACCCGAGGCCAGGTCACCCCGGCGGCCGCGATGGGGGAGGCGTTGCTCAAACGGCTCGACACCGCCGGCCTGAGCTTCACCGTCCTGCACGAGGGACCGCGCTGACGGCTCAGCCGAACGGCGGCCCCGAGCCGCTGATCTGGTGCTTGAGCACCTGGGCGTCGAGCATGTCGATGGAGACCGAGGGAGTCGGCGGCCGCGGGCGGCCACCACCTGAGTCAGGTCGAGGCCTGCCGGGTCAGAGCCAGGATTTCACATGGCCGGCGACCAGTGCGGTGATCGCCGCCGTACCGGTGCCGCCGAAGAAGTGGTCGGCCCCGGTGACGACCTCGAGGACGGCGTCCGGGCGGGTCGCCAGCCAGGCTCGCAGCTGGTCGAGCGGTGCGTACGCGTCCCCGTCGCCGACGATCACCAGCAGCGGGCCGGGGTACGCGGCGAGGTCGTCGGGGCCGACCATGGCGACCGGCGGGGCGATCAGCACCGCGCCCCGCACGCGCGGTTCAGCGGCCGCCACCGCCAGGGCGGTGCGTGCGCCGAACGAGTAGCCGGCCGCCAGGTAGGGCCCGGGTACGCGGCTGGCCAGTGCTTCGAGTGCGCCGGAGTAGTCGTCAACAGCGGCGGTCAGGTCGTCGGTCGGCTGGCCCTCGCTGGCCTCGGTGCCCCGGTAGTTGAACGCGACGGTGGCCACTCCGACCTCGGCGAACCCGGCCGCCGCCGCGACGACCACCGGGTTCGACATCGTGCCGCCGTAGAGGGGTTGCGGCGGCGCCACCACCGCGCCCGCGCCCGCCGAGGTACCGGGGGTGAACCGGCCCTCCAGGCGTGGGCCGGAGGTCGCTATCGCGCAGCTCTCGCCGATGCTGGTCATCGGGCCGAGGCTACCCCGGCCCCCGCTCCTCGGCCGGGTCACGAGCCGGGCGGCCGGGTCGCGACCCGGTGGTCGGTGAGGAAAGTGCCGGTCACGCCCTGAGCGCGGCCGCCGTGTCCAACACGGCGGCCGCGCTCGCGGCGTGACAGCGGGCGGTGGTCAGGCGGACAGGGCGGCCTTCAGTGTGGTGATCGCCTGGGCGATCGCGGCCGCGGCCGCGTGGGTCTCGCGCAGGGCGTCGACCATCACGAAGTCGTGGATGATGCCCTGGTAGCGGATCGCGGTGACGGGCACACCGGCGGCGCGCAGCTTGGCGGCGTAGGCCTCACCCTCGTCGCGCAGCACGTCGGCCTCGCCGGTGATGACCAGTGCCGGCGGCAGGTCGGCCAGCTGCGCGAGGCTCGCCCGCAGCGGCGACGCGGTGATCTCGGCGCGCTGCGCGGGGTCGGTCGTGTACTGGTCCCAGAACCACTGCATGCCGTCGCGGCGCAGGTAGTAGCCCTCGCCGAACTGCTGGTAGGACGCGGTATCGAAGGACGCGTCGGTGACCGGGTAGAACAGCACCTGCTGGACGAGGTGGACGTCGCCGCGCTCCTTGGCCATCAGGGTGAGCGCCGCGGTCATGTTGCCGCCGACGGAGTCGCCGACCACCGCGAGCCGCGAGGCGTCGAGCCCCTTCTCGGCGCCGTGCGCGACGACCCACTGGGCGGCCGCGTAGTTCTGCTCGATGGCCACCGGGTAGCGGGCCTCGGGGGAGAGGTCGTACTCGGGGAAGACGACGGCCGCACCGGCACCGACCGCGAGCTCGCGGACCAGCCGGTCATGGGTGTGTGCGTTGCCGAAGACCCAGCCGGCGCCGTGGATGTACAGCACGACCGGCAGGGCACCGGCGACCCCGTGCGGGCGGACGACCCGGACCCGGACGCTGCCGGTGGGGCCGCCCTCGACGGTCAGCCACTCCTCGTCGACGGCCGGCTTGGCGATCTCACCGGACTGCACCTCGTCGAGCGCCTTGCGGCCTTCCGCCGGCGGCAGCTGGAACAGGAACGGCGGCGTTGCGGTGGCGTCGACGAAGGCCTGCGCGGCGGGCTCCAGCACTGGCGTGACCGCGTTGCTCACTGTGCTCATCTCGATCTCCTCGGCTAGCTGGTCTGCGCTGATGCCATAAACATAGGGCCCATTTAGATTGTGCACAAGGTAAATGTGGACGATGGTATTGTGGGCGTTGACACAGCTCGAGTCGGGAACGGGAGCACGTGATGACAACACCGAGGGGCGAGCCGGGGGACCAGCGGACCGACGAGTACTCGCTCTTGCTCGACGACCAGATGTGCTTCGCGCTCTACGCCGCCTCGCGCGCGGTGACCGCGCTGTACCGCCCCATGCTCGACGAGCTCGGGCTGACCTACCCGCAGTACCTGGTGATGCTGGTGCTCTGGGATCAGGGCACGGTGCCGGTCAAGGTGGTCGGGGAGGCCCTGCACCTCGACTACGGCACGCTCTCCCCGCTCCTCAAGCGGCTCGCGGCCAGCGGCCTGGTGCGCAAGGAACGGCGGGCCGACGACGAGCGGTCGGTGCTGGTCGCGCTGACGGACCAGGGTGCCGAGCTGCGGGAACGGGCCCGGGGTGTGCCCGGTGCGATCGGCGCGGCGATGGCGCTGGACGGCGCGGAGTTCGAGCAGCTGCGTGAGACGCTGCGCCGGCTCACCGCCAACGTCGCCGGGGCAGCCTCGGGTGGCGCGGCCGCGGGCTAGCTAGCTACTCGTAGCGGAGCGCCTCGATCGGCTTGAGCTGCGCGGCCCGCCACGCCGGGTAGCCACCCGCGGCCAGCCCGATCATGAGGCTGATCACGAACGCCACCGCGACCGGCGGCGCGGACAGCACCGGGTCGAAGGTGCTCAGGAACCCCTTGGCGGACATCAGCGGGATGACCAGTTTGGTGCTCAGGATCAGCCCGACGCCCAGCACCGCGCCCATGAGGCCACCGAGCCCGGCGAGCGCGATCGCCTCCATCACGAACTGGGTCAGGATCGCGGAGTCGCTGGCCCCGATCGCCTTGCGGGTGCCGATCTCCCTGGTCCGGTCGGTGACCGAGACCAGCATGATGTTGAGCACCCCGATGCCGCCGACCAGCAGGGAGATCGCCGCGATCGCCGGCACGAAGTTCGTGATCAGGTTGATCAGGTCGACGAAGGTCTTCATCCGGGAGCCCTGGTCCTGCACCTGGAAGTCGGCGTACTTGGGGTCGGAGATCTGGTGCCGGTCCATCAGCAGGTCGGTGATCTGCGCCTCGACGTGCTTCACCGCGGGCACGGAGGTGGACTTCACGACGATCGAGGTGATCTCGTCGCCGCCGTCGCCGTAGCCGAACACCCCGGCGCGGGCCGCCTTCAACGGCATCACGATGGCGTTGTCGCCGGACTTGCCGTAGGAGGGCATCAGGCCGACGACCTTGAACATCGCGTGGGTGAGCCGCAGCGGCTTGCCCAGCGCGGCGTTGGGGTCCGGCCCGTAGAGCGCGGTGGCGATGTCCGGCCCGAGCACCGCGACCTTGGCGCCGCTCTTCTCCTCGTCGCTGGTGAAGAACCGACCGGCGGACACCGCCTTCTGGTTCGCGGACAGGAAGTTGGCGGTGGTCCCGGTGACCGCCGCGGAGGTGAAGTGCGCGGAAGGGACGGACGCGGTGACTGCCTTGGAGACCTGGCCGGCCGCGCCGGTAGTGGCGCCGGTGACCTGCGGGACCAGCTCGGCTACCTCGGGGATCCTCGCGATGGCCTGCTCGTCGTCGTCGGTCAGCGGCTTCGACGGCGGGCCACCGGGGATCGGTGACTCCTTAGGCACCACGGTGATGCTGTTCGCGACCGGCGCGATGGCGTTGTTGACCGAGTTGCCGACGCCCTGGCCGAACGAGGTCAGCAGGATGACGGCGGCCACGCCGATGATCAGCCCGAGCATGGTCAGGCCGGAGCGCAGCTTGTTGGAGCGCAGCGCCCGGTATGCGATGGACAGGATGTCGCGGACGATCACTTTGGTTGGCCTCCCGGGACCTCCGTCGGTCGGGTCACCCGGATCCTCGGGTGCCGTTGCCAGAGGGTTCCGAGTGGACCTGTGAACAACCTGAGTGCGTCCTGGGAGCTTGATGTCGGAGATGCCAGCGGGAGGCCCCTCCAGGTGGACGGGCCTTCCCGGCGGCGGGTGGTCAGCTCCTGAGCGCCCGGGGTGACGCCGTCGACGGCCGACGACGGCCGGCGGCTAGCGGCGGTCGCGGAACGTCCGGCGCAGGTCGGCGACCCACTCGTCGGGGATCTCCCACGGGATGAAGTGGCCGCCCCGGTCGTGCGCGGTCAGGTTGACGTGGTTGTACCAGGGCGCCCGGTCGCTGGCGAGGAAGTGCGGGACGCGCCCCTCGGTGTCGACCCCGGGCGGGTTCTCGTGGCCGACGAAGGTGATCCCGGTCGGCGCCTCGACCACCGGCCAGCGGTCGTGCGACGGGGTCCAGGGGTAGCGGTTGTTGTTGGCGTAGGTGCGGATCGAGGTGCCGATCGCGTTGTTCACCCAGAAGATCATCGCGTGCGTGAGCAGGTCGTCCTTGCTGAACACGGTCTCGAGGTCGCCGCGGTGGTCGCTCCAGCTCCGCCAGCGCTGCAGGATCCAGGCGAGCAAACCGGCGGGGGAGTCGGACAGCCCGTAGGCGAGCGTGCTGGAGTCGAGCACGTGCGCGGCCAGGTGCACGGCGAACCGCTTCTCCAGCTCGAGGATCCGCGCGTGCACGTCGGCGGGCAGGCCCTCGGGGATCGGCCGGCCGCCGCTGAGGTCCCAGGCCCGGTCGCCGGTGAACAGGTCGAGCTTCAGGCCGGACCCGATGTGGATGGCGTAGAGCTCGTCCGCGTACTTGTGCCCGAGCTGCCCGGTGACCAGCGCGCCGACGTCACATCCGGCGGCCGCGTACCGCTCGTGCCCTAGGGTGCGGGTCATCAGGCTGTGCCAGAGGTCGGCGATCTTCCAAAGTTCATGTCCGGGTGGTCCGGCAGAGGAGTGGAGAACCCGAAACCGGGCAGGGACGGCACGATCACGTCGAACGCCTCGCCCGCGTCGCCACCGAAGGAGCCGGGGTCGGCCAGCTGGTCGATGACCTTGGACCAGTGCCAGAACGTCCACGGCCAGCCGTGCGTGAGGATCAGCGGGGTCGGGTTCGGGCCGACGCCGGGCCTGCGCATGAAGTGCACCGGCACACCGTCGACCTCGACCCGGTAGTGCTCGTAGGCGTTGATCGCCGCCTCCGCGCGCCAGTCGTACTTGGTCCGCCAGTGGTCGACGAGCTCCCGCAGGTAGCCGCGCTCGACGCCGTAGTACCAGTCCTGGTTGCCCGCGTCGACCGGCCAGCGGGTCAGCGCCAGGCGTTGCCGCAGGTCGTCGAGCACGTCGTCGGCGACGTGGATCGGCGTCGGCCGCAGCGGGAACTCCCGGGTCTCGCGGGCAGCGGGTCCGGTGCTGTGCTGGCTCAAGCGTGGTCTCCCTCGATGGCGCTTCCGGTCGCACTTTTCAACGGTGAGGAGTTTTCCAGGCTCGGCCCGGGAGTGCTCGCGGATAAGTCCGGCCAACTCAGGCGGCGAGCCGGTCGACGACGAGCAGCACCCCGATGGCGATCATCGCCGCGCCCGCGACCCGGCTGACCGCGCGGGCGGCCGAGGGGCGGGCGTGCAGGACGGTCCGGGCGAACGTGCCGAGGCCGAGGTAGAACACCGCGCAGGTCAGGGTGAACGCCGCCCCGAGCACGCCGATCTGGGCGGCCACCGGCCAGCCGCCGCGCGGGTCGGTGAACTGCGGCAACAGCGCTAGGAAGATCAGCAGGCCCTTGGGGTTGAGGCCACTGACGCCGATGCCCCTGACGAGCGTGTCGCGCGCCCTTCCGGCCGGACCGCGTGCCTGCCCGGCAGGGTCGGCGGTGTCGAGCTCGACGGTGGCCGGGCGCGCCAGCGTCCTCGCGCCGTGCCAGCCGAGGTAGGCGCCGCCGAGCAGGGTCAGGCCGGTCAGGGCCGGGGGCGAGCCGGCGACCAGTGCGCCGACGCCGGCCGCGACCACCCCGGTGACCAGCGCGTAACCCAGCACCAGGCCGCCGACCGCCGGTAGCACCGACCGGCCGCCCATCCCGGCGGCGATGGTGAAGGCCCAGTCCGCGCCGGGGACGATGATCAGCAGGACCGCGACGGCCCAGAAGGCGACAACCGAGCTGACGGCCATGGCGGGCTGCTTCCCTCGTCGGGTGGTCCTCTGAGGGCAAGGCTATGGGCGTCCGGCCAGAAGCTGGTTCCAACTTCTGCCCTGCTGACCTTGTTTGGTGGAAGACTTTTCTCCGTGGACGCTATTGACCGGAAGATTCTTGCGACGCTGCAGGAGGAAGGTCGGCTGACCATCACCGAGCTGGCCGCGCGGGTCGGCCTGAGCGTGTCCCCGTGCCATCGGCGGCTCCGCGAGCTGGAGCGCGGCGGCGCCATCACCGGCTACCGCGCCATCGTCGCCCCCGAAGCGCTCGGGCTGACGTTCCAGGCGCTCGTGTTCGTGACCATGCGCCAGGAGGACCGGGCCACCCTGCTCGGCTTCGAGGCGGCGCTCTCGGCGGTGCCGGAGGTGATCCAGGCGCAGCGGCTGTTCGGCGACCCGGACTACCTGCTTCGCATCGTCACCGCCGACCTGACCGCGTACCAGCAGCTCGAGGACGACGTACTCGCCGCACTCCCCGGCGTCCAGCGCCTGAACTCGACGCTCGTCATGAAGCACGTCGTCAACGACCGCCCCCTACCCCCACTCCGCTGACGCACCGGAGTCGCGTTCGTTCGCCGAGTTCAACCACAGCGGCCTTCGATCAAGATGGTTGCCAGGCCACTGTGGTAGGCGCGGCCGCCGTCGGGTGATGAGGCGGTCGTGGCCGTGCTGCCCAGCCACCTGGCCGCGATGAACCTGGCCGCTCGGACCGACCTGGTCTGCCTGGTACCCGCCGGTGGCCTCGACGCTGGTCCCGGCCCGATGACGGACCCGGCGCTGGTGCTCGGTCTGCGGCTGCTCGAGGTCCCGCTGGAACTGCCGCCGCTGGTCATCGGGATGGCCTGGCATCCCCGCCACGCGGCCGACGGCGGGCACGGCTGGCTGCGCTCGGCGGTGCGGCGGGCGCTGGTCGCCACTCCGGTGCCACGCTGACCGGGTCGAGCTTGACCTTCGAGCCGGGTAGAAGGTTTACCGTCGAGGTGTGAGCACGATGCGCATCTCTCAGCTCGCGGAGCGCTCCGGGGTCCCGGCGACCACGCTGCGGTTCTACGAGAGCTCCGGCCTGCTCCCCTCGGGGCGGAGCCCGGCCGGCTATCGGCTCTA
>DATAYB010000399.1:0-13833 GCA_036272795.1 Pseudonocardia sp.
CGAGGTTGCCTGGATCAACCAACCCACCGAGCAGCGACAACCTGTCCTGTAAACACCAACTGTCTCACTTGACTTGACAACTTCCGCTTCGCATACCGCGCTGTCACTTTGCATACTCCGCACACTGTGCGAAGTGAAGGCACGCCGTGCGAAGTGCCACCGGAGGCTCCAGGGGATGGTCGCGCCAAGGACGGCGCGCACTGAGCACAGAGCGTTCACCCCGTCCAACTTGTCATGGCTTTTAGCCACGGCAACTGGCACTTGTCGCGTCCTTTTCCCACGACAAGTCGAACGGGGTGAGCGACTCGAGCGGCGTACAGACCGTTGCAGCCAGCCACCCAGGCCACCCACCCAGGCCACCCACCCACCCGGCCACACGACCACCTCGCCACCCACCCGGCCAGCCGGGCGGTGACCCTCAGTCCGACTCGGCGAAGTCCGGGCGCGGCCCCCGCGAGCTGCCAGACCGGCCCTTGGGCTCCTCCCACTCCTCCTGGCGGCCGAGCGCGGTCAGGTCGAGGTAGTAGTACGAACCGCCCAGCTGCTCGGCGCCCCGCCCGTAGTGCGAGTACGTGTGGAAGATCGTGTCGCCGTCCCGCAGGAAGCAGCTCATACCGGGCTGCTCGGACGGCTGCGGGCCGGAGAAGTAGTAGTCCGTGCCGGCCTGGCGGTGCTTCTCGAGCGTCTTGTAGTTGTACTCGAGCGGGGCGACGGTCTCGTCCATCGTGACCGCGTAGTCGTAGTTGAAGTCGCTGCCGTAGGACGACACCCACGGGAACGTCCAGCCCTTGCGGCGCTGGTAGTCCTCGATCTTGGGCAGCGGCGCACGGGACACGTGCACCAGTGTGGTGTCGCGGGTGGCCAGGTGCTGGTAGAGCCCGGGCGCCCGTTCCTCGGCCGACGCCGAGCAGCTCGGGCAGCCGTCGGTCCACTCCGGGTTGAACATGAAGTGCACGACCATCAGCTGGCGCCGGCCGCCGAACAGATCCAGCAAGCTCGCCTTGCCGTCCGGCCCTTCGAACACGTACTCCTTGGCGACGTGCACCATCGGGAGCCGCCGCCTGTCGGCGTTCAGCGCATCCCGGGTGCGGGTCAGCTCCTTCTCCCTGGTCAGCAGCGCCTTGCGGGCGGCCAACCACTCGTCCCTCGACACGACCTGGGGCAGGCTCATCGGTGCTCTCCTCTGCTCGCGGACACCCCTTGGTCGTTACGACCGCGGCAGATCGGACATCTCATCGGTCGGGTTCCGAGGAAGTTTCTCCGAACCCGGCGTGAGCTCAGCCGGTGGCGCCGATCTCGCGGGCGATGAGCATGCGCTGGACCTCGGAGGTGCCCTCGCCGATCTCCAGGATCTTGGCGTCCCGGTAGAAGCGGCCGACCGGGAACTCGTTCATGAAGCCGTAGCCGCCGAAGATCTGGGTGCCGTCGCGCGAGTTGTCCATGGCGGCGTTCGAGGCGACGAGCTTGGCGATTGCGGCGTCCTTCTTGAACGGCTCACCGCGCAGCATCTTGCTCGCCGCGTGGTAGTAGGCGAGTCGGGCGGTGTGCACGCGCGTCTCCATGTCGGCCAGCTTGAACTGCACCGACTGGTATGTGCCGATCGTGTGGCCGAACGCCTCGCGCTCGCGGATGTAGCGCAGGCACTCGTCGACGCAGCCCTGCGCCAGCCCGACCGACACCGCGGCGATCGCGATGCGCCCCTCGTCGAGGATGCGCAGGAACTGGGCGTAGCCCTTGCCGCGCGTGCCGAGCAGGTTGGCGACCGGCACCCGGCAGTCGTCGAACGACAGCTCGTGCGTGTCCGAGGCGTTCCACCCGACCTTGGAGTACTTCGGCGCCACCGTGAAGCCCGGCGTACCGGCCGGCACGATGATCGACGAGATCTCCTTGCGACCGCCGCTGGTCCCCGTCACGGCGGTCACGGTGACCGCCGAGGTGATGTCGGTGCCGGAGTTCGTGATGAACGACTTGGAGCCGTTGATCACCCACTCATCGCCGTCCACCACCGCGGTGGTGCGAGTGGCTCCCGCGTCGGAACCACCGCCCGGCTCGGTGAGCCCGAACCCGGCCAGCTTCTCACCGGCGCACAGCGCGGGCAGCCACTCCCGCTTCTGCTCCTCGGTACCGAACCGGAAGATCGGCATCGCGCCCAGGGAGACGCCGGCCTCGAGCGTGATCGCCACCGAGGAGTCGACCCTGGCCAGCTCCTCCAGCGCCAGGCACAGCGCGAAGTAGTCGCCACCCATGCCGCCGTACTCCTCGGGGAACGGCAGGCCGAACAGTCCCATCCGGCCCATCTGCGCGACCAGCTCGTACGGGAACGTCTCCCGCTCGTAGAACTCGCCGATCACAGGGGCCACCTGTTCGCGGGCGAACTCCTCGACGGTCTTGCGCAGGTCCTGGTACTCCTCCGGCAACCTGTGGTCGATCATGGTTTCTCTCCCGCTGCGTCGGGTGCGGACGTGGTGGTTGGCTCGGCGGGCGGGGTGACGGTGACCAGGGGCTGGTCGACGGCGACCTGCTGGCCCTCGTGGACGGCGAGGCCGGTGACCACGCCGTCGGTGGGCGCGGCGATGGTGTGCTCCATCTTCATCGCCTCGATGACCAGCAACGGCTGGCCGGCGACCACGGTGTCGCCCTCTGTCACGGAGACCGCGAGCACCGCGCCGGGCATCGGGCTGCGCAGCTCGCCACCGACCGCGCCACCGGCTCCGGAGCGCGCGGCGGCCAGCCGGCCGGTCTCGGCCAGTGCCCAGCTGCGCCCGCGCCGGCCGAGCCAGCGCTGGCCGTCGGTGCCGGCGGTCTGGTAGCGCTGGGTGGCGCCCTGGTAGCTGAGTACGAGCTCCGGCCCGGCCGGACCGGTGTCCAGGCGCAGCGCGCACGGCACCGGTTCGCCGCCGCCGACGGCGACCTCGGCGGCGCTCGCCCGGCCACGCACCCGCACGTCCACCGGTTCGTGCCCGGACAGCTCGAACCGCCAGGTGCTCCACGCCGGCTCGCCGAGACGCCAGCCACCGGGGATGTCCCATGGGTCGGTGACCGGGTCGGCGGGTTCCATGGCCAGCACCCGCTGCAGGGCGGCGACCGCGTACACCGGTTCGGGGATCGCGTCGTCGACGAGCTCACCGAGCGCGCGCTCGACCAGTCCGGTGTCCAGGTCGCCCGCCGCCACGGCGGGGTGGCGCAGCAGCGCGCGCAGGAAAGCCACGTTGGTCGGCACGCCGAGCACGGAGGTGTCGACCAGTGCCCCGTCGAGGCGGCGCAGCGCGGTCTCCCGGTCCGGGCCGTGGGCGATCACCTTGGCCAGCATCGGGTCGTAGGCGCCGCCCACCTCGAGCTCGGGCCGCAGCGCGGAGTCCACCCGGATACCGGGCCCGGACGCCTCGCGCAGGTGCAGCACCCGACCGCCGGTGGGCAGGAAGCCGCGTGCGGGGTCCTCGGCGTAAACGCGGGCCTCCACGGCGTGGCCGGTCAGCACAACGTCGTCCTGGGTCAACCCCAGCGGCTCGCCGGCCGCCACGCGCAGCTGCAGCTCGACCAGGTCCAACCCCGTGACCAGCTCGGTGACCGGGTGCTCCACCTGCAGCCGGGTGTTCATCTCCATGAAGAAGTACTGGTCGGCGTCCGAGCCATCGACAATGAACTCCACCGTCCCAGCCCCCGTGTAGCCGACCGAGCGCGCGGCCTCGACGGCGGCGGCGCCCATCGCGGCCCGCTGCACCGGGGTGAGCAGCGGCGACGGCGCCTCCTCGATGATCTTCTGGTGCCGGCGCTGCAGGCTGCACTCACGCTCGCCGAGATGCAGCACGGTGCCGTGCGCGTCGGCCAGCACCTGGATCTCGATGTGCCTCGGATCGGTGACGAACCGCTCCACCAGCAGCGTGTCGTCGCCGAAGCTACCGCGCGCCTCCCGCCGGGCGCCCGCGATCGCGTCGTGCAGCTGGCCGTCCGCGGTGACCAGCCGCATGCCCTTACCGCCACCGCCCGCTGACGGCTTGAGCAGTACCGGGAAGCCGATCTCCCGGGCGATCGCGGCCAGCGCGTCGTCGGAGTCGCCGGGCGCGCCACCACCGGGCACCACGGGCACGCCGGCCGCCGACACGGTCGCCTTGGCGCGGATCTTGTCGCCCATCGCCTCGATGGCAGCCACCGGCGGGCCGATGAACACCAGCCCCGCGGCCTCGCACGCCCTGGCGAACTCCACGTTCTCGGACAGGAAGCCGTATCCGGGGTGCACGGCCTGCGCACGGGTACGCACGGCGGCGTCCACCACGGCGCGGATGTTCAGGTAGCTCTGGTTGGCCGGCGTCGGGCCGATGTGCACGGCGACGTCGGCCTCCGCGACGTGGCGCGCACCGGCGTCGGCGTCGCTGAACACGGCCACCGAGCGCACCCCGAGCCCGCGTAACGTACGGATCACCCGCACGGCGATCTCGCCCCGGTTGGCGATCAGAACGGTGTCGAACACAGCAGACCTCTCGCGTTTGCGCTGGTCAGACCCTGGTATTGGTCGCTATCGCGACCAGTACCACTCACAGGGTCTGAGCTGGGGGTTTGCACGGCGGTCACATCCGGAAGACGCCGTAGCGGACCGGTTCGAGCGGCGCGTTGGCCGCCGCGGACAGCGCGAGGCCGAGCACCATGCGCGTGTCCGCCGGGTCGATCACACCGTCGTCCCAGAGCCGGGCGGTGGAGTAGTACGGGTTGCCCTGCTGCTCGTACTGCTCGCGGATCGCCGCCTTGAACTCCTCCACCGGCACCGGATCGTCCGGCCGGCGCACCATCGACAACACGGTGGCGGCCTGCTCTCCACCCATCACCGAGATCCGCGCGTTCGGCCACATCCAGAGGAACCGGGGTGAGTACGCCCGCCCGCACATCGCGTAGTTGCCGGCGCCGAACGAGCCCCCGATCACGACGGTGAACTTGGGCACCCGGGCGCACGCCGTCGCGGTCACCAGCTTCGCGCCGTGCTTGGCGATGCCGCCGGCCTCGTACTCGCGGCCGACCATGAAGCCGGTGATGTTCTGCAGGTACACGAGCGGGATCGAGCGCTGGTCGCACAGCTCGATGAAGTGCGCGCCCTTCATGGCCGACTCGCTGAACAGCACGCCGTTGTTGGCCACGATGCCGACCGGGTGGCCGTGGATGTGGGCGAACCCGGTGACCAGCGTCGACCCGTACTCGGCCTTGAACTCGGCGAACGCGCTGCCGTCCACGATCCGGGCGATCACCTCGTGCACGTCGTAGCCGGTGCGCGAGTCGGCGGGCACCGCGCCGTAGAGCTGCCGCTCGTCGACGCGCGGGGCCACCGTGGGCTGCCGCTGCCACGGCACCGGGGTACGAGGGCCGAGCGTGGAGACGATGGAGCGGACGATCTGCAGCGCATGCGCATCGTCGTCGGCCAGGTGGTCGGTGACGCCGGAGATGCGGGAGTGCAGGTCGCCGCCGCCCAGCTCCTCGGCCGTGACCTCCTCGCCGGTGGCCGCCTTCACCAGCGGCGGGCCGCCCAGGAAGATCGTGCCCTGGTTGCGCACGATCACGGCCTGGTCGCTCATCGCCGGCACGTACGCGCCGCCGGCCGTGCAGCTACCGAGCACCGCGGCGATCTGCGGGATGCCCTTCGAGGACATCGTGGCCTGGTTGTAGAAGATCCGGCCGAAGTGCTCGCGGTCCGGGAAGACGTCGTCCTGCTCTGGCAGGAACGCCCCACCGGAGTCGACGAGGTAGATGCACGGCAGGTGGTTGTGCAGCGCCACCTCCTGTGCGCGCAGGTGCTTCTTCACCGTCATCGGGTAGTAGGTGCCGCCCTTGACCGTGGCGTCGTTGGCCACGATCACGCACTCCCGGCCGGCGACCCGGCCGACCCCGGTGATGATCCCGGCGCCCGGCGCGTCGTCGCCGTACATGCCGCCCGCCGCCAGCGGCGACAGCTCCAGGAACGGGCTCGACGGGTCGACCAGCGAGTCCACCCGGTCGCGCGGCAGCAGCTTGCCCCGGTCGGTATGCCGGGTGCGGGCGCGCTCGGGGCCGCCGAGGCGGGCGGTGGCCAGCCGGTCACGCAGCTCGGTCACCAGCTTCTCGTGGGACGCGGCGTTGCGCTCGAACGCCGCGCTCGTCGGGTCGACGGCGCTGGCCAACGGGGGCGCTTCCATCGTGGGTGAACTCCCTGAGGTCACACAGTTAGCGTTCGTTAACTACGTTAGCGGTCATTAACATCCAGCGCCAGGGTCGGTAGGGTGAACAGATGGTCGCCGTGCCGACACCGCCGATGACAGGGTCGCCCGCCCCGGCGAGCACCCCTCGGAAGACGCAGATCCTGCAGGAGGCGGCCCAGCTGTTCGCCCGACACGGTTTCCACGGGGTCAGCATTGTGGAGCTCGGGGCGGCCGTCGGCATCAGCGGGCCGGCGCTGTACCGGCATTTCCCCAGCAAGGAGGCACTGCTCGCGCGGATGCTGATCGGCGTGAGCGAGCGCCTGCTGGCCGGAGGCACCGCGCTGGCCGGCCGGATCGCCGACCCGGGCGAGCTGCTCGCCGCACTGGTCGACTTCCAGCTCGACTTCTCCCTGCGCGAGCCCGAGCTGATCACCGTGCACGACCGGGACCTCGCAAACCTGCCGACTCCCGACCGCCGCCAGGTGCGCACGCTGCAGCGGGCCTACGTCGAGATCTGGGTGGACGCGCTGTGCCGCCACACCCCGGGCCTGACCGCCGAGGCCGCCAGGATCGCCGCGCACGGCGTCTTCGGGCTGCTCAACTCCACGCCGCACAGCACACCGAGGGGTGACTCGGAGCTCGCCGCCGGCCTGCTCCGCCGGATGGCGATGACGGCGCTCACCGACCCCGCACTCCCGGCCTAACTTCCCCGACTCGCGGGGCGTTGTCGGCCCCGCGCGGGCCGGCGGGTCAGGGCTCGCGGACGCCGGCCGGGCCCCACAGGTCGAGCAGCGCGGCGGCCCGCTCGGCACGGCTGAGCCCGCGCAGGTCGGCCGCCCCGCGCTCGGTGACCACCACGTCGACGTCCTGCGACGGGGTGCTCGCCGGCCGGGACAGCCGCCGGACCAGCGTGGAGCGCCCCTTGTGCGTACTGCTCACCGCCACGATGCTCAGGCCGCCGACCGAGCGCGCCCCGGCGGCCGCGTAGTCCGAGTGCCCGCCGATGCCGCCGACGATCGCGGACTCGGTGCCCTCGACGTTCACCTGCCCGGCCACGTCCAGCTCGATCGCCGTGTTGAACGCGACAAACGGCACGCCGTTGGACAGCCGGCCGAGGTCGTGGGTGACCTCCAGCGGGTGCAGCAGTGGCCGGCCGTGCGCCCAGCGGTACAGGCGCTCGGTGCCGACCAGGTACGCGGCGACGGGGTCGTCCAGCAGCAGCCCGCGCTCATCGAGGTCGACGACCTGCTCGGGCAGCAGCCCGGAGTCGATGCGCACCGGCACCTGCAGCGCGCGCAGCATCGCCGCGCCCAGCTGACCAGGGCCGACCTGCACCCGGGCGCCTTCCGGCACGAGCGCGGCGGCGTGCGTGCAGATCTGCTCCTGCGCGGGGCTGGGCGTGGCGAAGCTGAGCTCGCGCGGGCCGTCGTCGGTCTCGCCGAGCACGGTGACGGCGTCCTCGGGCAGCGCGGGCCCGGCGTCGGCGTGTGGACCGGAGCGGCTGACCACCGCGGCCACCGGCACCCCCGCCCCCATCGCCGCCCGCAGCCAGCTCACCTCGGCGGAGAAGCGCAGCCCGTCGGCGGTGCGGACGACGGTCGCCAGCACCAGGTCCGGCCGGAGCGGGCCGTGCAGCAGGGCCGGCACGGCGGACAGCCGCATCGGGATCGGGGTGACCGTGCCGGCCTCGACCGCGCCACGCAGCCCCCAGCCGGACATCACCGTGCGCGCGTCGGCGAACAGCGACAGGTCCAGCGTCGGCTCGGCGACCGGCGTCCAGCCCAGCAACAGCCGCAGGTCGCCGTGGCGTTCGGCGGCCCGGTTGAGCGCCGGGAAGAGCGAGCGCGGGGTGCCGGTGCCGTCCTCGACCGCGATCCGCATACCAGGTCTGATCAGCTGTTCGAGGTCAGCCACTGCGCTCCCCTGACTCGGCACGCTGATCAGCCGGGTGGCCCGCGACCAGCGGCGCCCGGTGCACGGCGACGAGGTAGTCGCCGCTGTCGGCGAACGGCGCGCCGTCCCAGGTGGCGTAGCTGGCCTCGGCGACCAGCCCGACGGCCGCGCACCAGCTGTCGTACTCCGCGGGGCTCGGCCAACCCGGCCGCAGGGTGAACCCGGCGACCAGCCGGCCACCTCCGGTCAGCACGCCGGCGCAGGCCGCGATGGCCGCCGCGCGCCGGGAAGCGGCCACGTACGGCACCACGTTGCCGGCCAGCACCACGACGTCGAACCGCTCGTCGAGCGCCAGGCCGGCCAGGTCCACCTGCCGCCACGCCAGTTCGGGCGCCTTCGCGCGGGCGGCGGTGATCATGTCTGGGTCGGCGTCCACCCCGAGCACGCGGATGCCCCGGCGGGCCAGCTCGATGGCCACCCGCCCGGTGCCGCAGCCGGCGTCCAGCACCGACGCCGGGCGGTAGGCGCTGACCAGGTCTGCCTCGCCGTGCGGGTTCTCGCCGGCCTCGGCCATCCGGCGCCACCGGTCGTCGTAGCCGGCCAGGTCCACCTGGTCCCGCCAGCGGCTCCAGTCCGCCGGCAGGCCAGGTGACTCGGACGACTCGGCCGCCCGGCCCGACAGCGTGGCTGCCGGTCCGGACGGCTCGAGTGACTCGGCTGCCGGCCGAGGCGGCTCGGGTCGATCAGCCGCCATCGGGCTCAGCGGGTGCGGTCCCGGCGAACGTTGGCCCGCCGCCCCTTGAGCATGGTCGAGCCGCGCAGCTCACGCAGCACGTCGTCGGCCGACGCCTCGGGCACCTCCACCAGCGCGTGGCGCTCGTGGATCTGGATCGTGCCGATGTCGCGGCCGGACAGCTGCGACTCGTTGGCCAGCGCGCCCACGATGTCCTGCGGGCGGATGCCGGCGGCGCGACCCGCCGCGACGAACAGCCGTGCGGTGCCGGCCTTCGGCGGACGGTCACCCGCGCCGCGCTCACGGCCCGGGCCGCGTTCCGGTCGGGTGCCGCGCGGCGGGCGGAGCGCACCGCGAGCCGACGGGTTCGGGCTGATCACCGGGATCTCCTCGTCGTCGGACGCCGTGCCGGCCGCGTCCTGGGCCAGCCGGACGGCGGCGGCCGCGACGGCCAGCGGGTCGTACTCGACGGAGAGCTCGGAGATCATCGCCCGCACCTCGTCGCCGGGGGCGTTCTCGACCGACTCGGCCGAGGCGCGCTCGCTCTCGGCCTGGTCCAGCAGCGTGACCAGCTCGGCCTTGGTGCGGGCCAGCCGCGCGGAGCGCAGGTCGGCGAGCGAGGGCACCGAGGCGACGGTGATCCGCTGGCCGGTGAGACGCTCGACGGCGCCCAGCATATACCGCTTTGACGGCGGTACCAGCGTGATCGCCACGCCTTCGCGGCCGGCCCGGCCGACACGGCCGATCCGGTGCACGTAGGCCTCGGCGGTCTGCGGCACGTCGTGGTTGACGACGTGGGTGAGCAGGTCGATGTCGAGGCCACGGGCGGCCACGTCGGTGGCCACCAGCAGCTCGGTGCGACCGCTGCGCAGCCGCTCGACGACACGGCCGCGGTGCTCCTGGTCCATGCCGCCGTGCAGTGCCTCGGCGCGCAGGCCACGGCCGGTCAGCGCCTCGGTGACCGCATCCACGTCGGCCCTGGTGCGGCAGAAGACGATCGCCGACCGGGGCCGCTCCAGCTCCAGCACGCGACCGAGCGCCGCGGTGGTGTGCGAGCGCGGCACAAGGTAGGCGTTCTGCCTGACCTGCGGCGCAGCGCCCTCGGCGACCACCTCGCGCTTGATCCGGACGGTGACCGGCTCACGCAGGTAACTCTGCGCCAGCTTCTCGATCCGCCGGGGCATGGTCGCGGAGAAGAGCACCACCTGTCGGGTGTCCGGCGTGGCGTCCAGGATCGTCTCGATGTCCTCGACGAAGCCCATGTCGAGCATCTCGTCGGCCTCGTCGAGTACCGCGACCTCGAGCTCGTCGAGCTTCAGGCCGCCCCGGTTGATCAGGTCGATCGCGCGGCCGGGGGTGGCCACGACGACGTCGACGCCCTTGCGTAGGGCGCCCAGCTGCGGGCCGATCGGCGCGCCGCCGTACACGGCGAGCGTGCGCACGCCGATGCCCTCGCCGTACCGCGCGGCGGCGGTGTTGACCTGCATGGCCAGCTCGCGCGTCGGCGCCAGCACCAGGCCGAAGATGCCCTTGCGACCGGGCTGCTCGAGCCGCCGGTCGATCAGGCGCTGCAACATCGGCAGCATGAAGGCAGCGGTCTTACCCGTGCCGGTCGCGGCCTGCCCCAACAGGTCGTGCCCCTCGAGCAGCGGGGTGATCGCCTCAGCCTGGATCGGGCTGGGCTGCTCGTAACCGAGCTCCGCGACCGTCGCCAGGAGGGCGGGGTCCAACGGAAGGTCGGCAAAGGTCAGCGCAATAGACTGCGGGTGTTCGGCTACATCAATGCTCACAGCGTAGGGTCTCGTCAGTTCTCTCGAGATAGCACTCTTGGGACGGTTGTCCTCAGTGCGTCAGGGCGCACATCAGGCACACCCAGTCACCATTATCTCAGGTATTGCGCCCGACCGGTGCGCTGGCCACCGTGTCGCCGCACACGTCGTGGCGCGGCGCGGTCGGCGCGGGGCCGAAACTCAGCCGCCGGAGACGCCCGGGGCACCCGATGCGGACGCCGCCGAGGACGCCTCCGGGGTGTCCTGTACGCCGTCCGAACAGTCCAGCGGCAGAGCCAGCGCGGCGGCCGTGGTCGGGTCGGTCGAGCAGTCGGTGTCGCCGGTCGGGGGGACCGGGTCGCTGGCCTCGACGGTCTCCTCCCAGCTCGGCGTGCCGGTGTCCGCCGGGGGCGTCTGATCGCCGCTGACCAGCAGCACTGCCAGCACACTCACGGCCAGCACCGCCGTCGGCACGCTGACCAGCCGGGTGCGCAACCGCTGCAGCCGGGGCTGCGGGGCCCGGGCCGGCGCCAACCGCGCGCGCCCCATCAGCGGCAGGCTCAGCGGCGTCCGGTGCAGCGCGCTGCAGACCGCCACGGTGAGCGCGACGGTGCACAGCAGCGCGATCAGCGACACCCACACCGAGGGCGCCATCAACCCCGTGCGGCGCAGCACGGCGAGCACAAAATCGAGCACCATCGGGTGAGCCAGGTACACCCCGAAGGAGAGCTGCGCGAGATAGCTGAACGCGTTGCGCAGGCCGGGTGCGCCACGCTCCATGATCCACACCGCGAGCAGGTACAGCACGCCGAGCGCGGCGACGGACCAGAAAATCATGATCGGCTGCAGCGGGCTGCTGGCGCCGAGCCCGCCCCGGCTCGGCACCTGCGCCCAGTACACCCAGAGCAGCACCGCGGCGGCCACCGGCAGTGCGCCGAGTGCCCAGCGGCGGTGCGCGACGACCCAGCTGTGCCACTGCTCCAGGTGCAGCCCGGCAATCGCGCCGCCG
Organism: Pseudonocardia sp.; assembly: GCA_036272795.1. Taxonomy (GTDB): domain Bacteria; phylum Actinomycetota; class Actinomycetes; order Mycobacteriales; family Pseudonocardiaceae; genus Pseudonocardia. The sequence continues at coordinate 11,563 of DATAYB010000399.1, forward strand.
ACGAGCCACAGCTGGTACGCCGGCAGGCTGGCGTCGCCGAGCAGCCCGCGCCAGCCGTCGTCGGGCAGCAGCGCCCAGTGGTAGCAGGCCAGCGTGGCCACCTGGAGCAGCGCCGAGGCGGCGAGCACCCGCCCGTGCCGCCCCTGGGTGTGCCGAAGGACCCGCAACACGACAGGGAACACGACCGCGTACTGCAGCGTGACCAGCAGGAAGTACATGTGGTAGCTGCCGTTGCCCGTGGCAACCAGGTACAGCCAGCGCAGCGGCAGGTCGTCCAGGGTCTGGGAGAACGGCTCCGCGTGCCGGGTGTGGAAGATCGACACGGCCAGATAGAGGCTGGTCCACCACAGGTACGGCACGCCGATCGTGCGCAGCCTGCGGAGCCGGAACCCGGTCTCGTCCGGCAGCCGCCCGTTCGGCCCGAGGCGTGGGTAGTACGTGCGTACGAGCACCAGCGCCGAGACGAAGAAGAACACCTCGCGGCTGTAGTGCAGCAGGAAGTTGGTCTCGCCGAGCCCGACACTGTCGACCGGGAAGGGGCCGCCGACCGCGTGCACGGTGATCACCGAGAAGCAGCTGAGCACCCGGAGTGCGTCGATCTGTCGGACCCGACTCTGCTTTGCCAGCCGGGTGGCATCGGACGGCTCGGAGGCGCGCGAGCCGGCAGCGGACACATCGGGAGCCGACGACCGTGTGGTGCCGGGAGCCGACGAACCACTCGCCGCCGATGCTCCCTCGAGCACCGTGGCGGAGGGCTCGGGGTAGCCGACCGACATGGTTGCCAGATCCTCCCTACGTCACGCCCTGTGCATGACGTATCACTGTCCGCAATCGCTCTTGATTCCGGCACCAGGTTGCCCTATGGGCACTGACGTTAGCCAACTGGGGAGCTGTGAGTCGGTTATGACTCGGCCGTCGTCAGGACTCGTCCGGTGAGCGGTTATGGTGCGACGAACGGCTGGTGGAACCGGACGAGCGGAGTACCAATGAAGGTCGATTTCACCCTTGAGGGGAAGGCCGGGGACTGGGACGCCGCCACCGAGGCCGAGCGACGAGGCTACGACGGCGGTTGGCTCAGCGAGATCAAACATGATCCGTTCCCCGCCCTCGCGGTGGCCGCCACGCGCACCGAGCGGCTGGAGCTGGGCACGGCGATCGCACTGGCGTTCGCCCGCAACCCGATGTCGCTGGCCGTGCTGGCAAACGACCTGCAGCTGTACTCCGGCGGCCGGTTCCTGCTCGGCGTCGGCTCGCAGATCAAGCCGCACATCACCAAGCGCTTCTCCATGCCGTGGTCCTCGCCGGCCGGCCGAATGCGCGAGTACCTGCTGGCCATCCGCGCGATCTGGCACAGCTGGGCCACCGGCGAGCCGCTGCGCTTCCTCGGCGAGTACTACACGCACACGCTCATGACGCCGTTCTTCAACCCCGGCTCCAACCCGCACGGCAACCCGCCGATCATCCTGGCCGGCGTCGGACCGCTGATGACCAAGGTGGCCGGCGAGGCGGCGGACGGCTTCTTCGTACACGGCTTCACCACCGAGCGGTACCTGCGGCAGACCACCCTGCCGGCCCTGTTGGCGGGACGGGCGGCGGCCGGAAAAACCGACCTGGACGGCTTCCAGATCAGTGGCCTGCCGTTCATCGTGACCGGCGAGACCGACGAGCAGGTCGAGACGGCGGACGCTGCGGTGCGCAAGCAGATCGCGTTCTACGGGTCGACACCGGCGTACTGGCCGGTGTTCGAGGCCCACGGCTGGGACGATCTCGGCCAGGAGCTGAACACCCTGTCCAAGCGCGGCGAGTGGGACGAGATGGGCCGGCGGATCACCGACGAGGTGCTGGACGCGTTCGCCATCGTGGCTCCGCCGAACCAGGTCGCCTCGCAGCTGCTGGCCCGCTACGGCGACATCTTCACCCGGACCGGCTTCTACAGTCCGCACCCGCTGCCCGAGAGCTTGTGGCAGCCGATCATCCGGGACCTGCAGGCCGTCGGCTGAGCCACCCCGCTCACCCGCCGAGCAGCTGGCGGGGCAGGCCGGCCGACCTGTTCCGGACGCTGTCCGGGGTACCGGCGAGCGTCAGCGTGTCCAGCACGCAGGGCAGCAACCCGCCGCCGTAGAACTCGCCGATCCGCCGGGCCGTCTCGGCAACACCCTCGGTGACGTCCGGTGTGTCCCGCATCGGCTCCAACACCTCACCGAGCAGTACCTCCACCCGGCCGAGCACGACTTCGGCCATCTGAGCCTTGCCGTCGGGGAAGCGGTGGTA
>DATAYB010000400.1:0-12894 GCA_036272795.1 Pseudonocardia sp.
GTGCGCGCAACGCGGGACTGCTGGCGGTGCGCATGCTCGGCGCGTCCGACCCGGAGCTCCGCGCCCAGGTGGTGGCGCAGCAGGCCGAGCTGGAGAACCTCGTACTGGCCAAGGACGCCGCCCTGCGCGCCTCCCTCAACAGGTAACGCCGCACAGCCGCACACACCTTGCGGGCTGGCACACAGCTCGCGGGGTTGGCACACGGCGAGTGGGGCCCGCGCACGCGGGGAACGGCGGCTTGGTGTGGGCGAGTACTGGTGTGACGTCAGCCGGCACTGGACGGGCCGCTCCCGGACGGCACACAGCGTGGTGTCGCCGCGCACACGTCCAGTCCTGTGTGCGGCGATACCACGGTGTGTGCGGCGCGGCGGGCCGGAGGCCCCACACGTGCTCCAACCCGTGTGTCACGTCCACAACGCGCGCGCCTGTCGGCCCGCTGCGCCCGCCCGCCCACTGCGCTGAGTGGCGAAAACGGCCGCCGGGTTCGCTCTCAGTAAACCTCGTTGCCGGAGTGGCCGTTTCGGCCGTAGCGTGCAGGTACACATGGAGGGAGGTGGTCCAGCGTTGAATAGCTGCAGGACTTGTGAGGTGGCTGTCCGCTAGCACCGCGAATCCTGACGGTCGATGGAAGCCGGTCCGTGCTGGCAATCCCCGACAGTCACCCGGCCCCCGGGCTCCGAGCCTTGTCCAGCTCGGTCACACCGCTCTTCGCTAACCCGAAGGTGTGATGCGGCCCGGGGGCTGTCACATATCCGTCTGGATGTCTTCCGCTGTGCCAGCGCAGGGCGTGGCATTACCATCACGCCTCGTGAACCCGGATTTCGACATCTACCAGCTCGCCGAAGAGCACCGTGAGTTGCGCGCCGCCGTGCGTGCGCTCTCCGAGAAGGAGATCGCGCCGTATGCAGCGGACGTCGATGACAAGCCGCGCTACCCCACCGAGGCCCGGACCGCGCTGACCGCCTCCGGCTTCCACGCGGTTCACCTGCCCGAGGAGTACGGCGGTGACGGCGCCGACGCGGTCGCGGGCTGCATCGTGATCGAAGAGGTGGCGCGGGTGTGCGCCAGCTCGTCGCTGGTCCCGGGCATCAACAAGCTGGGCAGCATGCCGGTGCTGCTGGCCGCATCCGAAGAGCTCAAGAAGCAGGTCATGCCGTCCATCGCCAGCGGCGACGCGATGATCTCCTACGCGCTGTCCGAGCGGGAGTCCGGCTCCGACGCGGTGGCGATGAAGACCAGGGCCCGGCTGGACGGCGACCACTGGGTGCTCAACGGCGCCAAGGCGTGGATCACCAACGCCGGCGTCTCCACCTGGTACACGGTCTTCGCCTCGACCGATCCGGAGAAGGGCGCGAACGGCGTCTCCGCGTTCGTGGTGCACGCCGACGACCCGGGCTTCGAGGTCGGGACGAAGGAGCGCAAGCTCGGCATCAAGGGCTCGCCGACCTGCGAGATCTACTTCACCGACTGCACCATCCCGGCCGACCGGATCATCGGGGAGCCCGGCACCGGCTTCAAGACCGCGATGCGCACCTTCGACCACACCCGACCGACCATCGGCGCCCAGGCCGTCGGCATCGCGCAGGGTGCGCTGGACGCCTCGCTCGCCTACGTCAAGGAGCGCCGCCAGTTCGGCCGGTCGATCTCGGACTTCCAGGGTGTGCAGTTCATGCTCGCCGACATGGCGATGAAGACCGAGGCGGCCCGGCAGATGGTCTACGTCGCGGCGGCCAAGGTGGAGCGCGGTGAGAAGGACATGACGTTCTTCGCCAGCGCCGCCAAGTGCTACGCCTCGGACGTGGCGATGGAGGTCACCACCGACGCTGTGCAGCTGTTCGGTGGCGCGGGCTACACGCAGGACTTCCCGGTCGAGCGGATGATGCGGGACGCCAAGATCACCCAGATCTACGAGGGCACCAACCAGATCCAGCGGGTGGTCATGTCCCGCGCACTGCTCAAGGGCTAGCGCCGAAGACGGCGGACATGGCGCGTCGCCGGCCCCGGCCAACCCAGGAGGCTGGACTACCGGATCGGACAGGGCCGGCGACGACTGAGCGGACGCTAACAGCCACACGTCACAGCATCATCTCGAAGCGGTAAGCGGTGGTCACCCAGTCGGATGGCCAGGCACCGCCCCGGGCCGTCCGACGGTCGGGTCGGCGCGTCGGGGTCAGGTCTGGGCGGTGGGTCGCACGACGATGTCGCCAACGTCGACGGAGTCCGGCTGCTCGATCGCGAACGCGATGGCCCGTGCGATCGCCGCCGGCTCGATCGCGAGCTGCTCCATCCGTGCACGCATCTCGGCCAGCACGTCCGGGTCGGCCGCGGCGTCCCCGAACCCGGTCCGGACGAGGCCCGGGGACACCGACGTCACGCGCAGGGTGTCACCGGCCTCCTGACGGAGCGCTTCGGCGATGGTGCGCACGGCGTTCTTCGTGCCGGCGTAGACCGCCTGCATCGGTGTGATCCGCAGCCCGGACGTGGACAGGGTGTTGACCACGTGCCCGGACCCTTGACGCCGGAAGACGGGCAGTGCGGCGGCGATGCCGTAGAGGACTCCCTTGATGTTGACGTCGATCATCTCTTCCCAGTCCTCGACCCGCAGCTCGTCGAGGCGGGAGAGGAGGCCGACCCCGGCGTTGTTGACCATGACGTCCAGCCGGCCGAAGCGCTCGCTGGCCAGGTGCACGAGGTTCTCCACATCAGCTCGCCGCCGCACGTCGGTCCGCGCCCAGGCGGCAGCGCCTCCGGTGGCGGTGATGCGCCCGGCCACCGCCTCGAGCCGCTCGGTTCCGCGTGCTCCGAGCACGACCTTGGCGCCCCGCTCGGCGAGCAGCACCGCGGTGGCCTCGCCGATCCCACTGCCGGCCCCGGTAATGGCGACGACCTTGCCGTCGATTCCTGACATGCCACCTCCTTGTAAGAGTGCTCTTACATCGACCAGTGTAAGCTATCTCTTACATTGACGTGGTGGGAGACCATGGCCGCACGCGACAGCTATCACCACGGTGACCTGCGGGCCGCGCTCGTCGACGCCGGTCTCGCACTGATCGCCGAGAGTGGCGTCGAGGCGCTGTCGGTGGCCGAGGCCGCCCGCCGCACCGGTGTCAGCCCGGCCGCGCCCTACCGGCACTTCCCCACCCGTCAGGCGTTCCTGCTGGCCGTGGCCATCCGCGCGGCTGAGCTCCTCAACGCCGACCTGCGGGCCGCCCTCGCCGTCGTCGACGACCCGTGCGAGGCGCTCGCCGTCATCGCCTCGGTCTATGTGCGGTTCGTCGTGCGCCACCGCGCCGGGCTGGATCTCGTCTTCGCCGAGCAGCTGCAGCCCCTGCGCGATCCCGACCTGGGGGCGGCGGGGCGAGCGGTCATGGACATCGTGTTGTCCAGCGCGCTGGGAGTCGTGGGCGATGACCCCGAGGCCGCGCTCGCGCTGTTCGGGAAGAGCCTTGCCGCCGCTCACGGCTTCGCCACCCTGCACCTGAGCGGCTTCGGTCGGCGTCGCGTCGATATCGACCAGCTCGCGTCCGGCGCGGCCGAGGTCAGCCGCACCCTGGCGGCAGCAGCCCGAACTGCCGCGACCGGACACGGCTGATCATCGCTGGCCGACCTAGCTGTCCGACCTAGCGGGCCCGGACGATCTCGTAGGTGAGCAAGACGAGGCCGTCACCCACGGTGCGGGAGTCGACGAGGCGCAGCGATTTCCGGTCGCCGGTGCCGCCGAAGAGGCGCTCGCCGGCCCCGAGCAGGGATGGGTAGATCATCAGCCGCACCTCGTCGACGAGGTCGTGCTCGATCAGCGTGTGCACGAGCTGGCCACTGGCGTAGACGACGATGTCGCCGGCGATGTCGTCCTTGAGCTGCGCGACCGCGGCCGGGACGTCCCCGTCGAGGACCGTGGTGTTGGCCCAGTCGGGATCACGCAGGTCGGAGGACACGACGTACTTGGCCATGCCGTTCAGCCTGTCGGCCCACTCGCCACTCCGGGCGGGCCACCGCCCGGCGAAGAACTCGTAGCTCCGTCGGCCCAGCAGCAGCGCCTCGGTGCTCAGTGCCTCGTCGAGCTCGACCTTGGCCCACGCTTCGTAGTCCCCGCTCCCGACCTGCGCGAACCAGCCGCCTCGCTCGAAGCCCTCCGTGCCGTCCGGGTCCTGGCTGACTCCGTCCAGCGAGACGTTCTCGCTGACCACGATCCTGCCCATGTCGGTTCTCCCTCGGTGAGGTGCTCGGCTGCCACTGGGGTAGAAACCGCGAGGTCGGCAAAGTGGGCGCGCGCCGGCCGCCCAGTTCGAACCCCGGTCGGTGTCGGTACCGGGTAGAGCGGCCAGAAGGAGGTGACGCGCACGTGGCAACCGGCGACCTGGTGTCCCGCGCGAGGGTCGGGGACGGCGACGCGTTCCGGGAGCTGACCGAGCCCCACCGGCGGGAGCTGCTGGTGCACTGCTACCGGATGCTCGGCTCCGTCCAGGACGCCGAGGACGCCGTGCAGGACACGCTGCTGGCCGCCTGGCGAGGCCTGGCCGGGTTCGAGGAGCGCGCGGCGCCGCGCACGTGGCTGTACCGGATCGCCACCAACCAGTGCCTCAACGCACGCCGCGCGGCCAGCCGGCGCCCCGCCAAGGAGTGGGACGTGCCGAACGTCGAACCGCCGGAGCCGACCCGGCTCGGCGAGGTCGTCTGGCTCGAGCCGTTCCCCGACGCGGCCCTCGGGGGTGCGGGCGAGGTGCCGCTCGGCCCGCAGGCCCGCTACGAGCAGACGGAGTCCATCTCGCTCGCGTTCGTGACCGCCCTGCAGGTCCTGCCGCCCCGCCAGCTCGCCGTCCTGATCCTGCGCGACGTCCTCGGGTTCCACGCGAACGAGGTCGCCGAGATGCTGGACGCGACCGTCGAGTCGGTCACCAGCGCACTCAAGCGGGCGCGCGCCGGCCTGCGGCGACAGTCGACAGCCGCGTGCGCACCGCCGCCCGCCGCCCGCTCAGCCGCCGAGGACGCGATCGTGGCGAAGTTCGTCAGCGCGTGGGAGTCGGCCGATCTCGACGCGCTGGTGGGCCTGCTGACCGACGGCGTCTTCATGTCGATGCCCCCGATGCCGTTCGAGTACGAAGGCCGGGACGTCGTGCTCCGGTTCTGCGCCGGCATCTTCGGGGCGGGGCGCAGGTTCGAGCTCGTTCCGACTCGGGCCAATGGGCAGCCGGCGTTCGGCGCCTACCTGCGGGCCCGGGGCGGCGTCAGCCACGGGGTGGGCCTCTACGTCCTGACGCTCGCGGGCGACCGGATCTCCGCCATGACCCGCTTCGAGAACACCGTCCTGCCGTCGTTCGGGCTCCCTCGATCGCTGCCGGGCGCGTAGGTCGCCGACCGGCAGCAGTCCGGCGCGGTCAGCCGGTCGGCGCCGTCAGCCCGCCGGCGGTGTCATCATGACCGGTACCCCACCCGGAGGCGATCAGGGTTTCCCGCCGGTTCACCAGACCGTCAGCAGCAGGTGGTTGACCGCCAGCGCGAGCCCGGCCTGCCCGAGCAACCAGCTCCGCCGGTGGTCGAGCAGCGCAGCCAGCGGGACCAGCCACATCACGAACGGCAGCCAGATGCGCTCGACCTCGCCCTTGCTCATGCCGGACAGGTCGGCGAGCAGGATGGCCGCGAGCGCGGCGCCGGCCAGCAGCACCGCCGGCCCCGGCACCCCCGTCGGGACCCGGGCACCGGGGCGTGCCCCTGACCGTGCCAGGTCGCCCGACCCCGGGCCGACCCGCGCCGGCACCAGCGCGGCCACCGCCCTGCGCAGCCCGGCGACCACCGCAGGCCCGGTGGCGAACAGCACCGCCGCGATGTCCGCCAGGCCGAAGTACAGGTACGGCCGGGTGGCCGCGATGCTCGCCGCATAGATCACCTTCACGTCGGCGTAGCCGGTGAACCACCAGAACCCGGCGAGCGTGAAGGCCAGCACGACGGTGGCGAGCCCGCAGCCGGCCAGCACCGCCGCCCGGCCGGCGCGGGTGTGCACCAGCACGGCCAGTGGCAGCAGCGCGCCGAGCGCCAACCCGTAGGACAGGTACAGGCAGCAGCCGAACAGCGCCCCGCCGGCCGCCGAGGCCACCGCCGACCGGAACCCGGACCCGGTCGCCCCCACCGCGACCAGCGCCACGCTCCAGGCCAGCACGGCCGCGAACAGGCCGTCCGCCGACACCCCGACCCATACCGCGCCGGGCACCAGCACCCCGAACGGCAGCGCGCGGCGGGCGACTCCCTCGACGCCCAGCGCACGCAGCGCGACCGCAACCGCCACACACGCCGAGGCGCCGACCAGGATCACGAACACGCCGGCCGGGCCACCCCCGCCGAGCCCGAGCCGGTCGAGCCAGACGAACAGCAGGAACGCCAGTGGCGGGTGTGCGCCGACGTGCGTGGTCCAGAACCAGGTCTGCGCGGGGTCGACCGCGATGGTCAGGATGTGGTCGGCGAAGGTGCGCAGCAGCAGCGGGATGTCGTGCGCCAGCGGCACGTCGTGCAGGTACTCGTCCTTGGTGGTCAACCGGTCGACGATGCCGCGCTGCCAGCCGTCCACCAGCGCCAGCGAGAACGTCCAGAGCACCGAGGTGGGGTAGGCCAGGGCCAGCAGCGGGCGCCAGCGCAGCCGCTCGGCCAGCCCGGGCCCGTGGATGGCGACAAGTGCGGCCACGAGCACCGCGGCCGGCGTGCCGGGGCCGACGTGCGGCAGCCAGTGGGCCAGCAGCGGCGGCCACGGCAGGTCGATGTCCATGCCGGCGGCGAGCAGCCGCCACCCGAGCAGGGCGGCGACCAGTACCAGTGCCACGGCGGCGGCCACCGCGGCCAGGTCCGCGACAACCGCGCCGCGCCGGCCGGTGCGCGGCTCCGTGATCAACACCTCGTCACCGTAGCCAGCGCACCCCGCCACCGACCCTTACCGACCGGTGACGCCGCCCCGACCGCCGCCCCGCCGGTCAGTAGCGGGTCGGGCTCTTGGCGAGCAGGTGGGGGACCTGGGAGGGCACTCCGTCGACCGTGGCGCCCGCGAAGCCGATGTCGCGGGTGAACGCGGCGTACTGCGCGGGGAAGCCGAGCTGTGGCGCCGAGACCTTGTCGAGCAGCCGCGTCTGGTCGTCGGTGAGGTGCACGTCGACGGCGTCGAGGTTGGCGCGCAGCTGGTCCAGGTGGCGGGCGCCGAGCAGCGTGGACGTGACCCCGGGGCGGTGCTGCACCCAGGACAGGGCCGCGGCCGCCGGCGTCACCCCGGCCTCGGCGGCGACACCGCGCAGCACGTCGATGACGTCGTGCTCCGCGTTGGTCGGCTGGCCGGTCATCGTGCTGCGCTGCCCGTCGACCGGTCCGGTGTTCCTCCGGGAGAACTTGCCGGACAGGAACCCGTTGCGCAGCGGGCTCCACGGCATCACGCCCAGTCCCAGGTGCTGTGCCATGTCGAGGTACTCGCCCTCGATCGTGCGGGCGAGCAGCGAGTACTCGACCTGCAGGGCGATCGCCGGTGTCCAGCCCCGGAACTCGGCGACCAGCTGGGCTTCGGTGACCTTCCAGGCGGGCAGGTCCGAGATGCCGATGTAGCGGATCTTGCCGGCGGTGACCAGGTCGTCGAGGGCACGCATGGTCTCGGCGATGGGGGCGGTGCGGTCCCAGTTGTGCAGCCAGTACAGGTCGATGTAGTCGGTGCGCAGCCGCCGCAGCGACTCCTCGGCCTGCGCGACGATGGCCTTGCGGCCGGCGCCGCCGCCGTTGGGGTCGCCGGCCCACAGGTTGCCGAAGAACTTGGTGCCGAGCACGGTCCGGTCGCGCAGCCCGGGGCGGCTGGCGAGGTAGTCGCCGATGATCTTCTCAGAGTGGCCGTTCGTGTACATGTTCGCGGTGTCGATGGAGTTGCCGCCCCGGTACAGGTACTCGCTGATCATCGAGTCGGACTCCTCGGGGCTGGCGCCCCAGCCGTTGTCCTCGCCGAAGGTCATGGCACCGAGGGTGAAGGGGCTGACCCGCAGGCCGGAGCGCCCGAGGGAGACGTAAGAGTCGAGTGGCATGGCTCCAGTACAGCCCCGAAGGGGCCCGACGACGTAGATCGATGCTGCCAGGCTCTTGCCCGATCCTGCCAATTTTGGCAGCATCAGGCGGGTGGGCCTGCTCCCGGAACTTCAGCGGCTGCTGTGGCGGCATGCCGACCAGACGGTGTGGCCGTCGGCGGTGGTGAAGGCCTCCGCGACGGAGACCGCGCCCAACACGGCGGTGGCCGAGCCGGTGTTCGCGCTGGTCGCGCAGGGCACCAAGCGCACGGTTCTCGGTGAGTCCGTCTACAACTACGCCGCAGGCGAGTACCTCGTCGTGTCGGTGACGGTGCCGGTGACGGCGTACGTCGTCGGGGCGCCGTACGCGGCGTTCGCGTTGACGCTGAGGCCGGCTCTGATCGCCGAACTGCTGCTGGAGACCGGGGTCGGGCGCGGAGTCGGCGAGGCACCCGCGATCGCGGTCAGCCGGGCCCCCGAGGACTTGCTCGATCCCGTCACGCGGCTGGTCCGGCTGCTGGACCGCCCTGCCGACCTGCCGGTGCTCGGCCCCGCGATCGAGCGGGAGATCGTCTGGCGGCTGATCACGGGTGAGCAGGGCGCCATGGTCCGGCAGCTCGGCACGGCGGACAGCCGGCTGGCGCAGATCGGCCGGGCGGTCCGGTGGATCCGGGAGAACTACGCCGACCTGTTCCGCGTCGAGGACGCCGCGCGCGTCGCCGGCATGAGCGTGACGTCGTTCCACCGCCACTTCCGGGCGGTCACCACGATGACGCCGATCCAGTACCAGAAGCAGGTCAGGCTGCAGGAGGCGCGGATCCGGCTGATCGCCGAGCCGCACGACGTCGCCGGCGTCGGTTACGCGGTCGGCTACGAGAGCCCTTCGCAGTTCAGCCGCGAGTACCGCCGGATGTTCGGCGCACCGCCGGGGGCCGACGCGGCCCGGCTGCACGGCCTGCCGGCGCCGGACGCGGTCGGCGTCTGACCCGTGAGGCCTACCCCAGGACGATCTCGCGCTTGAGGATCTTGCCGGTCGGGCCCTTCGGCAGGGAGTCGACGATCTCGACGCGGCGCGGGTACTTGTAGGCGGCGACCTTGCCCTTGACATAGTTGCGCAGCTCGTCGGGGGTGGCCGAGACGCCGGGCTTGAGCGCCACGACGGCCGCGACCTCCTCGCCGAGCTCGGCGTGCGCCATCCCGATCACGGCGGCCTCGGCGATCGCCGGGTGCTCGTAGAGCACCTCCTCGATCTCCCGGGGGTAGACGTTGTACCCGCCCCGGATGATCATGTCCTTCTTCCGGTCGACGATGAAGTAGAAGCCGTCCTCGTCGCGGCGGGCCACGTCGCCGGTGTGGAACCAGCCGTCCTTGATCGCGGCCTCGGTCGCCTCCGGCTTGCCCCAGTAGCCCTTCATCACGTTGTGGCCGCGGATCACGATCTCGCCGGGATCGCCGTCCGGCACGTCGTTGCCGGCGTCGTCCACGACCCGGAACTCGACGCCGGGGACCGGGGTGCCGATCGAGCCGGGGCGCCGCCGCTCCGGAACGTTGAACGAGGCGATCGGCGACGTCTCCGAGAGCCCGTAGCCCTCCAGCACGACGCAGCCGAACTCCTTCTCGAACGCCGTCATCACCTCGACCGGCATGGCCGCGCCGCCGGACGCGCACACCCGCAGCTTCGACAGGTCGTAGTCACCCCGGTCCGGGTGGTTGACCAGCGCGACGTACATCGTGGGCACGCCCTCGAAGATCGTTACCTTGTCGCGCTGCAGGATCTCCAGCGTCTTCTTCGGGTCGAACCTGGGCAGCAGCGTGAGGCAGGAGCCGGCGGACACCGACGCGTTCAGCCCGCAGGTCTGGCCGAACACGTGGAACAGCGGCAACCCGCCGAAGACCACGTCGTCGGCAGTGGTGTTGAGCAGGCCGAGGCCGACCTCGACGTTGCGCGTCAGGTTGTCGTGGGTGAGCTCGGCGCCCTTCGGCTGCCCGGTCGTGCCGGAGGTGTAGAGGATCACGGCGGTGTCCGAGCCGTCCCGCTCCACCGCGCCGGGGATGGGGGCGGCCGAGCCGAGCAGCTCGAGGAAGCCGGTCGGCTCGATCAGGACCGCCTCGGCGTCGACGAGCTTCGCGCCGGCCTGTGCCTCGGCGCCGAAGCCGTGCCAGGCGAAGAGCAGGTTGGCGCCGGAGTCGCCGAGGTAGTAGGCCACCTCCCGCTCCTTGAGCAGGGGGTTCATCGGCACCGCGACGGCGCCGGCGCGCAGCACGCCGTAGTAGAGGACGCCCCAGTGCGGCACGTTCGGCAGCATGATGCCGACCCGGTCGCCGGGCCCGATGCCCCGGGCAGCCAGCAGCCCGGCGACGTGCTGGGACGCCTGGTCCAGCTGCGCATAGGTCAGCTCGACCTCGTCCAGCTTGACCGCCGGGCGGTCCGCATAGGCGGTGGCGGCGTGCACGAGGCTGTCGGCGAGATTGACCACGGAGGTACCTCCACATTGAGACGGCGTGCTGATCCTCGCCCAGCCGGCGCGCTTGTACAACGTGCCGATCCGGTGCAGCTCGGCCGAGAGTCAGCCGCCGCTCAGTCCGGAGTGCGGCGCCGCTCAGTCCAGCACGTAGACCTGGCCGGTCTGGTGGCCCTCGATGGAGCGCACGTAGGCGAGCGCGGCGCGGTGCACCGGCACGGGCTCGATGCCGGCGAACAGGTTGCCGTAGTGCTCGACCGACTCGGTGAACACGGTCGGGCTGACCGCGTTGACCCGCTGATCGAGCTCGATGGCGGCGGCACGCACGAACGCCTCGACGGCGCCGTTGGCCAGCGTCGCCATGGCGCCGGTGCGCAGCGGGTCGCGGGCCGTCACGCCCGTGATCAGGGTGAACGACCCGGTCACGCTGCCCTGGCCCTGGCGGACCAGCTCGACCTGGCTGACCACCTTGCCGGTCAGGCCGTCCAGCACGTGCTGGTGGGTCAGCTCGGCCAGCGGCAGCCACGGCACCGGGCCGGCGGCGCAGGCGAGGGCGTCGACCGGGCCGACCTCGCGGTACAGCGCGCCGATCGAGTCGGGGTCGAGGATGTCGACGGTGTGGTCCGAGCCCTTGCGGGACGCGGTGACGAGCTGGTGGCCGCGTTCGCGCAGCACCTCGAGAACGGCGCGGCCGAGCGTGCCGGTGGCTCCGACGAGCAGAATCTTCATGGCGCCAGGGTGATGGCGCCGCCATGCTGTAGTCCAGCTACTTGAACTTCAGAGTCTTTTAAGATGTGCTCATGCTGGACGTGAAACGGCTCGTGCTGCTGCGGGACCTCGCCGAGTACGGCACCGTCACCGCCGTCGCGGACATCCACCGCGTCACGCCGTCGGCGGTGTCCCAGCAGCTGCGCGCGCTGGAGGCCGAGGCCGGCGCGGCGCTGCTGCGCAGGGAGGGCCGCACCGTCCGGCTGACCGCCGCTGGCGCCGCGCTCGCCGCCCAGTCCGAGCTGGTGGTGGCCGCGCTGGAGCGGGCGCAGAGTGCGGTGCGCGCGCTGGACGGCGAGGTCGGCGGCGAGCTGGTGGTCGGCTGCTTCCCGAGCGGGCTGGAGACCATCGCGGCACCGCTGGCCGAGGTACTGGTCCGGCGGCACCCCCGGCTGCGGCCCCGGATCGTGGAGGCCGAGCCCGAGTCGGCGCTGCCCCTGCTCAAGCAGCGCGAGCTGGACCTGGCACTGACCTACCACTACCCGCACCTGGGCACCCCGCCGCCGGACGGTGTCACCGCCCACCGGCTGTTCGACGACCCGCTGGTGGTGGCCGTGCCGGAAGCCCTGCGCGCGGACGTCGAGGCGGCCGGGCTCGCCGCGCTGGCCGACCGGCCCTGGATCGGCACACCACCGCCGAGCGCCTGCCTCGACGTGCTCGTGCACGCCTGCCAGAGCGTCGGGTTCACGCCAGCCATGGAGCACAGCTACCACGACCTGCGCGCCGCGTTGCCGCTGGTCGCGGCCGGTCTCGGCGTGACCATCCTGCCGACGATGATGTGCAGGGCGGCGCCGGCAGGCGTGGCGCTGCTGCCGCTGCCCGGCAAGGGCCGCACCGTCACCGCCGCCGTGCGCACCGGCGCCGAGGCCCACTCGACCATCGCCGCCGCGCTGCCGGCCCTGCGGGAGCTGTCGGGGACCTGACCCCTTGCTCAGCCGGGGCCGGCGCGCCGGCCGGGGGTGTGGCCGAAGGCGCGCCGGAACACGTCGATGAACGCGCTGGCCGTCGCCCAGCCGCAGCGGTGTGCGACCGTGGTGACCGGCAGGTCCTCGGCGAGCAGGATCAACGCCCTGTGCAGCCGCAGCTGGGTGCGCCACTGCGGGAACGTCATGTGCACCTCGCTCCGGAACAGCCGGGACAGGGTGCGCTCGCCCGCGCCGACCTGTGCGCCGAGCTGGCCCAGTGAACGCCCGTCGGCCGGGTTCTGGTGCAGCAGCTCGCACACGGCGACCAGGCGGGGGTCGCGCGGGGTGGGCAACTGGATCGGCTGCTGGGGCGAATGCCGGAGCTGGTCCAGCAGCACGGCGCGCAGCCGGTTCCGCTCCTCACCGACGTCGGTCGGGTCCCGGGTGTAGCTGATGATGAGCTCGCGGAGCAGCGGGCCGACCGCGAGCACCGTCGGCTCGGCGAGGCCCAGCGGGTTCTCGGTGGCGGGCAGGCCGACGGTGTGCAGGTCGGTCTCGCCGTAGGCGCGGTGCTCGTGCACGGTGCCGGCCGGCACCCAGATCGCCAGGGTGGCCGGGGCGATCCAGCGGCCGTGGTCGGTGGTCACCGAGAGCACGCCCCGCCCGGCGTAGACGATCTGGTGGTCGTCGTGGCGGTGCGCGTCGACGCTCGTGCCGGCGTGCATCCGCCGCAGCGCGGTGACG
>DATAYB010000401.1:0-17284 GCA_036272795.1 Pseudonocardia sp.
GGCCTCCTGGATCACCGGCCGCGACTTCGTCGTCGACGGCGGGGAGTCCCCCCTCGGCTGACCGGCCAGCGTGCCTGGCTGTGACACCTACGGCATGTCAGCGCGGGGTGCCTGGTTTTGTCAGCTCCGTTGGGTACCGTGCAGACCGTGGGGCTGGTACGGGGCGAATGCGGGCGCTGTGGCGTGAGCTGGGTCGGTGAGGACCGCTGCCATTGCGCCCGGTGCTGCCAGACCTGGGACGATGTCGAGCTGTTCGATGCGCACCGCTCCGGCGACAAGTGCCTGCACGGCCGCGCGCTCGGCCTGCTGCAGACCCGCAACGGCATCTGGCTGCGCGCCGTCGACCGGCTCGGCACCGCCTCCTGACGGAACCGGAGTCGGCCCGATCCGGCCGCCCGTCAGCCGCCCGTCAGCCGGCCGACCGCTGGCGGCGCGCCAGGTCGTCCAGGATGTCGGCGGTGGCCGACGCGCCGAACCGCGTGACCCCGGCGTTGGCCATCTCGAGCAGCTGGTCCAGCGTCTTCATCCCGCCGGACGCCTTGACCTCGATGTGCGGCGATACCGACGCACGCATCAGCACCACGTCGGCCAGGGTGGCCCCGGTCGGCGCGAACCCCGTCGAGGTCTTCACGAACGCCGCCCCGGCCCGCTCGGCGGCCTGGCAGCCGGCGACCTTCTGCTCGTCGGTCAGGTAGGCGTTCTCCAGGATCACCTTCACCGGCGCAGGCCCGGCCGCCTCGACAACCGCCCGGATGTCCGCCTCGACCTCGGCGATCTCACCGGAGCGCAGCCAACCGATGTTCAGCACCATGTCCGCCTCGGCGGCACCCTGGCGCACGGCCAGCGCGGTCTCGGCGGCCTTCACCTCGGTGGCGACCGAGCCGTGCGGGAAACCGATCACGGTGCCCACCAGGACGCCGGTGCCTGCCAACTGCCCGACCGCCAGTGGGACGTCGCTCGGCCGCACACACACCGAG
Source organism: Pseudonocardia sp. (assembly GCA_036272795.1). Taxonomy (GTDB): domain Bacteria; phylum Actinomycetota; class Actinomycetes; order Mycobacteriales; family Pseudonocardiaceae; genus Pseudonocardia. The sequence goes on from DATAYB010000401.1 coordinate 978, forward strand.
ATGACCTGGTACTTCGCCGCGAGCTCGCAACCCTGCCGGACGTCGGTCACGGTCAGCTCCGGGCGCAGCAGCGCATGGTCGATCATCTTCGCGACCTGCTCGACCGTGACCGTGGCCGCGGTCAGCGGGGTGGTGGTCATACGTCCTCCCTCGGTGGTGGCGCCCCCAGTGTCCGGCACACCAACCGCCGCGCGCAGCCCGGATCCGGCAGCGCGGGTACAAAATCTAGCGACTCGGGGTGCAAAATCTAGCGACTCGCGGGGGTGAAGTGGGCGATCTCGGTGAGGGCGGCGAAGCACTGGTCGACGCCGTCCTCGAACAGTTGCTTGCCCTCGACGGCCGTCGCACCGAGGGGGTCGCCGATCACGCCGCCCGTGCCGAAATCGTCGCTCAGCCACCCGAAGCTGACCGGTTTGCCGAAGCCGACGTGCCGGTACTCGGCGAGGTGCTCGGGCACCGCGCGGACGGCGCGGTCCAGGTGCACGAGGTCGGGACGCAGGTAGAGCATCGTCGACGTCTCGGCGCGGCCGCCGTGCACACCCATGCCGAGCTCCTCGGGCGCGGCGGAGCGGCCGCCGTGGTCCACCGGCCGGCCCGGGTGCATCAGGAACGTGTACAGGCCGAACCGGCGGCGCAGCTCGCGGCACGCCACCTGCAGCAACGCCGAGTTGCCGCCGTGGCCGTTGACGAACACCAGTCGCCGCGCCGGCGTGGTGGCGATCGAGCGCCCGAGATCGACGAGCACCCGCATCAGTGTGTCCCAGGACAGCCACATCGTGCCGGATGCCCAGGCGTGCTCGTCCGACTTGGTGAAGGCCAGCGTCGGCAGCCGCCACACGGGCAGCTCGGCCGGAGCCCGCTCGAGCAGCGCGGCGGTCACGGCGTCGGCGACCAGCAGGTCGGTGGACAGCGGCAGGTGCGGGCCGTGGTGCTCGACGGCGCCGGTGCCGAGCAGGATCACCGAGTCCTCCGTCAGTGCCTCGGCCGTCTCCGGCCCGGTCAGGTCGATCAGCTCGCGGGTCGCCACCGTGCCTCCTTTCCGTCGGGGGTCAGCTTGCCGGGGTTGAGCAGGCCGCGCGGGTCGGTGCGTCCCACCACGGCGCGCACCTCGTCCAGGCGCCGGTCCAGCATCCAGTTGTGCGGCGAGTGGTAGGACACCCCGATCTCCTCCAGCGCGTCCATCCCGGCGTAGACCTGCTCGGGGGAGACGTAGGGCGCCATGAGCATGCCGATCGGGCGTTCGCGCATCAGCTCCAGATGCAGCACGGTGTCGCCGTAGATCGCCCGCACCGCGTCAGGGTCGTCCCAGAGCGGTGTGCCCGCCACCTCGAGGTGGAAGTAGTCGGGGTGGCGTTTCTGCAGGTGGAACGTGGAGTGGTTGTAGCTGAGCGAGGTGATCCGGTCGGCCGCGACCAGCCCCGCGCGGACGTCGAGCACCTCGGCGCCGGCCCTGCGCAGCAACGCGGTGGTGGCGTCGACGGTCGAGGCAGCCACGATGGCGCGCACGCTCGCCCGGTCCGGGTCCAGCGCCGGGTCGCGGGGCAGCGCGGCGACCACGGCCGGCTCGTCCAGCGAGGCCAGCCGGGGTTCGGGGTCGAGCTCCAGCAGGGCACGCAGCGCGTCGGTGCCGGTGCGGTAGTCCGGGGCGGCCGCCCAGATCGCCACCCAGTCCCGCCGGGGCGCCAGCCGGATCGTGGCGCGGGCGAGCACGCCCGTGATGCCGTAGGCGTGGATGAACGGCAGGGTCGCCTCTCCCTCGACGTGCAGCAGCGCGCCGCTGCCGTCGCACGGCGCCACGTCCAGCTCGGTGACCAGCCCGTCGGCATTGCTGCCGTACGTGATCGACCCGGTGCCGCCGCTGCCGCCCGCCAGGAACCCGCCGAGCGTGGAGCCCTTCGTGGACGGGTAGATCCGCAGCTCGTGGCCGTGCGCGGCGACGGCGGTGTCCAGCTCGCGCAGCCGCACGCCGGCCTCGGCGCGCACCCAGCCCTGCTCCGGCGGGCCGCCGACCTCCTCGATGGCCCGGCAGGCGCTGACGTCCAGCAGCAGGCCCCCGTGCAGCGGGATCGCCTGGCCGTAGTTGCCGAGCCCCGTGCCGCGCGCGGTGACCGGGACGCCGAGCTCGTAGGCCACCCGCAGGATCTCCGGGATCTGCCCGGCGGCGGTCGGAGTCGCGATCACGTCCGCCCGCCCCGCCGGCAGCTGTGCCCGCAGGATCGGTGACATGGGCGCCCAGTCCACGGACAGCCGCGTCAGCCGGGCCGGGTCGGTGGACAGCCGGTCGGCGCCGACCACCTCGGCGAGCCGGGCCAGCAGCTGACGCACGCGGTCCGGGCCGAGGGACGGCAGCGAGCGCTCGGTGTGCACTGTCATCACTGACCTGAGCCGATCTTGATCGTAGGGTCGAGGAACCGGTCCGTGGCGATGTCGGCGGCCTTCAGCCCGGGTCGCACGGCCGCGCCGGACGCGGACAGGATCGGCGCGAAGGCGTCGATGGTGGACTGCGTGCGGGCCAGGTCGAGCCCGCCGAGGGGGCCGGTGGTGTCGTTGGCGACGATGCCCAGCTGCTTCATCTGGGTGGCCGCGTAGCCGGCCACGCCGACCGAGTAGGCCCAGCCGTCGTTGTACTCGGTCACCGCCTCGGTGATCAGCTGGTTCGTCGGGCCGGGGTTGCCGATGTAGGCCAGCTGGGCACGCTGCAGGATCGGCACCAGCTTCGTCAGGCAGCCCGACAGCGCCCCGAGGTCGCCGGTGCGGACCGAGAGCGCCTCGGGGTAGATCGAGTAGCCGACATCGGCGAGCAGCTGGTACTTGATCGGCTTGGCCCAGGTCTTGACCTCGTTCTGGTAGATGTACGGCTCGGCGGTCGCGAAACCCTGCTGGGCGATGGTCGGGTCGGTGACGAACCGCGCAGGCGCCCCGGTGTAGCCGGTGTCCAGCTGGTCCGGCTTGAGCAGGCCCTTGCTGACCAGCAGCGACGGGAAGTAGCCGCCCTTCGCCACGACGACCTTCGCGCCGGAGGCCCCGATGTCGGCGACGGTGTTCCAGTCCGGGTGGGTGGCCGGGTCCCACATCAGGATCTGCGGGCTCTTCACCAGCGGGGCCACCACCGAGGTGACCGGCTGGTTGGCCGAGGTGGCGATCGCGCCGTCCGTGCTGACCGCGCCGAGCGTGATCGACTGGTCGACGTACATCTGGGCCGGGACGGCGGCGAACCCGATCGCCGCGCCACCGGCCCGTACCTCGATCTTGACGCCGGTGTCCTTGCCGTCGATCACCAGTGGGCCGCTGACCCGCTTGTGGTCGGCGTCGATGGTGTATCCGGGACCGACCAACTGGTACAGCGCGGCATGCTCGGCCTCGGGCTCCCAGTCCTGCTGGACGGAGACGGTGGCGGGGCAGCTGCCGGCGAGCAGCTCGGCGCCGGTCGCCTTCGGCAGCGGGGCGGCCGACGGGGCGGCGGTGTCCGGCTGGCCGCCGCAGCCGGCGAGCACGGAACCGAGCAGGGCGGCGGCGAGCACGGCCGCCGCGGCGGGGACACGCTTCATGGGCACTCCGGATCAGTCTCGGTCGGGTGTCGGCGGTCGGGTCTCAACGGCGGGGCGCCGGCTGTGTCAGTGGTCGGCGCGGGCGGTGCGGCCGCTGCCGTGCCAGGACCCGACCGCCACCGAAGTCAGGCCGCTGAACAGGGCGAACACCGCAACCCCGTACAGGGAGGAGAGCAGGATCGCGGCGAACAGGTCGGTCGACTGCACGCGCGAGATGTACGTGGACAGCAGCGTGCCGAGGCCGGGCTGGCCCTGCACGAAGAAGAAGTCGCCGACCAGCGCCCCGATCACCGACAGCCCCGAGGAGATCCGGAGCCCGGCGAACATGGACGGCAGGGCGCCGGGCAGCGACAGCTTGGTCAGCCGTTGCCACCGGGTCGCGCGGTTCAGGGTGAACAGGTCGTGGGCGCCCCGGTCCACCGAGTGGATGCCGAACAGCGTGTTGGCGATCATCGGGAAGATCGCGATGATCACGCACACCACGACCCTGCCGTTGAAGCCGTAGTCGAACCACAGCCCGATCAGCGGCACGATCGCCAGGATCGGCACCACCTGCAGCAGGATCGCGAACGGGTACAGCCCGCGCTCGAGCCACGGCGCCTGGCTCATCACCAGCGCGGCGAGGACACCGAGCAGCACGGCGATGGCCAGCCCCACCATCGACACCTGCACGTCGAGCAGCAGCGCCCGCAGCATCGGACGCAGGTGTGACCAGCGCAGCAGCGCCTCGGTGAGCACCTCCTGCGGCGGCGGCACCAGGATCTCGCGGCGTTGCGGCGTGAGCAGCAGATAGCTCACCGCGAGCCAGATACCGAGAAAGACCACCACCGTCCCCACCACCGGCAGCACGGTCCGGGCCACCCGCCGCACCCCCTGTGAGCGGTATTGGTCGCTATAGCGACCAATACCGCTCACAGGGTCTGAGCTGGGGGTTTCCGTGAGCGTCGGGCTGGTCATCGGTGGGCTCCCGTCAGCGCCTCGGAGACCGCGGCCGCGAGCCGGCCGAACTGCGGGTCGAACCGCAGCTCGGGCGGGCGGGGCCGGTCGAACGGGACCTCGACCTCGGCCACGATCCGGCCCGGCCGTGCCGACATCACGAGCACCCGGTCGGACAGGAACACCGCCTCGGACACCGAGTGCGTGATGAACAACGCGCCGCACGTGCCGCCGTGCACCAGCCGCTGCAGCTCCTCCTGCATCCGGAGCCGGGTGATCTCGTCCAGCGCGCCGAACGGCTCGTCGAACAGGTACAGGTCAGGGTCGAGCACGAGCGCCCTGGCCAGTGATACCCGCATCCGCATGCCGCCGGACAGGTGCGCCGGCAGCTGCCGCTCGAACCCGGCCAGCCCCACGGTCCGCAGCGCCTGCTCCGCCCTGGCCCGCCGCTCGGCCTTGGCGGCCCTCCCCGCCCCGGTGGCCAGCTCGAGGACCAGCTCGACGTTCGCCTGCGCCGTCCGCCACGGCAGCAGCGTCGGGTCCTGGAAGACGTAGGAGAGCCGGTCCGACCGCGCCTCGATCCGGCCGGCGCTGGGCACGGACAGCCCGGAGGCCAGCCGCAGCAGCGTGCTCTTGCCACAGCCGGAGGGGCCGACCACGCTGACGAACTCGCCCGGCGCCACGGTGAGGTCGACGTCGGCGAGGGCCAGCGTGCCGGTGTCGAACCGCTTCGCCACGCCGGTGAAGCGCAGTGCGGTCCAGGGGGTGGCGGCGGCCGCCGGCCTTGTCGCGACCGGGCCGCTCGTGGCGGGGTCACTCACGGCCGCGCCGGTAGAGGCGGGGCTGCTCACGGTGGGGCTCATCCGGACCTCCTGCTGGAGACTGGGCTGGGGTCGGCGGCGGTCCGCCGGTCGACCGTGGTGGCGGCCACCACCCGGCCCCGGCGCAGCACCAGCCGGGAACCGCCGGCGCCGGCCAGTACGTCGGTCACGTCGTCGGCGCACACGACCACCAGGTCGGCCAGCGCGCCGGGCACCGGACCCGCCCTCGGCAGCCCGAGTACCTCCCGGCCGGCGCCCGTAACGGCGTGCAGGGCCTGGTCCGCGTCGAGGTGGGCGGCGGTGATCAGCAGTGACGTGGTCTCGAACGGGTCCGCCCTGCCGACCGGGTTGAACGGGTCGCGCACGTTGTCGCCGCCGGCGGCCACGGTGATGCCCGCCGCGAGCAGCTCGCGCAGCGCCGGCAGGCCCCTCGGCACCGGCGCCGCCGACCCCCACCCCTGCAGGTACAGGTTGGTGATCGGCAACGTGACCACGGCGAGGCCGGCGTCCCGCACCTCGGCCAGCACGTCGGCGAGTGCGGCGGAGCCGAGGCTGCCCAGGCTCACGCAGTGGCTCGCGGTGACCCGCTGCGTCAGGCCGCGCCGCCGCACCTGCGCGGCCAGCTCACGGATGCTCAGCATGTCCGGGTTGAGCTGCTCGTCGGTGTGCAGGTCGACGGCGATGCCCCGGCGCTCGGCGAGGTCCAGCAGGCGGGTGGTCTCGGCGACGGGGTCGTCGGCCAGGTGCGGGCAGCCGCCCAGCACGTCCACGCCGAGGTCGAGCGCCCGCTCCAACGTGGCGGTGTCGGCGAGGGTACCGCCGAGCAGGCAGACCTGCAGGTCGAGGACGTCCTCGAGCTCCTCTCGAAGCTCCAGCAGCGCGCGCACCCCGCACAGCGGGTCGGCGGCGTCGGACAGCACGTCGACGTGGCTGCGTACCGCGGTGATGCCGGCGGCGAGGTACCGGGTCAGCGCGTGCCGGGCCCGGCCTCGGATCTCCTCGACGGTCAGTTCCCGGGCGTACGCGCGCCACGCGGTGATCGCCGAGAGCAGGTCCCCGTAGGGCGCCCGGCTCGCCGCCCAGCTGAAAGCCTTGTCCAGGTGCGCATGGGGTTCGACCGCGGCGGGCAGCACCACCCAGCCGGGCAGCTCCAGCTCACCGTCGGCGACCGGCGCGGGGCTCGGCGGGGCCAGGCTCTCGACCACGCCGGTGGGGCCGATGTGCACGTCGACCAGCTCACCGGCCGCGGTGCGCACCCGGCGCAGCGCCGTGGCGGCGGTACCCAGCGCCGGCGCGCTCACGCCCGCGACTCAGGTGCGGTGTCGGCGGCGGTCCCGGGTGCGTCAACAGGTGCCGTGAAGATCGAGACGCCGGCCAGGTCGTGCCGGCACACCGGGCGGTCGAGCAGGTCGGTGTCCGGCCGAGGTCGTGTGTCACCGCGCGCGACGGCCGCCATGGCCAGCGCGGCCCGGTGCACGGCGTCCCCGTCCAGCTCGGCGCGCAGGTTGTGGGCGACCAGTACCCGCCGCGCCCCCAACCGGTCCAGCCGATCCAGGCTGCGCGCGAACGCGCTGACATCGGCCCCCGGCTGGTGGGCCCAGTAGGCCGCGCTGAGCACCGTGTCACCGCTGAGGAGGGTGCGGGTCTCCGGGTCCCACAGGCAGAGGCTGTCCGGCGAGTGGCCCGGCGTGTGCAGCGCGGTCACCGACCGGTCGCCCAGCTCGATGCTCTCGCCGTCGGCCAGCGCTCGCGTGGGCGGCACCGCCGGGATACGCCAGGCGCTCAGGTCGGGCAGCGGGCGGGGGTGCTGGTCGGGGGTGAGTGTGAACGGGCCCTGCCGGTCGAGCTCGGCGAACCGGTCGAACAGCGCGGCCGAGCGGTCCGCCGCGCGCCGGTAGCCGGTGTGGAACTCGGCCGGTGCCGCCCGGTGTCCGGCCAGGCCGGCGGGGTGCACCGCGATGTCGGCCACGTGCGGAGCGAGCTCGTGGTTGCCACCCCGATGGTCGAAATGGTCGTGCGAGTTGACCACGATCACCGGCAGCCCGGTGAGCGCCGTGACGGCCGGCAGGATCGGCTGGATGCCCATACCGGTATCGAACAGCACCGCCCGCCGCGACCCGACCAGCAGAAAGCTGTTCACGTGCCCCGGTTCGGCGAGCAGCGCGATGCCGGTGCCGGTGCCCGTCGCTCCGTCGGTGACCGGGCCGCCGACGGGCAGCCAGCGGGAGGCGTACCACTCGGGGTGGTTCCGCTGGGCCGGGCCGCCGTGGGCCGCTAATGTTGATGTCATCAACATTTACGCTAGAGCCGCATTGTTTCGCCCCCGTGTCGCCGTGTGGCATTCAGGAAAAGAGGACCGCCGTGACGACAGGCCAACGGCCGGCGACCCCGACGGCCAGCGGCACCCCGGCGGCGAACCCTGCCGGGCCGCCGCCTGACGGGGCCGGAGCCGGTGGCACGACGCCGTCGCCCTCGGGCCGGATGGGGGAGCGGATCCGGTCCCGGCGCCGCGAGCTGGGACTGACCCTCGTCGAGGTGGCCGAGCGCGCCGAGCTGTCCCACCCGTTCCTCAGCCAGCTCGAACGCGGTTTGGCCCGGCCCAGCATGTCGTCGTTGTTCCGGATCGCCAGGGCACTGGGGGTCAGCCAGGACTGGCTGCTGGCCGCCGGGCGGGCCGACACCGGCGCCGAACCGGTGGCGATGCTGCGCCGCGACGAGGGCGTCTCGGTGCCCGCGACGGGCGACGGCGTGGCCCGCCAACTGCTGGCCGAGCCCGGCCGTTACATCCCGACCGAGTTCCGCAACCCGTCACGCACCTTCGAGGACTTCTTCGAGCACGACGGCGGCGAGTTCGTCTACATTGCCGAGGGCGTGCTCGACGTGGAGCTCGGCGACGGTCGGATGTTCAGCCTCGCCGCGGGCGAGTGCCTGCGCTACCCGGGCTCGGTCCCGCACCGGTGGCGTTCCGGCTGCGCCGGCCCCGTCCGGGTTCTCATGATCCACACCGACGTGCCGGGCGGGCCGTCCGCGGCGGAGCCCCCACCGCACTGAAACGTGCCCACCAGCGCCGATCATGAGGAGTTCGAACGACCGTGCCCCTCGACACCAGGTCAGCTCGCCGGCAGCACAACCCCCAGCACCGCGAGGTCACTCTCGTCCACCTCGGCCACCGGACCCCGGGTGATCAGGTCCGCGAAGCCGCCGTCGGCCTGCATCACGGTCAGCGTGTAGAGCCGGTCGGTGGCGGAGCTGTTGACGATGCGGTGCACCGAGCCCGGCATCAGGGTCAGCGTGTCGCCGGCCTCCAGCTGCACCACCCGCTCGTCGGACTGCGCGCTGGCGCGGCCGGACAGCACCACGAACGTCTCGCTGGACTCGGCGTGCGAGTTCGGTGGCTGCGCGCCGCCCGGCTCCCACACCTCCAGCACCACGGTCGTCGGCGAGCCCGTCGCCGGCCCGGCCAGTACGGCCAGCTTCACCGTGTCACCTGGGGAGATGTGATGGAACGTGATCTCGCCTCGGCGGGTGATGGACGGCGCGTCAGCCATGGGCCGGACTTCCTCTCGGTCAGGGGTGCACGGCCGACCGTAGGTGCGACTTGTTGCCGGGAGGTAACACCGTGACCTGGTCCGATCTCGACGCCACCGCCGCTCCGGAGTCGTCCGACGGCGCCGGCCCGGACACGCCCGAGGGCCTGCTCGCCGCGTTCTGGGACTACGAGCGGGCGCTGGCGCGCAACGACGTGCCCGCCCTGGAGGCCTGGTTCCGACCGGGCCCGGAGACCCTGCGCTCGGACGGCGGCGCCACGCTGGTCGGCGCGGAGCAGATCGCCCGGTTCCGCCGGCAGCGGCCGCCGCCGGGACCGCGCCGGCTGGACCGCGTGCACGTGCGCCCGGTCGGCCCGGACGTGGTCACCGTGGTCACCGTGGTCGCCGAGTCCACCAGGCCGGGTGGCGCCACAGGTGCGCAGTCCCAGGTCTGGGTACGCGAAGCGGACGGCTGGCGGATCACCGCCGCGCACGTCAGCACCGCGCCGGCCGCCGCGCCCGCGACGCTCACAGCGGAGGAGTCCGACCGCGTGTGGCGGCTGGCCGGGCCGCTGAGCGGCGGCGATCCCGGCACGGACGCCCCGGCCGGCGGGGCACTGCGCGGCGTCCGGCTGGCCGTGAAGGACCTGTTCGCGGTGCGTGGCCAGGCCGTCGGCGGCGGCTCGGCGCGCTGGCTGGCCGAGGCGCCGATCGAGCCGGCCACCGCACCCTCGGTGCACGCGCTGCTGGCCGCCGGCGCCACGATCGCCGGGCTCGCGCACACCGACGAGCTGGCGTTCTCCCTGGCGGGTGTGACGGCGAGCTACGGCGCGGTACCGAACCCCGCCGTCCCCGGCACCGCGAGCGGCGGCTCCAGCAGCGGGCCGGCCGCCGCCGTCGCCGGGCACGCCGCCGACCTGGGCATCGGTACCGACACGGCCGGCTCGATCCGGGTGCCGGCGTCCTACTGCGGGCTGTACGGGCTGCGCCCGACGCACGGCGTGATCAGCGCCGCCGGGGTACTGCCGCTCTCGCCCTCGTTCGACACCGTCGGCCTGCTCAGCCGCGACCCCGTCCTGCTGGCCACCTCGGCGGGCCTGCTGCTGCCGGCACCGGCCGAACAGCCACCGATCGACGTGCTGCTGCGGCCGGCGGAGCTGCTCGCCGAGCTCGCGCCGGAGGTCCGGGTGGCGTTCGCCGCCGCCGCGCTCGCTCTCACCGGCCGTACCGGGTGCCGCGTCGAGGCGGCCGGCGGGCTGGCCGAGGCGGTGCGGGGCTGGCTGCCGGCATTCCGCGCGGTGCAGGCCGCCGAGGGGTGGGCCGCCCATGGCGCGTTCGTGACCAGGGCGAGCGGCGAGCTGCTGCCCGAGGTGGTCGCCCGCTTCGAGGCCGGCCGCGATGTCGACGCAGAGCAGCTGGACGGGGCCCGGGCGGTGCTCGCGGACGCCCGGCACCAGCTCGCCGCGCTGCTGCCGCCGGGCCGGGCGCTGCTACTGCCGGCGACCTCGAGCCCCGCGCTGCCCGTGGACCTGCCTGCCGACCAGGTCCACGCCGCCCGGCTCGCCACGCTGCGACTGACCTGCCTGGCCTCGCTCGCCGGGCTGCCGGCACTCGCCGTGCCGGCCATGCGGGTGGGTACCGCGCCGATGGCGCTGTCGCTGGTCGGCGGCCCGGGCACCGACCGTGCCCTGCTCGACCTCGTCAACCGCCCCGCCCCTTGGGAGCTCACATGACTCGACCGCTCGGGCCCAGCACCGCGAACAGCTGGCAGGTCCGCGAGGGTGCGGTGGATCTGCGCCGCCCGGCCCGACCACCCGTGCCCGTCGAGCTGCCCGCCCTGCCCGAACGGCTCACCCTCGACCTGGCCCGCACCGCGCTCGTCGTCGTGGACATGCAGAACGACTTCTGCCACCCGGCTGGCTGGCTGGCCGGGATCGGGGTCGACATCATGCCGGCCCGCGCCCCCATCCCCGTACTCGCCGAGCTGACCGCCGCGCTGCGCGCCCGCGCGACCCCGGTGATCTGGCTGAACTGGGGCAACCGTCCGGACTGCGCCAACCTGCCGCCGAACGTGCTGCACGTCTACGACCCGGCCGCGCGGGGCAGGGGAATCGGCAGCCCCCTGCCGGCCAACGGCGCCCCGGTGCTGCAGGCGGGCAGCTGGGCGGCGGCGGTGGTCGACGAGCTCGCCCCGGCCGCCCGGGACATCCGCGTCGACAAGTACCGGATGAGCGGGTTCTTCGACACGCCGCTGGACTCCGTGCTGCGCGGGCTGCGCGTGGACACGCTGCTGTTCGGCGGAGTGAACGCCGACCAGTGCGTGCTCGCCACCCTGACCGACGCCGCCTGCCTCGGCTACGACGCGGTGCTGCTCGAGGACGCCGTGGGCACCACGTCACCGGAGTTCTGCATGGCCGCCACGGTGTACAACGTCCGCCAGTGCTTCGGGTTCACCGCCGCTGGCGCCGACCTGCTCGCCGCCCTGCCCGCACCCACGCCGGCCAGCCGCTGAGAGCCGCGCCCGAGACTCAGAGCGCGACAGTGCCGGACACGCCGACCACGGTGTCCCCGCCGACCCAGATGTCGTCCCCGACCCGCTCGACATGGATCCGGCCCCGCCGCCCCAGCCGCGTGCCCTGGCCGGCCGTGTAGCGCTCCGGCGCGAGCCCGGCGGGGATCAGCCACTGGGCGATCGACGCGTTCAGGCTCCCGGTCACCGGGTCCTCGCCGAGCCCGACCCTGGGTACGAACGCCCGCACCTCGAACTCGACGCCAGAGCCGGCCGGGTAGGCGCCGACCACGCCGACCTTGTCCAGCGCCCCGAACGCCCCCCGGTCCGGCTCGATGCAAAGCACGGTGTCGGCGTCGCGCAGCAGCAGTGCCACCCAACCGGGGCCGTTGTCCGCCCACCGGGCCGCGATGACATCCCCGGCGTCGAGGCGCAGCGCCCTCAGCAGCTCCTCGAGCTCGCCGTCGTCCACCGGCCCGCTGCGCAGCACCGGCGGAGCGGCGAACGCCAGCCGAAGCCCATCGCGGCGGACACGGACGAGCCCGGCGGCGCACTCCTGGACCAGCTCCGCGCCGCGCGCCGGGGTGCCGCCGGCCTCCAGCCAGGCGCGGGCCGTCCCGAGGGTGGGGTGCCCTGCGAACGGCAGCTCCTGGACCGGGGTGAAGATCCGCAGCCGGTAGTCGGCGGCGGGGTCGGTCGCCGGCAGCAGGAACGTGGTCTCGCTCAGGTTCGTCCAGCGGGCGAACGCCGCCATCTGCTCGGTGGTCAAGCCGTCGGCGTTGTGCACCACCGCCACGGGGTTGCCGAACATGAGCTCGTCGGTGAACACGTCAACCTGCTGGAATGCCCGCACCCCGCCATGCTGCCATGCCGCGGATCACGTGCCGGCAAGCCCCGCGGAGATCTTGCCGGCCGCCTCGGCGACGAGCCGGCCGAGCCGCTCGGCGCCGTCCGCCGGATAGCGCTGAATGGGCAAGAAAATGCTCAGCGAGGCGACGGCGCGGCCGCTCTGGTCACAAATGCAGGCGGCGACGGAGGCGACGTCGGCACGCACTTCTCCGCGCTGCACGGAATAGCCGCGCCGGCGTATCTCGGCGAGCTCGGCGCGCAGCCGGTCCAGGTCGGTGATCGTGCTCGCTGTGAGGGCCTCGAGGGGGTCGGGAACGTGCCGGGTGAGCTGGTCGGCGGGCAGGTTGGCCAGCAGCGCCTTGCCGTTCGCGGCGGCGTACGCGGCTGCCCTCGTGCCGATCGGCCAGTGGATCCGCAGCACCTCGGTGGACTCGACCTCGTCGATCGTCACCACGTCGAGCCCATCCAGCACCGAGAGGTGGGTGGCCTCTCCGGTGATCTTGACCAGCTCCAGCATGGCCGGCCGCGCCACCTCGCGCAGGCCGAGTTCCAGCCCGAGCTGGTTGGCCACCTCGAGGACCTTGACGGTCAGCACCCAGCGCCCCGGCTGCTGTGCTGACCGGCGGATCCAGTGCTCGTCGGCGAGCGCCTGCAGGGCGCGCTGGGCGGCCGGCTTGGAGATGGCCAGGCGGCGGGCCAGCTCGCTGACCCCCATCGGCTGCCGGGCGGCCACTGTCTCCAGTGCGCGCAGCACGGTCGCGGCTGATCCCATGGTCTTGACACTAGCGGGTGACGGCGGTTACATCAGTCGTATCGCCCGTTGGTACGACGTATCGCATACCGTGCCGAAGGCTTGGCAGCAGGGGAGCAGCCCGATGGCCCGGAGCAGTGCCGACTCGAGCGCAGATCCAGCATCCGGTTCCAGCCCGAGCGAGCGCCGGGGGGACCTCGCGACAACCAGCCCGGACACGAACCACAAACTCACGAAACAACAGCGCCGCGCATTCTTCAGCGCATTCGGCGGCTGGAGCCTCGACGGTTACAACGCGGGCCTGTTCGGACTGGTGCTCAGCCCGGCACTGACCGACCTGTTGCCGCATTCGGGATTTCCGGCGACCGCCGGGAACATCGCATTCTTCGGCGAGCTCGGCGTGGCGGTCTTCCTGTTCGGCTGGGGCTGCTCGTTCCTGTGGGGACCGGTCGCCGACCGGTACGGCCGGGTGCCCGTGTTGATGGCCAGCATCGTGACCTACGCACTGTTCACCTTCCTGGCCGGCTTCTCGCAGGACGTCTGGCAGCTGAGCGTGTTCCGGCTGCTGGCCGCCATCGGCATCGGCGGGGAGTGGTCGCTCGCCGGCACGTTCGTGGCGGAGTCGATGCCCGAGCGCAAGCGGGTGCTGCTCGGCGGCGTGCTGCACTCCGGTACCTACTGGGGTTTCCTGCTCGGGGCCGTGGTGAACCTGTTCGTCGGCCTCGTCGTCGGCTGGCGCTGGATGTTCTGGATCGGCGTACTGCCGGCGCTGTTCGTGCTCTACATCCGGGCCCAGGTGCACGGCGACACCCGGCGCTGGCAGGCCGCGGTGGGGCAGGTCGAGCGCCGCCCGCCGTACTGGTCGTTCCTGCGCGGCATCCTGCGCCCGCCCTACCGCCGCCGCACGCTGAACAACGCGCTGCTGGTCACCATCGCGCTGATGGGCTACTGGGCCAGCTCGCAGTACCTGCCGACGGCGGTCAGGGCGCTCGCGCTGCGGGCCGGCTGGGATGCCCACGACGCCGCCATGCTGGGCACCCTCGGCGCCGGCGTGCTCGCCCTGGTGACCGCGCTGAGCTGCTTGTTCGCCCCTCTGCTGTGCCAGCGGTTCGGCCGCAGGCGTGCGCTCGCGGTGTTCTTCACGCTGATGGTGCTCGGGATCGCCGGCGGCTACGGCTGGGCGTACCCGGCCGCGAGCGTGCCGCTGTTCTTCGTGTTCGTGGTGGTGATGGGCGTCGGCGGTGCGGACTTCGCGGTGTTCACCATCTGGCTGCCCGAGCAGTACCCGACCGAGGTGCGGGCCAGCGGCTTCGCGTTCTGCACCACGATGTCCCGGTTCCTGGCCGCCGGAGGCACCTTCCTGATCGGTTACGGCATCGCCACGGCCGGCATCTCGCTGCCGCTCGCCCTCACCGCGGTCCCGTTCCTGCTGGCCTTCTGGCTGCTGCGGCTCTCCCCGGAGACCCGGGGCCAGGTGCTGCCCGACTGATCGACCACGTTGGCGATCGACCACGTTTGCGGAGGTCACTGCATGCAACCACTCGAGGGCGTCACCGTCGTCGACTTCACCCGGTTCCTGTCAGGGCCGTACTGCACGATGCTGCTCGGCGACTACGGCGCGGACGTGGTCAAGATCGAGCGCACCGGCCACGGCGACGACTCGCGGGACATCGCGCCGTTCGTCAACGGCGAGAGCTACCCCTCCGCCATGCCGAACCGAAACAAGCGCTCGCTGGCACTGGACCTGAAGTCCGAGGAGGGACGGCGCATCGCGCTGCGCCTGGCCAGCCGCGCCGACGTGGTGGTCGAGAACTTCCGGCCGGGCGTGATGCGGCGGCTCGGGCTGGACTACGACACGGTGCGCGCGGCGAACCCGGACGTCATCTACTGCTCGATCACCGGCTACGGGCAGACCGGGCCGGAGAGCCACCGAGCCGGCTTCGACATCATCGCCCAGGGCATGGCCGGGTTCCTGCGGATGACCGGGGCCCCTGGCGGCGAGCCGGCGAAGTTCGGGGTCGCCGTGACCGACCTGGTCGCCGGTATGACGGCGGCCGGCGCGGTGCTGGCCGCGTATATCCGGCGGCTGCGCGGCGGCTCAGGGCAGTACATCGACGTGTCGCTGGTGGACGCCGGGCTGGCGCTGACCGTGTGGGAGGCCGGCGCGTGGTTCGGCGGTGGCCGCGAACCGGTCGCCGAGGGCAGCCGGCACCGCCACCGTGCCCCGTACCAGGCGTACCGGACCGCCGACGGCTACGTGACGGTCGGCGCCGGCAACGACCGGCTGTGGGAACGGCTCTGCCACCAGGTGCTGCACCGGCCGGAGCTGATGGACCGCCCCGAGTACGGCTCGGCGGGCAGCCGCGCCGAGCACGCCGACCAGCTCGCCGACGACCTGCACGCGATCCTGCGCACCGAGCCGACCGAGCACTGGGTCCGCGCTCTGGACGCCGCCGGCGTGCCCGGTGGGCCGGTGCTGACCTACGCCGAGGCACTGGCCCAGCCGCAGGTCGAGGCGCGCGGGATGGTGGTGGAGATCGACCACCCGAAGATCGGCCCGATGCGCGCGCTCGGTATGCCGGCCAAGCTGTCCGAGACGCCGGCGACCGTCCGGCTGGCGGCGCCACTGCTCGGCCAGCACAGCCGGCAGATCCTCATCGAGAGCGGTTTCGACCACACAGAGATCCAGAACTGGATCGGACACGGCATCGTGGAGCAGGCCCCGCCACCCGAGCCCGCCCCGACCGCCACCGGCCCGACCGCCACCGCCACGACGAACAGGTAGGACAGATGAGCCAGGGACTGATACTCAACCGGCACGGGGACATCGCCGAGCTGGTGATCAACCAGCCCGGCAAGCGCAACGCCATGTACTTCGAGATGTGGGAGGCGCTGCCCAAGCTGGTCGCCGAGGTGGACGCCGACGACTCGGTCAAGGTGCTCGTCGTGCGCGGCGCCGGCGAGCACTTCTGCGCCGGCGCGGACATCAGCGAGTTCGAGACGCGCCAGGCCACGGCCGAGGGTGCCCGGCGCTACGGCGAGCACGCGCAGCACGCCGTGCACTCGCTCGGGGACATGCGCAAGCCGTCCATCGCGATGATCCAGGGCTTCTGCATCGGCGGTGGCTGTGAGATCGCGCTGGCCTGTGACCTGCGGTTCGCCGGCCGGACCGCGACGCTGGGTATCACGCCGGCCAAGCTGGGCCTGGTGTACTCGTTCAGCTCGACCCGGCAGCTGGTCACCGCGGTGGGCCCTTCGTTCGCCAAGTACATCCTGTTCTCCGGCGCCCGCCTCAGCGCCGACGAGGCCCTGCGTGTGCACCTGGTCGACCAGCTCGTCGACCCGGAGCAGCTGGAGGCGGACACG
>DATAYB010000402.1:0-29324 GCA_036272795.1 Pseudonocardia sp.
ATCCTGCGGTTGCTGATCGACCTGCACGAGGCCGGCCGGACCGTAGTCCTGATCACCCACGACAAGGAGGACGCGCGCGCCGCTGACCGGGTGATCCGGCTCCGCGACGGCCGCCTGCTCAACGCCTGACCCTCGGGCGGCGCACGGCGTACGTGTCTCGATGGCTCCCGCCACGGGTATCTCCGCTACACCCTCTCCGGTCGCCGCAGCGCCCACTGCAGCGGGTGCGTGGCACGGCAAAAGGGTGTGCGGTGCGAGCGCGGAATCGCTTGATCGTACGACTTGACTGTGTCCGGTGGGGCCGCGACGCTACCTGCGGCGATCCTGGCTCTCAGGGTTGGAGATCCACTGGCGACGATCGGAGCGGTGGTCAATGGGTGCCGAGGCTGTGCCTTCCGCGGAGCGGGCCGGTGAGCTGGTCCTGCACCGGCCGCAGACCGTGACCCCTGGGGCGGCACGCCGGATCCACGTCTTCCTCGACGACCAGCAGGTCGCCGACCTCGAGCTCGGCGGTACCGAGCGCGTGCCCGCGATCGAGGGGCCCCACCTGCTGCGGGCGCGCTGCCTGCCCCTGATCGGCGCCGAGCTGCCCTTCGTGCTCGCCCCCTACGAGACGCTGCGCGTGCAGATCTACGTCGGGGCGCTGGAGGAGCTGTCGATCGACCTCGACTGCGGCGACCCACTCGCCGACTCGGACGCCGACGCCGATGCGGCCGAGTCGCCGGAGCCGCCGGACGCCTAGGAAGCTGCCATATTCGGTGATCACCAGGACGTCAGTGCTGTTCGATCATGGTTCCAACAGCCCTCGTGTCCTGATGATCACGGAGAGGGGGTGGCCCCTGCGCGCGGCGCGGTCGAGCCGGGTCAGGCGTCGAAGCTGTGCCGCACGGCGGTGAGGATTCGGTCGGACAGCTCGTCGCCCGCCGTGGCGCGGGCCAACATCAGAGCGCCGGCCAGGGTGGCGATCTCGACCAGGATCTCGGCCTCGTGCGGGTTGGGCTCGGCACCGGGGGCGGTGTCGGCGCCGTAGGCACTCAGTACGGTGCGCAGGCCCGCGGCGAACGTGGCCCTCGGGGCACTGCCGACCTCCGTGTGCGACACCTCGCTGGCGAGTGCGGCGTTGGGGCAGCCGGCGCCCGGGTCGTCGCGGTGGTCGGGGGAGAGGTAGTCGTCCAGCAGTGCCCGGTGCGCGGAGGCGGGGTCGTCCGGGTGCTCGGCGGCGAACTTGCGCACCCGCGAGAGCTGGTCGGCGAAGGATGCCTCCACCGCGGTGGCGACGAGGGCGTCCTTGGACTCGAAATGCTTGTAGAACCCGCCCCTGGTCAGCCCCGCCTCGGCCATCACCTCGGGCACGCTGACCGACTCGATGCCGCGCTCGCGGAACAGCCGCGCGGCGGCCCCGATGACCTCTTCGTGGTGGCGCGCGGCGTCCGCCCGTGATGCCCGTGGCATGAGCGCTCCTCTCGTCAGCCCCCGAGGTTAGTATAGAAGTCAGTCGGCTTCTATAGCTTGACGTGGTCCGTGCGGAGATATAGATTACGAACAGCTTCTATTTCATCCACTCGCACGGACCGCACGGGAACCAGGTGCCGCCATGACGTCCTCCCTCGCCCCAGTCACCCCGATCGACGAGCCGACCTCCTACGCCACCCTGACCGCGCTGCTCGCCGGGTCCGTCGGCCGCCCGGCGCGCGTGCGCGACGACCAGCTGCGCGCCCTGCGCAGGCGGTGGAACGCGGCGCTGTCCGCCCAGCTCGACCGCGCGCTCGAGCTCGCAGGTGAGCAGTCGCCGCGCGAGGCCGTGGCGGATGCCTGGACACGGCTCGCCGACCAGCAGCCGGAGCTGCGCGCCGTGCTGGACGAGCACGCCACCAGGTCCGACGCCGAGTCCCGCGCCGCCGCGGACTACGAGGCCAGCATGCTGGCGGTCGCGGCCGGACTGGTCGACCTGGATGACTCGCCGCGCCGCGCCGCTCAGCTGGGCGGCACCTACCTGGCACAGATCCGCGGCCGCGAGCTGGTCCGGGTGGCCGGCTGACCGACCCGGTTACACCAGCTCCCGCAGTTGGGCACGGAGCCAGGCGTAGGCGGGGTCGTTGCCGCCCCTCGGGTTCCACACCATGTCGATGCCGACCTGGGGCAGCGGCACCGCGCGTTGCACGATCCGCAGCATGCCGTGGGCGCTGAGCAGCTGGGCCAGCCGCCCCGGCAGCACGGAGATCGACGTGCCGCGCAGCAGGAACGGGATGGTCAGGAAGTCCGACACCGTCGCCTGGATCCGGCGCTCCGCCAGCACGGCTCGCCAAGTCAGCTCGGCCGGCACGGACATCCCGCCGAGATCGAAGACGACGTGTGGCAGGCGGACCAGGTCCGGCACCTCCAATGCGGCGCCGACGTCGGTGTTGTCGGCGTCCACGACGCAGACCCACTCCTCCTCGTGGAGCCGTTCCCTGGGCAGCCGGGTGCGGATGGTCTCGGGCAGCAGCACCAGGTCGGCGCCCCCCTCGCCGAGCAACTGCTCGCTGGAAGGCGCCAGTGGCAGGAGGTGTAGCCCGGTGTGCGGGGCGGCCGTGCTGAGCCTCTTGGTCAGCCTGGACAGGATGGTGGCGGCGGCCGCGTTCGAGGACGCGACGGTGACTGGCTCACGCCGACCTCGGCGGCGGCCATGGTCACACCGCGGTGGCGCAGCAGCGCACGGAGCGCCACGAGCAGGTTGAGGTCGACCGACGCGAGTGTTGCCATCGGGGCTCCACCTCGATGTATTGATCTGGTGAAGGATCAACATTCCGAATCGACGATGGCAGCACCGTACGCCCCGTCCGTAGCGTCGATGGCAGGAGCACGCGGTCCGGCGGAGCAGCAACCGACGCTGACCCGCTCGCTCACGGTGGGCAGCTCGCTCGACCCGGCGATCCGGATCGGCCTGCTGGTCAGCCGCCGGCAGCGGGTCCGGGTGGAGGGCACGACGAGGATGCGGTCCGGCTGGCGAACGAATCGGCGTACGGGCTCGGCGGGCGCCGGTGTCTCGGTCAAGGCCAGCGGCGTCGGGCTCAAGTTCGGCCCCGACGCACTGCTCAACTACCGGCGGATCCAGTCGGTCTACCCCTGAGCCGGGCCCGCCGGCCCGCGCTCCCGAACCTGCACCGGAACGGACTGCTGTGGAAACTTTCGACTTCATCGTGGTGGGTGGCGGCACGGCCGGCTGTGTGCTGGCCGCGCGGCTCTCGCGGGACCCGGACGTGCGGGTGCTGCTGCTGGAGGCCGGGGCGGAAGAGCGGCCGCCCGCCATGTCGAACCCGATGGCGTGGTTCGCGCTGGCCGGCACGTCGGTCGACTGGAGCTACCGGACCGTCGCGCAGGCCGGCACGGAGGGCGCGGTGCACGGCTGGCCGCGCGGCAAGGTGCTCGGCGGGTCGAGCGCGATCAACGGGATGATGCACATCCGAGGTGACCGGTCCGGCTACGACGCCTGGGAGGCCGGCGGCGCCACCGGTTGGAACTACGACGAGCTGTTGCCGTACTTCAAACGCAGCGAGTGCGCGACCGCCGGCGACCCGCGCTACCGCGGTGTGGACGGGCCGATGGTGATCGAGTCGCCGGCCGCCACCCCGACCGATCCCCTCTGGGAGGCCTGCCACGAGGCCGCCGAGCAGGCCGGCCACGCGCGCAACCCCGACTGCAACGGCGCGAGTGCGGAGGGCGTCGCGTGGTGCGAGACCAACGTGGTGGCCGGTGTGCGGCAGACCGCGGCGGACGCCTACCTGACCCCGGTCGCCGATCGCGTCAACCTGACCGTGCGCACCGGCGCGCTAGCCCGCAGGCTGATCGTCGAGGCCGGCGGCTGCCGGGGCGTCGAGTACACCGTCGGCGGGCGGGTCGTGACGTCGTTCGCCGACCGCGAGGTCGTGCTGGCGGCCGGCGCGATCGGCTCTCCACACCTGCTGCTGCTGTCCGGGATCGGGCCGGGGCGGCAGCTGCGTGAGCTCGGCATCGATGTGCTCGCCGATGTGCCCGGGGTCGGGGCGAACCTGCACGACCACCCCAAGGCCGAGGTCGCCTACACCGCCGTGCGACCGGTCCGTACCAGCCACTACGCCCGCAAGCCGCACGTGCTCGCGCGCACCGTGCCCTCGGTCGACCCCGACCTGCAGATGATCTTCATCGACTTTCCGATGCACCCCCGGTTCACTCCCGGTCCGGAGGACGGCTACTCGGTGATCTTCTCGCTGATGGCGCCGGCCAGCCGCGGGTCCGTCCGCCTGGCCAGCGCCGACCCCGAGCAGGCGCCGCTGGTCGACCCCAACTACCTGGCCGAGGAGGCCGACCTGGCGCGGATGGTCACCGGCCTGCGCCTCGCGCGGGAGGTGGGTGCGGCGCCCGCGCTCGCCGGCGTCCGGGACAAGGAGCTGTTCCCGGGGCCGGCAGTGCAGTCGGACGCCGCGCTGGGCGCCCACCTGCGGCGCGGCGTCTCCACGTACTTCCACCCGGTCGGTACCTGCCGGATCGGCACCGACGCAGGTGCGGTCGTGGACCCCCGGCTCGCCGTGCACACGGTCGCCAACCTGCGCGTCGCCGACGCCTCGGTGATGCCGTCCGTCGTCTCCGGCAACACCAACGCCCCCGTGCTCGCGATCGCCGAGCGCGCGGCCGCCCTGCTCGGCGCGACCGAGTAGCCGCTCGGTAGGCGCGGCTGGGTCGGCCGGCCACCGGTCACTCCAGCCTCACCTCAGCACGTCGTGGCGCGCATTCCCGCCTGCGCGGATAGGTTCGGGGGCGGCGGGTGCGGGTTGCGGTGGGGGAGTGGGGATGCGGGCGGAGCGGGTTACCCCGACGGGGCGGGCGCCGGTGACCGGTCAGCCGGTGCGCGTGATCGTCTGGGTGGTGCACCTCGTGCTGCCGCTGCTCGGCCTGTGGCTGCTGATCAGCACGCCGGACATCGACCTCATGTGGCAGGACCACGCGAGCCATCTGTGGTTGGTGCTCGTCGTCGCGGCGATCAACGTCGTGCTCGCGGTGCTGATGGGGCGCGCGTCGCGGCGGCGCGACGATGCCCGGCTGTTCCTGATCGCCCTGATGTTCGGCGCGAGCGCGGGCTTCCTCGCCCTGCACGCGCTGGCCACGCCGAAGGTGCTGGTGCCGACCGCCACCATCGGCTTCGACTTCGCCCAGCCGGTCGGGTTGACCATCGCCTCCGTCCTCGCCGTGCTCTCCTCCCTGCGCCTGACCGGCTCGCCGCTGGCCGCCCCCCGCTGGCAGGCCGTGCTCACCGGGCTGCTCGTGCTCGCCGCCGTGGTGTGGGGTGTGGTGTCCCTCGGCGACCTGCCGCCTCTGAACGCGCCCGCCGGGGTCCGTGACGTGAACGGGCCGATGACCGTGGTCGGCGTGGTCACGATCGGGCTCTACGCGGTGGCCGCGATCCGGTACTTCCTGCTCTACCGCCGCCGCCCCGCCGCCGTGCTGCTCAGCATCATCACCGCGTTCGTGCTGCTCGGCGAGGCGGAGATCGCGGTGATCTTCGCTGCCAAGTGGCACCTGTCGTGGTGGGAGTGGCACCTGCTGCTGCTCGCCGCGTACGGGTTCGTGGCGTACAGCGCGCACGTGCAGTTCCGCCGCGAGGGCACGTCGGCTGGCATCTTCGACGCGGTGTCGCTGAACGAGACGGTCCGCCGGATCCGCGCGGAGTACGAGGAGGCCCTCGAAGAGCTCGTCGACCTGCTGCAGCACCAGGAGCACGGTGCAGCGCGCAACACCGGCCTCGTGCTGTCCCGGGTGGCCGACCGGTTCGGGCTGACCGAGGGGCAGGCCGCGGTGCTCGGCCGCGCCGGGGACGCGCTCGCCGCCGAGCGCGGGCTGTCGCGGCGGCTCGGCGCGCTGGTGACCGTCGGGGAGCAGGCCCGCGTCGGGTCGGCGGAGGTGGAGTTCCTGCACGACGCGCTGGAGACGGTCAGCGCCGCGTACGGCGAGGTGCGGATCGAGCTGGTGTCCGAGGGAACGGTCGTGCTGGACGGGCGCTGGTACCGGGCGGCTGACTTCGAAGCCGGGCCGAGGACGGACGGCGACCTGCTGCTCGTCCCGGTGACCGTCAAGGGCATCTTCGCCGGCGTGGTCGCGGGGTCGGCGCCAGGCGGCACCGAGCGGGACGTGGCGACCCTGCGCACCCTGGCCAGCCAGCTGTCCATCGCGCTGGAGAACAACCGGCTCTACCGCGAGCTGGAGACGCTGTTCCGCAGCTACCTCTCGCCGGACGTCGCCGCCGCGCTGCTCGCCGACCCCGGCCAGGCGGCGCTGGGTGGCTCGGTGGTCGAGGTGACCGCGCTGTTCGCCGACCTGCGGGGGTTCACCACGTTCTCCGAGCGGGTCGACCCTGCGACCATCGTGACCATGTTGAACCGGTACCACGGGGTCGCGGTGCCGTGCGTGCTGGACAACGGCGGCACCGTGGTGCAGTTCATCGGCGACGCGTTGCTCGCGCTGTTCAACGCCCCCGCCCGGCAACCCGACCACGTGCTGCGGGCGGTGCGCGCCGCGCTCGGCCTGCAGGAGGCGGTGGAGCGGCTGGCCGCCGACGAGCCGGACTGGCCGAGGTTCCGGGTCGGCGCGAACACCGGGCCGGCGTTGGTCGGCAACATCGGCAGCGAGGAGCTGCGCGGTTTCAACGCGATGGGTGACGCGGTGAACGTGGCCGCCAGGCTGCAGACGCTCGCCGAGCCCGGCCAGGTCGTCATCGGCGACACCACCCGGCTCGCGCTCGGCGACGCCGTGCTGACCAGCCCGCTCGGCGAGCTCTCGCTCAAGGGCAAGACGGAGCTGGTCAGGGCACACCTGGTCACCGGGCTCGCCGAGCCGGGGAGCGCGCGGTCGTGAGCGGCCCGGTCGATCCCCAGACCGGCGAGTTCCTGGAGCTGCTCACCGAGGCGGAGCGGGTCGACCTGCTCCGCCGGGGCGGCCGCCGGCAGTGGGAGCGCGACGAGGTCGTGTGCACCGAGGGCGAGCGCACCGACTGGGTGCTGCTGGTGCTCTCCGGCTGGGTGAAGGTCGCCAGCGACACCGCGCGCGGGGGTGAGGTGCTCCTCGCCGTGCGGGGCCCCGGTGCGCTGCTCGGCGAGATGGCCGCGATCGACCGCCAGCCCCGCTCCGCCACGGTGACCGCGATCGACCGGCTCACCGCGCAGGTCGTGCCCGTCGCCGAGTTCACCGGCTACCTGCAGTCCAACGGGCGGGTCAGCTTCCTGCTCATGCAGCTGCTGGCCGGGCGGCTGCGGGACGCCGACCGCAAGCGCATCGAGTTCGGCGCGCACAGCACCACCGTGCGGGTGGCGATCCGGCTGGTGGAGCTCGCCGTGCGGTTCGGCCAGCCCACGCCGGACGGCGTCCGGGTCACCGTGCCGCTGTCGCAGGACGAGCTCGCCGGCTGGACCGGAGCCTCCCGCGAGGCCGTCAGCAAGGCCCTCGGTGTGCTGCGCGGCTACGGCTGGATCAGCACCGGCCGGCGGCAGATCGTCGTGCACGACCTCGAGGCACTGCGGCTGCTCCGCGACTGACCGGCCCGCGCGGAAATCGGTTTCGCGGATATCCCCGAATGTGCAGAAGTACGCAGACGTTCGCCCCGGCGGCTGGTGTTCTGGTGTTACCGATCAGTAAGGGTCGGCCCGACACCGAGGAGCCACACATGATCCGCGCAGCCGAGCAACCGTGCGGCCCCGGGTTCGGAACCGTCCCCGGCTGACCAGCACATCTGGCTGACCCCAGCCACGACGTCCCCCAAGCAAGCCGAACCGGCTGGCGTGGCCCCCGAGTGGCGCGCCGGTCTGTTCCGCCGTGCCCGAATTCCGAACTAGCTCATGAACCTGCACGCAACTGGAGGTCAGCAATGGGACCACAAGAAGCAAGCGCGGCCCGATACCGGTTCGCCGTACTCGGCCCCGTCCAGGCGTGGCGGAACAACGCGACGATCGACCCCGGTTCGCCGCAGCAATGCGCCGTCCTGACCATGTTATTGGCCCGGCGGGGTCGTTTCATCGGCCTTGATGAACTTGTCGACGGGCTCTGGGGCGACCGCCCGCCCGTGACCGCCGGGGCCACCGTCCGGACCTACATCTCGCGGCTGCGCCGGGCGTTCCGTGACGACTCCGACGTGCTGATCAGGGCGATGTCCGGCGGCTACTCGATCGACGAGCACACCGTCGCGGTGGACTCCGTCCAGTTCGAGACGCTCCTCGGGCACTCCCGGGCGGCCAGGGCGCGGGGCGAGCTGGCCGAGGCCGCCGGGCAGCTCGAGCGGGCGAGGGACCTCTGGTCCGGCGGCACCGCGCTGGCCGGGGTGCCGGGCACCGCGGCCGAGCACGAACGGACCAGGCTCGAGCAGCAGCGGCTGGCCGCGCTCCAGGAGCTGCTCGAGCTGAAACTTGAGCTGGGCCGCCATGTCGAGGTGATGGCCGAGGTGCCGACGGTGATCGCCGGGCACGAGATGGACGAGCAGCTGCGCGAGACGTACATGCTCGCGCTGTACCGGTGCGGCCGGCAGGCGGAGGCGCTCGACGAGTACCGCAAGGTCCGGGCCATGCTCGGGCAGGAGCTGGGCGTGGACCCCGGCCCCCGGCTGCGCTCGCTGCACGAACGGATGCTGCGGGCCGACCCGAGCCTCAACCCCACCGCGCCGCCGCGCCAGCCAACCGACCGCCCGGCCGGGCAGCGGGACGCACGGTCGCCCCAGCGGGACACGCGCCAGGCGGGGCCGGTCGGCTACGACACGCGGCCGGACGGGCGGATCGGGGTGGACGGGCGCGTCGTCGTGGACGAACAGGCGGGGTCGGATGCGCCCGTGCCGCTGGGGGTGCGCCTGCAGGCGCGGCGGCACCGGTTGTTCGTCGGACGCGAGCGCGAGCGGCGGATCTTCGCTGCCGCCATGGCCGACGATCCGGCGGACTGCTTCGTGCTGTACCTCACCGGGCTCGGCGGGATCGGCAAGACCGCACTGCTGCAGTGCCTCGCCGACGACGCGCGCAAGGCCGGCCGGTCGGTGCTGCGGGTCGACGCCGGTGCGCTCGGGACGTCGCGACGGGCTTTCCTGGCCATGGCCGAGCAGCTCGCCAGGGTGTCCGACCCGGTGCTCCTGATCGACGCGCTCGAGGCACGCACCGAGCTGGAGCCGTGGTTCCAGACGCAGTTCCTGCCCCGGTTGCCGAGCCGGACCGTCGTCGTCATCGCCAGCCGGGAGCGGCCCGGCCCGGCCTGGGACGCCTCGGCGGGAGCCGTGCGGGTGGTGACCGTGGACGAGTTCGCCACCCGCGAGGCGCTGGCCATGCTGAGCCTGCGCGGGGTGCCGGCCGAGCAACGGGCCGCGATCCTGGACCTGGGCGGCGGCCACCCGCTGGCCCTGTCACTCGCCGCCGAGGCGGTGCTCGGCGGCGGCACCACCGCGGACGCCTTCCAGACCCGGCGCGCCGTCGTGGACGCGCTGCTCGCCCAGGTCGTCGGGGAGCTCCCGTCCGAGCTGCACCGGCTCGCCCTGCAGGTCTGCGCGCAGGCCTACGCGGCGACCGAGGAACTGCTCGCCGCCGTGCTGCCGGCCGCCCGACCGCCGGGGCTGCTCGACTGGCTACGCGGCCTGCCCTACGTCGACGCGGCCGAGCACACCCTGTACGTGCACGACGTCATCCGGGAGGCGCTGGAGTTCGACCTGCGCTGGCGCGACCCGGTCGGCCACACGGCGTTGGACCAGCGGATCTCCAGCTACCTGACCGGCGCGTTAGGGCGAAGGCCCCGGTGCCGGGTCAGCCACGACCGGGCGTGCTGACCCGGCCGGGTGGATAAACCGGATGTCGATCAGACGTACACGAAGTCGCCCTAGGGTTGCCGCGTTCGAGTGGCACCTCGACGGGACAGGTGGACATGATCTTCGAAGCTGGGCGGCGGCTCGGGGTGCTGGGCGCCTCGGCCCTGCTGGTGGCCGGGTTGGCCGGGTGTGGGGTGTCCTCCACCGGGACGGCGCTGGCCGACCTGCACCCGTGCTCGAAGGCTGAGCTGGGTGACATCGGCGCCGACCCGCCGGGTGTGGTGCCGAACGTGCCCGTCACCATCGCATTCCACTGCGGCAGCCTCGACGTGCCGCTCGACCACGGGCTGCTGCCGGGGCCGAAGACCGACGGCCGGCTGACGCTGCAGGTGTCGGTTGCGGACAACGCGGACGCCCCGCGCGGGGTGCTCGTCTGGCTGGTCGGCGGTCCGGGTGAGCCCGGCGTGCCGCTCACCGCCGACATCACCAGCGGTTTCGACCCCGCCGTGCTGCGCGATTACCGGCTGGTGTTCATCAGCGGCCGAGGCACGGGGGAGAACGCGCTGAACTGTCCCGCGCTGCAGGCTGGGGTCGGCGACTCCGACTTCGCCGTGCCGCCGCCCGGCTCGATCGCGGCCTGCGCGCAGGCGATCGGGGACAACCGGCGGTTCTACGCCACCGCGGACACCGCCGCCGACCTCGACCTCGTGCGCCGGGCACTGGGCGTCGACAAGATCAGCCTGGACGGGGCGTCCTACGGCTCGTTCGTCGCCGAGCGGTACGCGATCACGTACCCGGACCACGTCAGCCGCCTGGTGCTGGACTCCGTGGTGCCGCACGACGGCTTCGACATGCTGAACATCGGCGGCTTCGCGCGCACGGCCGAGGTGCTGCGGCTGGTCTGCCGTGAGATCGGCTGCACCACCGACCCGGCCTCGGACCTGTCCGAGGTGGTCCGCAACCGCCACGACGGGGTCGCGCTGCTCGACACCATCGGCGGGTTGTCCTCCGGCAAGCCGGACCTGGCCGGCGTGCCGGCCGCCTTGCACAGTGCCGTCCTCGGCGACCCCGGCGCGCTCGACGCGATGGTCGCCCAGGGCAGGAAGGACGCCGCGATCACGGCCGAGCACCTCAGCCAGGGCCTGCACACGACCGCGATCTGCCAGGACATGCCGGGGCCATGGGGCGACGCGAGCACCCCGATGGCCGGCCGGGTCGCGGCGGCCGGTGCGGTCGTCGCCAAGCTGCCCGACTCGGCGTTCTTCCCCTACGACCGGGACACCGCGCTCGGCAACGGGCAGATGGTCGCCTGCGAGCAGTGGCCGACCGTGCCGGTCGTGCCCTTCCCGCCCGGCCGCAACCTGCCGAACGTGCCGGTGCTGGTGCTCGCGGGCGACCACGACCTCAACACCCCGCTCTCCGACGCCCAGACCGAGGTGGCGCACGCGCCCCAGGGGCACCTCGTGATCATCCCCGGGTCCGGCCACATCACCCAGGACCACGCCAACGGCGCGGGCGGGCGCGAGGCCGTCCGCCAGTTCCTCACCAACTGACGGCGCGCCACCGGCGTGCGGATCGGATCGACCATCGTGCGAGTGCTGTTCACCGGCGTGCCGAGCCACGGCCACCTGTTCCCGATGCTGCCGCTGGCCCGCGCGTTTCGCCGGCGTGGCGCCGACGTCGCCTTCCTGGTGCCGGAGTCGTTCCGCGCGGTGTTCGCGGCGGAGGACGTCGAGGTGCTGGCCGCCGGGCCGGAGGGGGCCGACATCCTGGCCGAGGTGACCCGGCGCACCGGGGTCGACCTGATGACCGCGCCGACGCCCGAGGCCGAGATCGAGGCCTTCGCCGGGGTGCGGATCGACGTGGCGTTCGAGCAGTCCGTCGCCGAGGCCGGCAAGTGGGGCCCCGATATCGTGGTGAACGACCCGTACGACCTCCTGGGGCCGCTGCTCGCGGTGGCGCTGGAGGTGCCGGACGCGGTGGTCACGTTGGGGGCCGAAGTATCGGTGGAGTTCACGCGGCCGGCCATCGCCACGGTCACCCCGCGCTACGCGGCGCGCGGCTTGGCCTGGCGACCCGCCGACTTCGTGCTCGACACCTGCCCACCGGTCCTGCAGTGGGACGACTGGCGGCGGCCGGACGGCTGGCTGCCGATGCGCCCCGAGCCGCACCGCGACCCCGACGGCGCTGCTCCGACGCGGCTCGCCCCGCTACAGGGCAGACCCCGGATCCTGGTCACCTTCGGCACCGCGTTCTCCGATCCCGTGCTCCTCAGCCCGATCCTGCGCGCGCTGGCCGGGACCGGCGCCGCGCTGCGGGCCACGCTGGGGCTGACCGCCTCGGCGGCGGACTTCGACGTCGATCGCACCGCGGTGGCGTTCGAGGAGTTCGTGCCGCTGGACCAGCTGCTGGAGGGCATCGACGTGGTGGTTTCCCACGGCGGCGCCGGCACCACCATGGGCGTGCTCGCCGCCGGAGTGCCGCTCGTGCTCGCGCCACAGATGGCTGACCAGCCCGTGCACGCCGGCCGGGCCGAGGCGGCGGGAGCGGCACTGGTGCTGGCCAAGGCGGAGCTGACCCCGGAGGCGACGGCGGCCGCGGTGCGGACGGTGCTCAGCCGGCCGAGCTTCCGGGCGAACGCCCGCCGGATCGCCGACCAGATCGCCACGCTGCCCTCACCGGACGACGTCGCGGCCACGCTGGCGGCCGCCCTCGGGCAGGCCTGAACCAGGCCTGACCCGGCTCGACGGACCGCCGGCCGGCCCGGCGCGGGGGCCGGCCGGCGGCCGCTGTCAGGCCTGGGCCCCGGCCACCTGTACGGCCGGCTCGTCGGAGCGGACGATGGCGCCGATCACCTCGTTGAACGCCTCGGTCGAGCTGGGGTGGGTGTAGATGGAGTCCCGCAGCTCGCTGGCCTTGATCCCGTGCCGCATCGCGAGCGTCACGGTGTTGATCAGCTCCTGCGCGTCGACGCTGAGCAGGGCGGCGCCGAGGATGGCGTCGGTGTCGACGTCGATGATGAACTTCATCAGCCCCCGGGTCTCCTCGACCACGTACGCGCGGGGCATCGCGACGATGTCGGCCACCTGCTCCAGGCCGATCTTGACGCGGTGGCCGGCCGCCCTGGCCGCCTTCTCGGTCATTCCGACCGTGGCCAGCGGCGGCGTCATGAACAGGGTCTGCGGCACCGCGACCCGGTCGGTGGTGCGGCGCAGGCCCTCGCCGATCAGCTGGTCGAGCACGATGCGGCTGTCGTCGAGCGACACGTAGGTGAACTGCGGGCCGCCGTTCACGTCGCCGAGCGCGTAGATGTGCGGCTGGCTGGTGCGCAGGTACTCGTCGACGTCGACGGCACCGCGCGCGGTGGTACGCACGCCGGCCGCGGCCAGCCCGAGGTTGCGGGTGGCGGGGGCGCGGCCGGTCGCGGCGAGGATGGCGTCGGCGCGCAGGGTGTGGCGCCGGCCGTCCCGCTCGTAGACCACGGTCGTGTCGTGCTCGCCGTCGATCACCTCGGTGACCGTGGACTCCAGGACGAACTCGATGCCCTCGCCCGTGAGGATGCCGGCGGCGGCCTCCGCGACGTCGTCGTCCTCGCGGCCGAGCACCCGCGACATGGACTCGAACACGGTCACACGGCTGCCGAACTGCCGGTAGATGGAGGCGAACTCGATGCCGAGGTAGCCGCCGCCGATGATCGCGAGGTGCTCCGGCAGCTTGGTGGTGTGGATCAGGTCCGTGCTGGTCAGGAGGTGCGTGCTGGCGCGCAGGCCGGGGATGTCGGGGATGACCGGCTCGGAGCCGGTGTTGATCAGGATGGTGTCGCCGGTGATCGTGATGCGCGCTGTGCTGTCGCCTTCGCCCTCGCCGACGCCGACCGTATGCGCATCCAGGAACGTGGCGTGCCCGGTCACCACCGTCACGGTGTCCGCGCCGTTGAGTGCCTCGTAGTTGCCGGCGCGGAACGTCGAGGTGAGCGCCCGCACGTGGCCGACCGACCGCTCGTACCAGTCCGGCGCCGAGTCCTCCGCGCGCCGCTTGCGGGAGTGGTGCACCAGCGCCTTGGTCGGCACGCAGCCGACGTTGGGGCAGGTGCCGCCGTACATCTGGTCGGACCGCTCGACCAGCACGACCCGCTTGCCCAGCTCGCCCATCCGCGCGGCCACGGCCTTGCCGCCCTTGCCGAACCCGAGGACCAGGACGTCGGCGTGCAGCCTGTTGTTGTCGTTGGTGGTGTCCATCTTCTCCGTGTTTCGCCGAGTCTCGCTGTGCCGGAGCGGCCCGCGTGGCGCGGGCGCGCCGTGTCACCGTCGCCCGGCCGGCGTGCCGATCGCACCCGTGAAAAACGCGGGTGTTGCCGGCCCGGGCGCGACAGGTGGGCGCCCGGAGCAGGGCTCGGCGAGATCGGTGCGGTGAGATCGGCCGGTCAGTTTCTCAGTTGGCGCCGGGAGGAGATGTTGAGCTTGGCGAAGATCTTGCCGAGGTGCCATTCCACGGTGCGGGGGCTGAGGAACAGGCGGGTGGCGATCTCCGGGTTGGAGAGCCCCTCCCGGACGAGCTGGACGATCTGGGTCTCCTGCGCGGTGAGCTCGCCGGTGGTCTCGATGGTGCGCTTGCGGGCGGTCTCGCCGGTGGCCAGCAGCTCGCGCTCGGCGCGCCGGGCGAACGCCTCGGCCCCCATCGCGGTGAACATCCCGTGCGCCCTGCGCAGCTGCTCGCGTGCCTCGAGCCGGCGACGTTCGCGGCGCAGCCACTCGCCGTAGTTCAGGTGGGCGCGCGCGAGGTGCCCGCGGATGCGCGTGCGGCCGAGGTGGCGGATGGCCTCGCGGTAGGCCTGGTCGGCGGCCGGGCCCTCGCTCACCAGCGCGCGGGCCCTGGCCTCCACCCCCATGGCCAGCTCGGTGCCGCCTGCGCGGGTCGCCTCGGTGAGCCGGTCGAAGGCCTTGGCGGCCTGCTCCGGGCGGCCACCCCGGGAGGCCGCCTCGATGAGCTCGACCAGTGCCCCCCGGCTCGCCAGCCCCGTCTCCGCCGGGACGACGTCCGCCTGCTCGGCGGCGGCCAGCGCGTCCTCGTACCGGCCGAGGCTGTTGTACAGCAGGGCCCGCACCCAGCCGGTGTAGGTGACGCCGATGCCCTCGCCCCTCGACGCCGCGCCGGCGAGCGTCGCCCTGACCAGGGCGGCCGTCCCGGCCTCCCGGCCCTGCCAGGCGGCGAGCAGCAGTGCGCCGTAGGGAGCCATCGGGACCGAGGTCGCTTCGGTGACCGACTCCAGCTCGGTCACCAGCGATGCCGCCGAGGACAGCTCGCCCTTGAGCACGGACACCCCGATCCGCGAGGTCAGCGCCAGCGGCAGGGTGCTGAGCGCACCCGCGTCCCTGACCAGCTGGAGGTTGCGCTCGGTCAGCACGTCGAACGCCTCGTCCTCCCAGAGGTTCGCCGCGACGACCTGGGCCAGCCAGAGCCAGCGCAGCCCGTCGGCCTCGGGCAGGTCGGGGGAGCGGAACGCGGCCAGTGCGCGGCGCAGCGCGGGCACGCTGGCGGCGAAGCCGTCGGTGTAGCGCACCGCGAGGCCGTCGAGCAGCAGGTCGGCGGCGCGCGGCGACAGGGCGGGCGCGGGCGCGGCGCGGGCGGCCTCCGCGACCTCCCGCAGGCTGCCGCCGGTGGCGAGCGGGCCGGCGAACGTGGCCGCGATGAAGGCCTCCAGGAAGGTGTCCCTGGCCAGTGGCACGTCCAGCGGCAGCAGTCGCCTCGCGGCCTTGAGCAGCAGCGCGGCCGCGTCGCCTCCCCGGTTCACGGTGAACGCGATCTGGGCGCGCAGCAGGTCGACCCTGGCCTGCTGCAGCTCGTCGCGCGCCCCCGCCTCGGCGAGCGGCAGCAGTCGCATGGCCGCGTCCGGAGAGCCCGCCTGCAGCCTGGCCCGCGCGGCGGAGAGCGTCCGCTCGGCCCGCTGGCCGGGGTCGACCGACAGCTCGGCGGCCCGCTCCAGGTACGCCGCCGCGCTGGCCAGCCCGCCGCGCGCCAGCGCACGCTCGGCCGCCCGTTCGAGCCCGGCGGCGACCCGGTCGTCTGGCCCGGCCGCGGCGTGGGCCCAGTGCAGGGCGCGGCGGTCGGGGTCGGTCCTGGGGTTCGTCGCCTCGGCCAGCGCCTGGTGGGCCCTGCGTCGCTGCGCGGGCGAGGCGGCCCGGTAGATCGCCGAGCGCTCCAGCGGGTGCCGGAAGCGCACCCGGGTGCCGATCTCGAGCAGGCCGGCCTCGGCAGCCGGGCCCGCAGCGTCGGCCCCGATGCCGAGCCGCTCGGCCGCCCGCCACAGCAACACCGGATCGCCGAGCGGCTCGGCCGCCGCGAGCAGCAACAGCTCCCGGGTGGCGGCTTCGAGTGGTTCGAGTCGGCGGCCGAAGCTCTCCTCGACCCGCGTCTGCAGCGCGGCGCCTGCCGTCGGCCCGAGGCAGCCCGTCAGCTCCTCGAAGCTCAGCCCCCTCGGCAGCTCCAGCAGCGCCAGCGGGTTGCCGCGGGTCTCCGCCACGATCCGGTCCCGCACGCGCGCGTCCAACGGGGTGTGCAGCACGGAGTCCAGCAGCGCGCGGGCGTCGTCGCCGGACAGCCCCCCGACGACCAGCTCGGGCAGTCCCGCCAGCTCGGGCACGTCAGCGGTCTCCCGCGCGGCGAACACCATGGCCACCGACTCGGCATGCAGCCGGCGGGCGACGAACGCCAGCACCTGCAGCGAGCAGCGGTCCAGCCACTGCGCGTCGTCGACCACACACAGCAGCGGCTTGGCCCTGGACGCCTCGGCGAGCAGGCCGAGCGTCGCCAGGCTGATCAGGAAACGGTCGGGTGCGTCCCCGGCGCTGCTGCCGAAGGCGATGCGCCGCGCGTCCCGCTGAGGCTCGGGGAGCTGGTCGAGCCGGTCCAGCAGCGGTGCGCACAGCTGGTGCAGCCCGGCGAAGGACAGCTCAAGCTCCGACTGCACGCCCGACGCCCGGACGAGCCGTAGCCGCGACGCCTGGCCGACGAGGTGCTCCAGCAGCGCGGTCTTGCCGACACCCGTCTCGCCCAGCACGACCAGCGTCCGGCTCTGGCCCGTCAGTACGGCTTCGAGCAGCCGATCCAGCACCTCACGTTCGCCGCGCCGGCCCCGCAACACGGGTCACCACCACCAGCGGGGTCGAGGAGAGTGCCGTGTACAGGCTACGAGGGGCGGGGCCGAGGACGGCGTCCCGGTCAGGCGTCGAGCCAGGCCGTGTACTCCGGCTTGCGCAGCTCCGCCCAGGCTTCGGGCAGCGCGGCCTCGATCGCGGCTGCCCTGGTGGCCTCGGCGGCGTGCAGGATGCCGAGGGTGAAGCCGTTGCCGCCGTCGAGGTGGGCCTCGACCGCGAGCTCGCGCAGCACGGGCCTGGCGACCACCGTGTCCTGGTGCTCACCGAGCAGGTCCTGCACCTTCGACAGCTCGGTGCGCAGCAGGGTGGCGGGCTCGCCGACGGCGGGCTGGGCGGCCTCGATCGCGTAGCGCAGCCGTTTGGCGGCCTTGCGGGTGTCGTGCATGGCCTCGTCGCGGTGGTCACCGGGCGGCAGGTCGGCGGCGGCGAGCGCGAGCCGGCTGACCGTGCGGAAGACCCGCGCGATGTTCTTCGGCAGCTCCTTGCGCGCCGGCCGCTTGGCGTGCTCGGCCAGTGGTGGGTCCGCGAGCAGGGCGTCGACCCTCGCCAGCAGGTCGCGGTAGCGGGGGTCGTCCAGCGCGGCGATCGCCCGCGTACGGGCGTCGGTCTCCCGCCTGGCGAACGAGCGGGTGATCTCGGCCTGCACCGGCCCGAGCTTCAGCTCGTCGGGCAGCTCGTCGAGCATCGCGCCGAACCGCTCCGCCATGACCTCGGTGTCCCGGGCGCCGGCCAGCTCCCCGGCGACCCACCGCAGCTCCTCGGTCAGGGCCCGGGTGCGGTCGCGGTCGAGCACCCGGCCGTAGGCCTGCAGCGTGCTGCGCATCCGGCGCGCCGCGACCCGCATCTGGTGCACCGCGTCGTGCGCGTCCGTCCGGACCCCCGCGTCGTGCTTGCGCAGTGCGTCCGCCTGGGCCTGGACGTACTCGAGCACGGCCGCGCCCGCGGAGCCGGGCTTGAGCTTCTCGCCCCACGCCGGCGTGGGCGGGGGCAGCTGGTCGGCGAGCAGCCGGCCGACCTTGGACTTGGACTTCGACCGGTGCACCCCCAGCTCCGCCAGCCAGCTTTCGATGCGGTCCAGCAGCGCGTTGTCGCCGTGCTCGGTGAGCTCGACCTCGATCTCACGCCACGACTCGGTGCGGGTGGCCTTGCCGAGGGTGCGTGCGACGACCCGGTCGGCGACCAGTTCGGCGGCGTCCCGGCCCTCGGCGTCGGCGAGCATCCGGCGCCGCCGCTCGGTGACCAGCTCGGCGACCGGCGCCAGTGCCGCGCCGCCGGTCTGGGCGAGCACGAGCTTGGCCAGCTTCGCCGGCGGCCGGCGGGTCTTGGTCAGGGGCAGCCGGTGCTCGTCGCGGCTGTCCCCGCCGGCTGGCAGCTTCAGGTGCCAGCCGGCGTCGGAGCCGCCCTCGCGGCGTCGCAGGGTGATCCCGGCCTGCAGCAGGTGGAGCTCGGCGGTGTCGAAGTAGATCGCCTTGAGAAGGTGGTCCTCGACGTCACCGGCGACACCCAGTGACTCGGGTGGGTCCGGCAGATCCACCGTGTCGGGTGCCTCGTACTTGCGCTCGGTCTCTCGCACCACCGCGATGCTTGTCGTCGCCACCCCCACTGCATACTCCACCGACACCCCCGCCGTCAGTCCCACTCCTCGGACGGGAGCCGATCCGCCACCCGTTCAGCGCTGTTGGCCGAGGTCGGGGGCGGTCCAAGGTGGCGCGACTCTCAGGCGGCCGTGTGCGCGATCAGCACGTCCACGCCTGCGCGGCGGGCGACGCTCTGCGGCAC
Organism: Pseudonocardia sp.; assembly: GCA_036272795.1. Taxonomy (GTDB): domain Bacteria; phylum Actinomycetota; class Actinomycetes; order Mycobacteriales; family Pseudonocardiaceae; genus Pseudonocardia. The sequence goes on from DATAYB010000402.1 coordinate 18,709, forward strand.
GGAGCCCAGCAGCCGGCCGGCGAGGCTGTTCAGGCCCACGTTGCCGACGACGAGCAGGTCGGCCGAGGACTCCGCCACGGTCCGGTCCAGCACGTCGACGGGCGCGCCCTGCACCGCGCGGGTCTCGACCTGGCTGGCGCCGAGGCCGCGGGCCCGGTCGGCGGCGCTGCGCAGCATGTTCTCCACCGGCGTGGCGCCGACGACCAGGTAGGCGTCGCCCTTGAGCGCGTCGCCCGCGGCGCGCACCTCGTCCCGGCTGGCCGGCTCGTAGGCGCTGACGATCAGGAGCGAAGCGCCGTTGTCGCTGGCCAGCGCGGCGGCGCGGTCGACGGCACGCAGCGAGGTGTCCGAGCCGTCGGTACCGACCACGATCTTCTTGTAGGAAGCCATCAGAGAGCCTCTTTCACATCACCAAGGGGCCGGTTGGCCCGGAGCAGCAAGGGAGAAGCCCGACGCTGGGACCTAACAGAGCGTGGGGAGGCGCTCCGCGTGCGACGGTGCTGGGACCTGGCCCGGCCCCAGGGAGGCCCCGACCGCGCTGTCCGACCCGAACGGCACGGGGCCGTTGGGTTCCCTAGATCCACAATACGGGACCGACCTGCCGGGTTCCGCCCGTTATCGCCGCCGTCACATCACGAAACCCCAGCTCAGTGGGCCGCGTCACTCCGGTGAGCCTGTCGGTTGCTTGCCGTGTGCAAAGTAAGGGTAGGATTACTACGTTGTGGTCCTACGCTACAGTGACAGCGTCGACCTGGAGTCTCGTCACCGCCTGGAGGGCAGCCGGGTCGTTCGTTCGTCGAGGGGCCTGGGCATGACTAGCCGAAGTGATGGGCTGAAGGCCCGCCTGGAGCAGCTCAACCGTCGGCGGGAGAAGGCTCACGAGATGGAGGTCCGGCGGGCCAGGGCGGCCCCCGGGCGGGGTGAGCCCGTGCGCCGGGCGGTGATGCTGTCGCACTCGGAGCACGTCCGGCTGGGTGAGTGGTGCCGCGCCGCCGCCGATGAGCTGGGCAGGTCGCGGGTGACCGGGCAGGACGTGCTGCGGCTGCTCGTCGTGCGGCTGCTCACCGACCCCGCGCTGGCCAGCCAGCTGCGCGCCGACCTGGCCGCCCAGCGCGCCCGGCGTTGAGCGGTGCCACCCTCCGCGCCGAGGTGCCGCCCAAACCGTACGACCGTACTGCTCGGAACCGTACGAGCGTACGATTTGGGTGTCCAGCGATATCCGGATGGGCGCTGCCGCTAGGCCGTTCGCCCGGCTAGATTCGCGGCAACTTGACGACGGGGATGGCCATGAGTGAGCAGATGGTCAGCACATCGGTACATCGGCTGCTGCCTCCGAAGCGACTCAAGCCTCCCGAGCAGCACAAGCTGATCGACCTCGCCTTCGCCTCACACGAGCTCACCGCGGTGACGGTGACCTGGGCGGACGGCCGAGCGGCCCACGCCATCGACGAGCCCGGCCTGCTCAACCTCGACAACTATCCGAAGGCGAACGTCGTCAAGGTCGAGGTCGACTACGCCGACAGCTCCCACCTGGTCTACGAGCCGGTCCGAGGCGTTGTCACCACGACCGCGCACCAAGGCGGCGAGGCCTGCACCTGCGCGCGCAGGCTGGGGGACACCTACGCCGCGATGCCCGGGCGCCGGGGTGCCATCGTGGCGGCGAAGATCATCCTGCGCATCTCGCTGATTGCCACGCTCGTCGCGGCCGCACTGCTGCTGCTGGAGCTCGCCGTTCGTATCCCCGACCCGTACCGCGTCAGCCTGCTGGTCGGGTGGGTCGTACTCGTGGTCGGCGGCGGAGCGTGGTCGGAGTACCTGGAGTCGGAGTACCTGGGCTGGGCCGTGCACCCGGCGAGGACGCTGCCGCCGCGCACGCGCTGGTACCGCCGCCCGGCGATGCTGATCGCCACCCTCAGCGCCCTAACCGCGGTCGCCGTCGTAGCCGCCGCCGTACTGGTCCGGCTGCACTACCTGTGAGTGGATCGCTATGGCGACCAATACCACTCACAAGCCATAGGTTCTCCGTGCTCGAGTTCCGAGGAGAGAGGCGCAGCGCGATGTTCACCGGAATCGTCGAGGAGATGGGCGAGATCGTCGAGGTCCGCCACTCCGAGGAGCTCGTGGTGCTGGCCGTGCGGGGCCGGGTGGTGACCGTCGGCGTCGGGCACGGTGGCTCGATCGCGGTGAACGGGTGCTGCCTCACCGTGGTCGACGAGCGGCTCGGCGCGGACGGCCTCTTCCACCTCGAGCTGGTGCCGGAGACGCTCAAGCGCACCTCGCTCGGGGCGGCCACGGTCGGCGCCAAGGTGAACCTGGAGCGCGCGGTACCGGCCGGCGGGCGCCTCGACGGGCACATCGTGCAGGGGCACGTGGACGGCGTGGCCACGCTGGTCAGCCGCCGGCCCGGCGAGCGCAGCGACGAGGTCACCTTCAGCCTGCCCGCCGAGCTGTCGCGCTACGTGGTGGAGAAGGGCTCGATCGCGGTGGACGGCGTCTCCCTCACCGTGGCCGGCACCGACGGGGACACCTTCACCGTCGCGCTGATCCCGACCACGCTGGAGGAGACGACCCTTGGCCTCCGCGAGCCCGGCGACGTGGTCAACCTCGAGGTCGACGTCGTCGCCAAGTACGTGGAGCGGCTGGTCGGGATGGGCCGGCCGGCGTCCTGAGCGGGTACATGCCGTGAGTGGCGAGTTGGGCTAGAGCCCCACTCGCCACTCACGGGGTCACCGGCCGCTCGGTTCGACCGCGCGGGCCGGCTCGACCAGCGCGGCCTCCTCGACCATCGCGTCGATCTCCCGCTCGGCGTAGCCCAGCTCGGCGAGCAGCTCGGCGTTGTGCTCACCCTGCAGGGCCGGGACCTGCGTCGCAAGCGTGCCGTCGGCCGCGCTGAAGTGCCACGGCGGGGCCGGGATGGTGATCGACCCGCCGGCCCGGTCGGGGACCTCGCGGGTGACCTCCCAGCGGGCCGCCCAGTCGGTGGCGGCGAAGTCCCGCACGTCGCGCAGCTGCCCGGTGGCGATCTTCGCCTCGTCCAGCTGGGCGTCCAGCGAGGCCATGTCGGCGAACGTGTTGATCCAGGTCTGCACGATCGCGTGCAGCTCGGGCAGGTGCTGGCTGCGCAGCCGCGGGGTGCGGAACCGGGGGTCGTCGGCCAGGTCGGCGCGGCGCATGGCGTTGAGGTAGAACGGGAACGACATGCTGCCGACCAGGCTCATCGGCACCACGAACTCAGCGCCCTCCGGGCTCGTGAAGAACGGGCAGTCGGTGGCGCCGAGCACCGGGCGCTCCTCGCCGAGGTCGATGCCGGACAGGTCGTAGTGCACCCGCTCGTTCATCGACATCATCACCGCGGCCATCGCCACGTCGACGTACTGCCCGTCGCCGGTGGCCGCCCGATGCCGCAGCGCGGCCAGCACCGCGATCGTCGCGTGCAGCCCGGAGTAGACGTCCGCGTGGGACAGCGAGTCGGTGCGCCGCGCGGCGCCGTTCGCGGCTCCGTCGGGTTCGGCGTCCGTGGCGTCCCCACCGTTCGCGCCGTCTCCGCTGTCCACGCCGAACTGGCGCAGCGTGTTGCGGGTGAAGCCGACCTCGGCCTGCACGGTCGGCGCGTAGGCCATCCGCCCGCTCCACGGCCCGTGCTGGCCGTAGCCGCTGACCGACACGTAGACCACGGACGGGTTGCGGGCCGCCACCGAGGCGTAGTCGAGCCCGAACGAGCCCAGCGCGCCGGGGCGGAAGTTCTCCACGATCACGTCGGCGGTGTCGCACAGCCGCAGTGCCGCCTCGCGCGCCGAGGACACGTTCAGGTCGATGCTCAGGTTCCGCTTGCCGGCGTTCTGCTGGGCGTAGTAGCCGCTCACCGCGCCCTGCCTGGGGAAGGCCAGCCGGGACAGGTCACCCCGGGGCGGCTCCACCTTGATCACCTCGGCGCCCAGGTCCAGCAGGTGCTTGCCGCAGTGCGGGCCGGCCAGCACACGCGAGAAGTCCACCACGCGCACGCCCTCCAGTGGCAGCGGCACGGTTACCGCCCCTCGAAGCGCGCGGCGCCAGGCCCCTGCGCGGCCAGCGAGGCGAGCCCGGTCCGCAGGTCGGCGGACGTCCAGATGTCGCGCTGCAGCTCGGCCATCGCCTCGTCGGCCGCCCGGGTGCCCGCATTGACGGCCGCCGCCACGATGGCCTTGGTGCTGGCGTGGGCCACGGTCGGGCCGTTGGCCAGCTCGTGTGCCAGCGTGCTGGTGACCCCGGGCAGCTGCTCGTCCGGCACGACCCGGTTGATCAGGTTCCACCGTTCCAGCGTGTGCGCGTCGTAGCGGCGGCCGAGCAGCGCCATCTCCTTGGCGCGCGCCGCGCCGGCCCGCTGCGCCACGCGCTGGATGGCCCCCATGAGTGGGTTCAGCCCGATGGTCGCCTCGACGCAGCCGATTTTCGCGGACTCGCCGGCCACCACCAGGTCGGCCGCCAGCGCCAGCTCGAACCCGCCGCCGACGCACACCCCGTGCACGCTGGCCAGGATCGGGATCGGCAGCTCCTCGAACGCGCGGAGCACCTCGGTGACGTCGAGGGCGGGCGCGCTGCCCTGCTGGGCGCTGTCGAACAGGCTGACGTCGGCGCCTGCGCAGAAGTGCCGCAGGCCGCTGCGCAGCACGACGGCGCGCGCCCGCTGCTCGGCCGCCCAGGACAGCCCCGCCAGCAGTCCGGCGATCAGCTCGGTGCCGAGGAAGTTGTGCGGCGCGTGCCGCATGGTCAGCACGGCGACGGCCCCGTCGAGCTCGAACCCCACCGCTGCCGGCCCGCCCCTTGGTGGACCGGCCTCGCCCGCCGATGCGCCTGCATCGCCCCCCGGGCTCCGCACCGTCTGCTCCGCCACCATGAGCTGATCCCTTCGTCGGGCCGGCTGGGTTCTGGTTCGGAACTTATAGGTAGGCCGTCATACCTGTCAATCTGCTCGATCGACTACGCTGATGGCATGCCACCGCGCGGCGACACCAGGGCCCGGATGATCGCGGCAGCCCGTCAGCTGTTCCGCGAGCGCGGGTACCTGGGCACGGCGTTCTCCGATGTGCTGGAGGCGAGCGGCGCACCTCGGGGTTCGGTGTACTTCCACTTCCCCGGCGGCAAGGAGGAGCTGGGCACCGAGGTGGCGATCGCGCACGGCGCCGAGACCATCGCGCTCATCAACCGGTCGGCCGCGCGCGCCGGCAGCGTCGCAGAGCTGCTCACCCTTTTCCTCGCCCAGGCTCGAGACCGGCTGGTCAGCAGCGGGTACCGGGAGGGGTGCGCGGTCGCGCCGATGGTCGTCGAGCTGATCCCGAGGGCCGCCCCGATCACCGAGACCATCGGTGCGGGCTTCCGTGACTCCCTCGCCGTGCTGGCCGCCCGGTTGGCCGAGAAGGGTGTGCCGGCCGAGCGTGCCGCGAGCCTCGCCGCCACCACGATGGCCGGCCTGGAGGGCGCGCTGATCGTGTCCAGGGCCGTCCGGTCGCGGGAGCCGTTCGACGCGCTGATCGCGGACGTGGCCCGGCTCGGCGCGGAGGCTGCCGGCGTCGGTCAGTAAATCGTACGCATTACATAGTTTGGAGTGGCGTGCGACACCGTGGCGATCCTGGCCAGCGCGGCGAGCGTCCAGTCGCGCCCGCCGGCCCGCGCGTCAGCAGCACGACGTCCCCTGCGGCCAGTTCGATCGTGTTGCCGTGCGCCAGCGGCGTGCACTCGCCCTCGAGCAGCAGGTGGAACGGCACCTCGTCGACGGCCGGTCGAGGGCTGCTGTGGTTGAACTCGGCGAGGGGTGGGACGGGGAGCCTCAGGGTTGTGGCGTCGTCAGGCCCGTGGCGGTGGCTTGCAGGAGGCGGGTCAGGCGGGGTTCGAAGTCGAGGGCGGCGTGGGCCCACCGGGTTTCCTGGGCGTAGAGCCGCGCGAGCGTGGGTGTCGGGTGGGCGAGCTGCCAGAGGTTGGCGGTCACGCCGAGTGCGGTGGCGACGAGGTCGTGCAGCTGCGAGGGCGTCATCGTGCCGGTGGTCGCCAGCGTGTCGATGATCGTGTCGTAGGCCGCGAACGCGTTCGTCTTGTAGCGGCGCGCCCGCTCGAGGTCGACCTCGCCCTCCAGACTGAGCGGTACGTGCGTGAGCAGGTCGCACAGCAGCGGCAGCCCCGCGAGGGTGGTGGCCACGGCGGCGGCCGTCTCGGGCGGGGTGAGGTGACGCGCGGCGGCCAGGTACGCGGTGAGCGCGTCGCGCCACTCCTGCCAGCCGCGCTCGGCGAGCTCGAGCAGCAGCTCCTCCTTGCTGGCGAAGTAGCGCCGGACGGCGGAGGGGTGCAGGCCGGCGGCCTGGGTGACGGCCGCGAGCGTGATGTGCCGGACCCCGCCGAGCTCGGCCGCCAGACTCCGGGCCGCGGCCAGCAGGTCCTCGGCGCGGCGGAGCTTCGCCTCCTCCGAGCGGGCGCGGCTGTGCATCCGCTCACTATAACGCTCGCAGGTTGCGTTACCGGGCTGGTCGCGGCAAGGTAACGCAATCAGATTGCGTTATAAGTCCAGCGCGGGGAGTCAGGCCATGCACGCAGCCGTCGTCACTCGTTTCGGAGACCCCGAGGTCCTCGAGCTCACCGAGCTGCCGGATCCGGCGCCCGGACCCGGCCAGGTGGCCATCGACGTCAGCCACACCGCCGTCGGCCTGGTCGACGCCTTCCTCCGTCAGGGCCTGTACCGGGACCGCGCTGGCCTGCCTCAGCCGCCGTTCGTGCCCGGCCTTGAGGTCGCGGGTACCGTCCGTGCACTGGGCGACGGGGTGCGGGACCTACGGGTCGGCGAGCCGGTGGTCACCGTGACCACGGGGCCGGAGGGCGGCTACGCCTCGGTCGCGGTGGTGGACGCCGCGCTCGTCGCCAGCCTGGACGGCACCGGCGTCGACCCGGCACTCGCGGTCGCCGCCGTGCCCAACGCCGCTACCGCGTACCTGGCCCTCACCCGCGCCGCGCACCTGGCGGCCGGTGAATGGGTGCTGGTACACGGGGCGCTGGGTGGGCTGGCCGCCACCTTCCCCGGCATGGCGCGCACACTCGGCGCCGCGGGTGTGGTCGGCACGGTGCGCCGCGCCTCGCTGGCCGCCGCGCGGGCCTCGGCCCTGCCCTACGACGAGGTGGTGGTCGGTGAGGAACTGGTCGAGGCCGTCGGCGAGCGGCGGTTCGACGTGGTGGTCGACGCGGTCGGCGGCCAGCTGCGCACGGACAGCCTCGCCGTGATGGCTCCGATGGGCCGGATGCTGCTGGTGGGCAACGCGAGCGGCGACTGGTCGCACACCGTGCCGACCAACACTGTCTGGCATCGCAGCATCGGCGTGCTCGGCTTCTCGATCGGCACCTTCCTCCCGGCGCACCCGGAGCTGGCCCGCCCCGCCGCCGAGGCCGCCCTGCGCGCCGTCGGCGAGGGACTGGTCGACGTCCGTCTCCACACCCTGCCGCTGGCCGAGGCCGCCGAGGCGCACCGCCGGATCGAGGGCGGCCAGGTCGGCGGCCGCCTCGTGCTCGTGCCCTGACCCGCGCCGCTCAGTGGAGGTCGTCGGAGCGGCCGGCCGCCACGCGGGACCACTGGGCGGTGGGGCGAGCGTCCTCGCGGAACGGGTGGGCGCCCTCGGTCCGCTGTGGCCAACCGGCGGGCGAGTCCTCCCACGCCTCCTGCCGGCCGAACACGGTCATGTCGAGCAGGCCGTAGGTCGGGGCCATCACCTCGAAGCCGCGCCACGTGGTCGAGTAGGTCTCGAAGACCCGGTCGCCGTCGCGCAGGTAGCACATCAACCCGGCGAAGACCCGCCCGGCGAGCAGGGCGTCGGCGGACTCCCGCGCCGAGTACCAGGGCACGTCCCAGCCCATGAAGTCGCGGTAGCGGACGCTCTCCTCGTACGTGCCCGCGCAGAAGGTGGCATAGGTGGCGTCGCGGGAGTGCAGGTAGGACAGCTCGCGGACCTGCCCGTTGAAGAATGTGCAGCCCTCGCACTGCTCGGCGGCCGAGCGGCCGTCGCGCCACATGTGGAAGTACGCGATCAGCTGCCGACGGCCCTCGAACACGTCCAGCAACGTGACCGGGCCGTCCGCGCCGACCACCGTGATGCCGGCGTCGACCTCCACCATGGGCAGCCTCCTGCGGGCCGCCGCGATCGCGTCACCGGCACGGGTGTGGGCCTTCTCGCGGACCCGCAGTGCGTCCAGCTCGGCCTGCCAGGTGGCGCGGTCGACGACCCCGGGGGTGCCGGTGTTGATGACGTGGTTGCTCATGACTCGCTCCTGGTTCGGTGAGCCCCTCGGTGTTGGGCTCAAGGGTTCGGTTCAGGTTTCTGGCTCGTTGGCGAGGTACTTGTGCAGTGCGTCCAGTGGGCTGTCCCAGTCGCGGGCGAGCGCGGCCAGGAACTGCTGTGCGACCTGCATGGGGGCGGAGCGGAGCCGGTAGCGCACGCGGCGCCGCTCGCCGGGCTCGGCGGTCACCAGGCCTGCCTCCGCGAGCAGGGCGAGGTGTTTGGCGATGGCCTGGCGGGTGATCGGCAGGCGGTTGGCCAGGTCGGTTGCGGTGGCCGGCCCGCTCGAGGCCAGCGCGGCGAGCATGGCGCGCCTCGTCGGGTCGGCCAGCGCGGCGAAGACCTGTTCGGCGACCGCCTCGATGTCAGGCGGACCGGCGTCGGGCGACATTGAGGTCAGGCGGCGTCGAGGTAGTCGACCAGCTCACCCAGCTCGCTCGCCCAGCCCCGGACGTTGCCGTCGAAGGCCGTGCGGTGGTCGTCGTCGGCCAGCTGCGCGAAGCCGGTCTCGACCACAGTTAGCCGCGTGCCGGCGCCGACCGGCTCCAGGGTGAACTCGACGTAGGTGCGGCGCGGGTCGTTCTCGGGGAGGCCGAAGATGTGCCAGGTGTACCCGAACACCGTCGGCTCCTCGACCCGCTGGACCCGCATGTCGGCGGTGTGCCCGTTGTCCCACTTCATCTGGGCGGACCCGCCGGGGCGCAGGTCGATCGTCGCCTGGTTGCCGAACCAGGTGCCCAGGCCCTCGGCCGAGGTGAGCGCGGCCCAGACCTTGGCCGGCGGGTGGGCGATCTCGACGACCCGCTCGATCCGATCGGGGAATGCCATGTCTGCCTCCAGTAGGTAGCAACTATCTGGTTGCTACATTATTGCAACCTCGTGGTTGCGTCAAGCGATCGGGTCAGTGCTATCGGCCAGGGATCGCCCCCGATCGTGCGAGGGGTGGAGCCTGGTGGGCGCCCGTTGGCGTACTGCTACCGTCGCAGCGTTGTGAGCAGTGCGAACGATGGGGTCAAGCCGCGCGCGGCACGCCTGGCTGGCGTGTCCGCCGTTCTGCTGCTGCTCATGCTCGTGACCCAGCTGGGCCACTGCGGGGTGCACCCCCACTCGGACTCGGACCTGGCCTCCGCCGTCCTGACCAGTACCGATCACGGCCCCGGGCACCACCGTCGCGGCTCGCTCTGCCACGTCGTCGCCGCCGAGCAGCTCTCCTCGTCCTCGAACCTGCGCGCCGCCCCCGCCGTGTGGCAGACGGCGCACGACACCGACTCGCCGACGGCGTCCGGCCTGTCCCGGGGACGTCCGGGTACGGCGTGGAGCGCGCCGCCCCTGACCATCTCGGGTAGAGCACTGCTGGTCACGCTGGGTGTCGCGCGCAGCTGAGCCGCGCCGTTCCCGGGTCGATCCCTGACGACCCGAAGGGCGTCTGCGGGCGCGGAAAGGCCGTGGCGGCGTGGACCCGCACGGTCCGCCCCGCGTCGGACCTCGTGCCGGGCTGCGCCAGGCGCGGTGCCGACGGCGGAATTCCGGCGCTGCCGGCTCCGGACGGTCCTCGACCTTGATCTCGACGAACCTCACCTGCGCTGCGCAGGGGCCTCGTCGACCCCTTGAGAGTTCCCAGCGACGAGATGTGACAGGCGTTATGACTCAGCCGTGGACATGGATTGCCCTGGTCTTTGTCGGCGTGGTGGTACTGGTCCCCCTCGGGATGGTGCTGGGCGCGGCGATCGGGGAGAAGCTCTTCAGCCTCTTCGCCGACGAGCGCGCCAGCTGGCCCATGGACGACTCCTGCCTGGCCGGCCCTCCCGAGCTCGACCAGTCGCGTGACCTCCTGGCGCTCGACCCCCTGCTGCGTGACGCGCTGCCGCCCCCGAGCCAGTGGGAGTCCGTGGAGTCGACCGCCCGCCCGCCGAGCGACTTCGACCGCTGAGCTGGCCCAAGGGAGCTAGTGGTGCGCCATGCGGTGGTGGGCGAGGGTGTCGTGCGCGCGGCCGGCATCGGTGGCCGGCTCGGTGTGCACGACGGCGGCGGTGAGGCGCGGTACGGCGTGCACGAGCCGGTGCTCGACGTCGTGGGCGATGCGGTGGGCCTGCGCCACGGTGAGCTCCCCGTCGACGGCCACCGCGAGCTCGGCCCGCAGGGTGTGCCCGATCCAGCGCATCCTGACCTGCCCGGCCGCCAGCACGCCGTCGGTAGTGGTCGCGGTCCGCTCGGCAAGCGCCACGTCGGCCGGGTCGACGGCGTCCATCAGCCGGCGGAACACCTCCCGGGCGGCGTCGCGCAGCACCAGCAGGATCGCCGCGGTGATCAGCAGCCCGATGACCGGGTCGG
>DATAYB010000403.1:0-12544 GCA_036272795.1 Pseudonocardia sp.
CCGACCGACCGGCCGGTCCGGTAGCGGTACCAGCCGAGGCCGGCGGCGAGCGCGAAGGACAGCAGCACCAACGTCGGGGACAGCCAGTCCACGAGCGCCTGGAAGGGCACGTCCCTCGGCTCGGAGTACGGCCGGAAGCCCCAGTACCAGATGGAGTTGGTCGTCATGTCGACCTTGCGCAGCTCCTGGAACGTGAACGACGCCCGCCAGCCGCGGTAGCCCAACAGCGCGAACGGCAGGTTGACCAGGATCGCGGTACCCGCGCTCGCCGCCACCACCCGCAGCGCGCCGGCCCAGTCCAGCTTCCGCCGTGCTCCGCCGCCGGCAGAGCCCCCGCCGCCGCCGAGTGGGCCGCCGGTCAGCACGTAGAGGGCGAGCGGCAGCACGAACGCCCCCGGGTACAGCTTGAGCGCGAAGCCGAGCCCGAGCAGCACACCGGCCCAGGTGCCCCGGCGCACCAGTTCCGCACGGTCGACCGGTCCGCCACGCGCATGCAGCACGGCCACCGCGGCGACCGCGCACGCCACCGCCGGCAGGTCCCAGTTGTGGAACGCGTAGAGCAGCAGCGGTGGCCCGATCGCCCAGATCAGCGCGCGCCACCCGGACAGCCGGCCGAGCAGCCACCCGACGAGCAGCCCGAACGGCGCCAGCAACAGCGCGCTGTAGCGCAGGAACTCGCCGTCAGTGTGCGCCGGCAGCGCGCCGAGCCACATCAGCACGCCGGTGAGCACCGGGTACTCCACGGTGCCACCGGTCAGCTGGCCGGTCGGGGTGATGCCGCCGTGCAGGTACGGGAACAGGTGCTCGTTGATGTCCCTGCCCAGCCACAGGTGCTGGATGTCGGTGTAGCAGAGGTCCCGGTTCTGGCGGACCTCGTAGTCCGGGGCGGAGCGGCCGACCTTGTCGAACTCCGGGCCGACGCAGCGGGTCTTGTTCGCGTAGCCCAGCAGCATGGTGAGCGCGGTGAGGGCCACCAGGACGCTCAGCGCGAACCCGCCCAGCCGGGTGCCCGGGCGGGTGGTGGAGGCCGGTGGCGGTGCGGTCTCGTCGGCCGCTGTCATCCCAGCCGCTCGCGCAGGAACGCGATGTCGCTGGCCTGCCCCTCGGCCGGCGTCTCGACCACGACCGGGGCGCCGGCCGCCGCGCACACCGCAACCAGCTGGTCCGGGTCGATGGTGCCGCCGGCGATGTTGGCGTGCCGGTCGCGCGCGGAGTTGAACTCGTCGCGTGAGTTGTTCAGGTGCACCAGGTCGATCCGGCCGGTGATCGCCTTGGCGCGGTCGACCACGTCGACGAGGTCCTCGCCGCCGGCGAAGGCGTGGCAGGTGTCCAGGCAGAACCCGGCGTCGAACTCACCGACGGCGTCCCACAGCCGGGCCAGCGCGTCGAACCGCCGCGCCATCGCGTTGTCGCCGCCCGCGGTGTTCTCGATCAGGATCGGCACCGCGAAGCCACCCGTAGCGCTTTCTTCGGCCTGCCGCTTGAAGAACTTGCGCCAGTTGTCGACGCCGACCTCAGGGTCCTCGCCTGCCGTGACGTGGCCGCCGTGCACCACGAGCCCGACCGCGCCGACCGAGGCGGCCCCCTCGGCGTGCTGCTGCACCAGCTTCCGGGACGGGATCCGGATCCGGTTGTTCGTGGAAGCCAGGTTGATCACGTACGGCGAGTGCACGAAGACCGTCTTGTCGCTGGTCCGCAGCTGCTCGGCCATCGGGTGGGCCGGTGGTTTCTTCCAGCCCTGTGGGTCGGAGAGGAAGAACTGCAGTGCGTCCGCGCCGCATTCGTCGGCCGAGCCGAGTGGGTCGCTGTCGGATCGAACGTGAGCCCCGATACGCATGGCAACCAAGCCTACGCAGCGCCGCCGGGGCCGCCCGGTAGGGGCGGGCGAGACGGTTGCTAACCTGTATGGGCAGGCGCCTGCGGAAATTGTCGGCGCCGAGTGAGACCCTCCTGCCGCGGACGGACCGCGGCCGCCTTAGAGTCCATAGGAGGTTTGTGGTTCTCATGCGTCATTACGAGCTCATGGTCATCCTCGACCCCAATCTTGACGAGCGCACCATCACCCCGTCGCTGGAGACGTTCCTGCGGGTAATCCGCAACGACGGCGGCACGGTGGAGAAGGTCGACGTCTGGGGCAAGCGCCGGATGTCCTACGAAATCTTGAAGCACTCCGAGGGCATCTACGCGGTGCTCGACGTCACCTGCGAGCCGTCCACGGTTGCCGAGCTGGACCGTCAGCTCGGGCTGAACGAGTCGGTGCTGCGTACCAAGGTGATGCGGGTCGAGGCGCGCAAGCGTCAGACCGCCGCCGCCGCCCGTACCGCCGCGCCCGGTGGCCCCGCCAACGTCGCGGCCGCTCCGGCCACCGCGCCGTCCGCCGCTGCCGGTGCCAGCGCGGTCGCCTCGGCGGCTCCCGCTGCCCCGGCCTCCGCTGCCCCGGCAGCGCCGGCTGCTCCGGCTCCGGCTGCGCCCGCCGAGCCGGCTGCTCCGGCCGACGCCCCCACCGACTGAGGACAGGGGTCCGACGATGGCAGGCGACACGATCATCACTGTGGTCGGCAACCTGACGGCCGACCCGGAGCTGCGCTTCACCCCGTCCGGCGCCGCGGTGGCGAACTTCACCGTGGCCTCCACCCCGCGCCAGTTCGACCGGCAGAGCGGTGAGTGGAAGGACGGCGAGGCGCTGTTCATGCGCTGCAACATCTGGCGCCAGGCGGCGGAGAACGTGGCCGAGACCCTGACCAGGGGTTCCCGGGTGATTGTGTCCGGCCGGCTCAAGCAGCGTTCTTACGAGACCCGCGAGGGCGAGAAGCGCACCGTGGTGGAGCTGGAGGTCGAGGAAGTCGGCCCGTCGCTGCGCTACGCCACGGCGAAGGTGAACAAGGTCAGCCGCGGTAGCGGCGGCGGCGGGTTCGGCGGCGGCGGTAGCGCCGGCGGCCCTGCTGACGACCCGTGGGGTTCGGCCCCCGCCGCCGGTAGCGGTGGTGGCGGCGGCGACGACGAGCCCCCGTTCTGACCTGCCCACCAGACGCCGATCGCCGATACGGACTGATTAACCAAATCTTGGAGTAATGCACCATGGCCAAGCCCGTTCTGCGCAAGCCGAAAAAGAAGGTTTGCGCGTTCTGCAAGGACAAGCACCAGTCGATCGACTACAAGGACACCGGTCTGCTGCGGAAGTTCATCTCCGACCGGGGCAAGATCCGGGCCCGCCGGGTCAGCGGCAACTGCCGTCAGCACCAGCGCGATGTCGCGGTCGCGGTGAAGAACGCCCGTGAGGTGGCGCTGCTGCCGTACACCTCGACGGCCCGCTAGGAGATCCCAGTGAAGCTGATCCTCACCGCCGACGTGTCGAACCTGGGTGCGCCCGGCGACATCGTCGAGGTCAAAGACGGCTACGGCCGTAACTACCTGCTGCCCCGCCAGCTGGCCATCCCGGCCACCAAGGGGGCCGAGAAGCAGGTCGCCGCGATCCGCAAGGGCCGCGAGGTCCGCCAGATCCGCGACCTCGGGCACGCCAAGGAGGTCGCGGCCAGCCTGAAGGGGCTGTCCTCGATCAAGCTGGCCGCCCGGGCCGCCTCGGACAGCGGCCGGCTGTTCGGTTCGGTCACGCCGGCCGACGTGGTCGGTGCAGTGCGTGCCGCCGGTGGCCCGCAGCTCGACCGTCGCGCGGTCGCGCTCGACACCCAGATCAAGACGGTCGGCAAGCACACCGTGTCGATCCGTCTCCACCCCGAGGTCACCGCGCAGATCTCCGTCGAGGTGACCGCCGGCGGCTGACGGCCGCTCCAGGCTGTCCACCCCGGCCGGGCTCCGGCCCGTTCGATAGCTCTTTCCAGTGCCCCCGTTGCCGGTTCCGGCGACGGGGGCACTGCCATGTCTGTAACTCTGGGTAGTTGGCGAACCCTGAGGCTGGGGTGTTGGTTGAGGGTCTGAGAGACTCTCAACACGCCCGGAGAACGATTTCTGGTCGACACGCCGGGGTAATTTCGAGTGACTTGTCCCCATCGGCCGTAACCAGCGTGAGCTGCGAAAACCGCTGATATAGCGCGAGTTATCCCCCGGTTGTCCACAGCTGGGGGGCGATCTGTGCGGGAGCTGTCCGAGTTGTCCCCAGGTGATCAACAGGCCTGTCAACAGAGCGTTTTGGTTACTCAGCTGATATCGCCCTAACCTGCCTGCTCCGGACCGGATGTGTGCCGAGCCCGGCCGGCGAACACCTGCCCGACGGAGCGCGGCGCGTTCTGTCAGGGGTGGCAGGTAGAACGATCTCGGGGGAGGAAGGCAGCGCGATGGCGGTACCCGACGAACGGCCTGTGGGTCGGCCTCGTCATGTCCGGCCGGCCGATGAGCCGCCTCCGGAGTTCGACCGTCAGCCGCCGCAGGACCTGATGGCCGAGCAGTCGGTGCTGGGCGGCATGCTGCTGAGCAAGGACGCCATCGCAGACGTGGTGGAGGTGCTGTCCCCGGACGACTTCTACCGCCCGGCGCACCAGACGGTCTACGACTGCATCCTCGACCTGTACACCCGGGGAGAGCCGGCCGACCCGGTGACGATCTCGGCGGAGCTCGAGCGGCGGGGTGACCTGGTCCGCCTCGGTGGCGCGCCGTACCTGCACACGCTGATCGCCACGGTGCCCACCGCGGCGAACGCCTCGTACTACGCCGAGATCGTGGCGGAGAAGGCCATCCTGCGGCGCCTGGTCGAGGCCGGCACCAGGATCGTGCAGCTGGGCTACCACGGCGCGGACGGCGCCCAGGTCGACGAGGTGGTCGACCGCGCCCAGGCGGCCATCTACGACGTCACCGAGCGGCGCACCAGCGAGGACTACGTCCCCCTCGAAGAGCTGCTGCAGCCCACGATGGACGAGATCGACGCGATCGCGTCCCGAGGCGGGGTGTCGCTGGGGGTGCCGACGGGCTTCGTCGACCTGGACGCGTGCACCAACGGGCTGCACCCGGGCCAGATGATCGTGGTCGCGGCCCGACCCGGTCTCGGCAAGTCGACCCTCGGGCTGGACTTCGCCCGCTCCTGCTCGGTCAAACACGGCATGACCAGTGCCTTCATGTCCCTGGAAATGGGGCGCAACGAGATCGTGATGCGGCTGCTCTCAGCCGAGGCACGCATCCGCCTGACCGACATGCGGGCGGGGAGGATGAGCGACGACGACTGGACCCGGATGGCCCGGCGGATGAGCGAGATCAGCGAGGCCCCGCTGTTCATCGACGACTCGCCGAACCTCACGATGATGGAGATCCGCGCCAAGGCGCGGCGCCTCAAACAGCGCCACGACCTCAAGCTGCTGATCCTGGACTACCTGCAGCTGATGTCCTCAGGCCGCAAGGTCGAGTCGCGCCAGCAGGAGGTCTCGGAGTTCTCCCGCCAGATCAAGCTGCTGGCCAAGGAGCTCGAGATCCCGGTCGTGGCGATCAGCCAGCTCAACCGTGGCCCCGAGCAGCGCACCGACAAGCGACCCATGATCTCCGACCTGCGTGAGTCCGGCTCCATCGAGCAGGACGCCGACATGGTCATCCTGCTGCACCGCCCCGACGCCTTCGAACGCGACGACCCCCGCGCCGGTGAGGCCGACCTGATCCTGGCCAAACACCGAAACGGCCCCACCAGCACCATCACCGTCGCCCACCAACTCCACTACAGCCGCTTCGCCGACCTCGCCCAGAACTAGCCGCGGCCCTCCCGGGGCCGCCTCTGAACGCACCGCCGCACCTGCCCCTTTGTCGTGGCTAATTGACGCGACAAGTCCGACTTGTCGCGTCTATTTCCCGCGACGAGTTGAACGCCGGGTTGGCGCGACTCGGCGGGGCGGCGCGACCCTGTGACGCGGATAGGTGCTGCGTCTGGGCGGCCTCGCTCCACGCCGCGGGCCGACCCGGCACACACTTCCGCGCAGCCGCCGCGCCGATCAGTGATCATCAGGACGGCAGGGCTGTTCCGGTCATGATCGAATGACCCTGGCGTCCTGGTGATCACGGGTCCGGAGCTTCGCGCCGCCTGTTGCGGGCGCGGGCCGACCTCGGCTCACTCAACGAGTCCACTTGCGTCACTACCGCTTCTGAGGTTGGGGCCGCTCACCTTTGATATGTTGATTCTAAGGAATCTACTTACTCGGAATTTGGGCGGATGCGGAGGAGGAGTGGTGGTACGAGGCGAGGCCGGTCGGGGTGTGTCGCGCCGGGCGGTGTTGGGGGCAGGTGCCGCGCTGGCAGCCGGTCTCGGTCTGGCGGCCTGCGGCTCCGGGACGAGCTCGCCGAGCACCCGCACGACGGCGCCGACCGCGCCGACCGCGCCCATCACGCCGACCACTCCGAACGCGGCCGGAGGTGCCGAGATGAAATCGATAGCGACCGATGCCTACGTGTACGGGTACTCGCTGGTGCTGGCGGATGTCACCCGGGCAACCTCGCCGATCAACCAGCTCCTCCGCAACAGCTCGCCCAACGACGCCGGCTCTCGCACCATCGTCTCGCCCCAGGTCGACACGCTGTTCGCACTGGGCTGGCTGGACCTGCGGCCCGAGCCGATCGTGGTCCAGATGCCCGCGGTGGACGGCCGCCGGTTCTGGATCACGCAGGTGGTGGACGCGTGGACGAACACCGTGCACAACCCGAGCAGTGTTCGCCCGCAGGTCGCGGCGGGCCGCGTCGCGCCACCGTTCGGCTACGTCATCACCGGCCCGGGCTGGACGGGCACGCTGCCGACGAGCTCACCCAGCTGGCCATGCCCACCGGCACCGCCTTCCTGGCCAACCGGATCGAGTACACGGGCGCCGCCGACCTGGACCGCGCCCGGGCCCTGCAGGCGCAGACGAAGCTGATGCCGTTGAGCAGCTGGCGAGCGAGGCCCGATGCCACGCACCTGCCGGCGAACGCCGCCCCGCCGGCACCTGGCAAGTCCGCACCACCGTTGAAGCAGGTCGACGCGATGGACGGGCGCACGTTCTTCAGCCGGATGACCGCGCTGATGGCAGCGAACCCCGGCCCGGCCGTCGATGCCGGGGCACTCGGGCGGTTCGCCTCCATCGGCATCACCGCCGGCGGCACAATCGACCACCTCGACGCCGCGCTGCTCGATGCCGCCGTCGAGGACGGGCAGCACCGGATCGCCGGATATACCAACCCGAGCGCGAGAACGGAGCATGGGTGGACGGTGGCGCCCAACCTCGGCGCCTACGGCACCGACTACGCCCTGCGCGCCAACACCGCCAGGGTGTTGTTCGGTGCCAGCCTGCCCGAGGACACCCTCTACCCGTTCCTTGACCATCTCGACGCCGGCAGCGACCGCGCTCCGCGCGAGTATCGGATCCGGTTCGAGCCCGGCCAACTGCCGCCGGTCGACGCGTTCTGGTCGGTCAGCGCCTACGACACCGACCACTACTTCATCGCCAACCCGGCCAACCGGTTCGCCGTCGGCCACCAGATCTCGGTCGTGCCAGGTCCCGACGGCGCGGTCGAGATCGTGCTGCGCAACGCCCGGCCCGGACCCGAGGTGCCGGCCGGCAACTGGCTGACGATCCCCGTGAGCGGGACGTTCAGCCTGGCCATGCGCCTCTACGCACCGCACGACGCCGCGATCATCGGCGGCTGGCAACCCCCGGCACTCACACCTGTCCCGTAGGTCAGGCGCTGGTGCGCGTTTCGCCGCCCCGGGCGTTCGCGCCGCGCAGCCCGATGAGGGTCGTATAGAACTGCTCGAGCGAGCGACCCGGCACCGCCGCCCCGATCCGCGTCCGCAGCTCGCCCTCGAATGCCTCACCGGCCTCGGCGAGCAGCCGCCTCCCGCCGGGGGTGAGCTCGATGATGGACGAGCGCCGGTCGTCGGGGTTGGCGCGCCGGACGCAGTGGCCGGCGGCCTCGATGCGGTCGACGAGCTTGCTCGTGCCGCCGACAGTGATCGACAGCTCCTCGGCGATGTCGAACACCCGGCAGGCCGGCCGGCCTGCGATGACCCGCATCGGCTCGAACCAGGTCATCGGCAGGTCGAAGTCGGTGCGCAGCCGGGCGTCCAGCGCATTCCACAGCTCGGTCTCGAAGCGGACCAGCTCATGGAACAGGTCGCGCAGGTGCTCCATGACCACCTACCTGAGCTTCGGGTGGCCCCGGTGACCGCCGACTCGAGAAGACCACTCGATGCTACCGCCCGGTGCCGGCGGGGCCCCGCAAGCTGTTCGGCCATCCGGGGGTGGGCGGGGTGTTGTGGCAGCATGTCAGGCGTGGACGCGGCCGACCTTGGGGCCTTTCTGGCCGAGCACCCGCCCTTCGACTCACTCGGGCCGAGTGCGCTGGAGGGCATTGCGCAGGGCTCACGGGTCGACAAGTTCGCCGACGGGGAGCTCATCCTGGACGCGTTCCGCAACCCGAGCGTCGAGGTCTTTGTGGTGCTCGACGGCCAGGTGCACCTGTGGAACGACGCGGGCAGCCGTGCCGAGGGGCCGGACGAGATCGTCACACCGGGCGGCGTGTTCGGCTTCTCCGCGATGCTGACGGAGGCGTCGATCGGGCCGCGCGCGATCGCCAACGGCGCGGTCGAGGTGGCGCGCATCCCCGCGGGGCTGGCCGCGCCCGTGTTCACCTCGAGCCGGGGCGCGCGCTTCCTGGCCGGCATGGTGTCGTCGGCCCGCCGCATGGTGCCGGCCGCCCCGACGTACAGCCTGGTCGACGACCTGATCGTCCAGCCGCCCCTCGTTGTCGACCCGAGCACGCCGATCGCCGAGGTGGCCAGGCTGATCACCGACCGGTGCGCGCCCTGTGCCGTGATCCGCCTCGGGCCGGGGCGGTTCGGGGTGGTCACCGACTCGGTGCTGCGGGCGAAGGTGCTGGTCGGCGGGCAGTCGCCCAGCTCGCCGGCGGAGACGGTGATGGACACCTCGGTGCCCACGGTCGTGCTGGGCGACTCCGCCGCCGAGGCGATGCTGCTGCTGCTCGACCGGGGCGCGGAGTTCCTGCTGGTCACCGACCGCGCCGGCGAGGTGCGCGGGGTGATCTGCCCTCGTGACTTCGCCGTCTCCCCGACCACCGCCGGCGTCTCGCTGCACGAGCAGCTGCGCCGCGCCAGCTCTGTCGAGGACCTGGCGTCCCACGCCGCCGGCATCCCGGACATGCTGGGTGACCTGCTCTCGCGCGGGCTGGCCTCGGGGCGGGTCATCGCGGTGTACTCGGCAGTGGTGGACACGCTGGTCCGGCGGGCGATCGGCTTCGTGTTCGCCGCGCACCCGGAGCTGTCCGTGGACGCCTTCACCTGGCTCTCGCTGGGCAGCAACGGGCGGCGGGAGGCGGTGCTGAGCTCGGACGTCGACTCGGCGGCTGCGTTCGACGACCACCTGCCCACCGAGGAGATCGCCCGGTACCGGGTGGCGTTCGGCGAGGTCTACGACGTGCTGGCGCGCGCGGGGCTGAGCGGCGACCAGAACGGCGCGACCGCCCGGCACGCCCTGTTCGCGCGGACCAACGACGACTGGCGCGAGGCCGGCCTGCAGTGGCTCGCCGCACCGGCCGAGCACAACGGGGCGATGATGACCTCGCTGCTGGTGGACGGGCGGCCGATCCACGGTGACCCGGGGCTGCCGGCGGTCACCCAGGTGTTCAGTGACCTGCGCCGGCATCCGGGCACCATGCGGCTGCTGCTGGTGGAGTCGCTGTCCAAGCGCGCCAAGCTGCGGCCGATGCGGACACTGCTGTCCCGCCAGCCCGACAGGTTCGACATCAAGACGCACGCGCTGCTGCCGATCGTCAACATCGGCCGGTGGGCCGCGCTGAGCGTCGGCTCCGCCGCGCTGCCGACCACCGAGCGGCTGCGGGCGGCCGCCGGCTCGGCGATGCTGCCGGACGAGCAGGCCAGCACGCTGATCGAGGTGTTCGGCGTGCTGCAGCGGCTGCGGCTGCGCTACCAGCTCATGCAGCACCGGTCCGGCGACCGGCCGTCCGACCTGATCACGATCAGCCGGATGTCCTCGATCGACCGCAGCGTGATCGCCCAGGCCGTCCGGGAGATCTCCACGGTGCAGCGCCGGATGGGCAACGTCTCGCAGTTCGTGCCCGCCGAGTCGTGGGCCTCCCCGGAGCCCGCGCTCTAGTGTCGGTCCCCGGCCAACCGGTCCCGGCACGGCAGCCGGCGCACCGCGTCGCGGTGATCGGCGACGTCGCGGGCCACCTCGCCGAGCTGCGCGCCGAGCTGCGCCGCCTCGGAGCGGACGAGGCGACCGGCCGCCTGCCCGACGACCTGACGGTGGTCCAGGTCGGGGACCTCGTGCACCGAGGCCCGGAGTCCGACCAGGTGGTGGCGCTCGTGGACCGCTACCTCACCGAGCAGCCGGCGCACTGGGTCCAGCTGGTCGGCAACCACGAGGCCCAGTACCTGCGCGAGCCCATGTTCGAATGGCCGCAGCGGATCGGCGCCGAGGCCGGGCAGACGCTGCTCCGCTGGTGGACGGAGGGGCGGATGCAGGTCGCCACCTGGGTCCGCGCCGACGCCGAGAGCTTCCTGATCACCCATGCCGGGCTCACCGCGGAGTTCTGGCGCGCCACGCTGGGATGTCCGAGCAGCGCCGAGCAGGCCGCCGCGACGATCAACTCGCTGATCGGCGCCCGGGACCACGCGTTGTTCCGCGCCGGCACGATGCTGAACCGGAGCTGGCGCGCAGGCGGCGTCGGCCCGGTGTGGGCCGCGAGCGGCACAGAGCTGCTCCCCGGCTGGCTGGACACGACGGTGCCGTTCAGCCAGATCCACGGGCACGACTCGCCCTACGACTGGCAGCGGGAGCGTTTCCGGACCAGCGACAAGATCGCCAGGCTGACCGTGCTCGACCACGAGGCCAAGCACGCCGTCACCACGCTGCCGGGCGGCCGGATCATCGCCGTGGACCCCGGCCACGGCTCCCAGGCACGCACGCCGTGGCGGGCCTGGGAGCTCGGGACGTCGTCGGATCAGGCGGTGCCCGGGCTCGGCGGGCTCGGGATCTTGTAGCCGGACGGTGCCACAGTGGTCTCCAGCGCCCGCTGCCACGAGCCGTCGGCGATGTACTGCTTCAACGCCGCGTTCACCTGGTCGCGCAGCTGGGTGTTGCCCTTCTTGACGCCGACCCCGTAGCTCTCGTCGGTGAAGCCCTGGCCGATGAGCTTGAGCTGCCCCTGGTACTGCGGCTGCGCGGCGTAGCCGGCCAGGATGACGTCATCGGTGGTCACCGCGTCGACCTCGCTGTTGGCCAGCGCCCGCACGCAGTCGGAGAACCGGGGGAACTCCTTGAGCTGGATCCGGCCCTTGTAGTGCGCGACCACGTAGTCGGCCGACGTCGTGCCGGGCACCGTGCACAGGTCACGGCCGTTCAGCGTCTCCGGCCCGGTGATCTCCTCCTCGTTGCGGCGCACCAGCAGGTCCTGGTGGGCCGTGAAGTACGGCCCGGCGAAGTCGACCTGCTGCTTGCGGGCATCGGTGATCGAGAACGTGGAGAACACCAGGTCCACCTGGCCGTTGACCAGCAGTTGCACCCGGTCGTCGGCGTTGGCTTCCTTCCAGGTGATGTTCGCGTCCGGCACGCCGAGCGCGTTGGCCACGTAGGTCGCGGTGTCCACGTCGAAGCCCCGATAGCTGGTGCCGTCCTTGACCCCGAGGCCCGGCTCGTCGAACGGGATGGCAATGGTCAGGTGTCCGCCCGGAGTGGCGCCGGGCACCGGTGACGGCGCGGCGTTCGGTCCCGAGCCGCCACCGCAGGCCGTCAGCGTGGCGAGGGTGAGGCCAGCCAGCGTCGTCGCAAGCAGTCGTCGCACCGTGTTCGCCATCGGGGGTCAGCTCCCTTCGCTCGCCGGCTTGGCCGGGTCGAGGTCATCCGCGTCGATCTTGGATCCGTAGGTCGGTCCGTCGTTCGACCAGACCGCCTTGAGCCGTCCCCTGGTGTTGGACACGACCCCCGGCTTGGCCAGCTTCCAGCCGACGGCCAGCACGATGGCGATGATCGGGATGCCGAACACCACGACCAGGAAGTTCGTCTTGTGGCCGAAGTACGGGCTGCTCTGCCAGCCCGAGATGGCCATGCCCACGATCACGAAGGCGAGGAAGACCAGCCCGATGATGCTGGTGTAGGGGTGGCCGGGCATCGGGAAGGGGCTGGGTGGGATCACCCCGCGTTTGACCAGGGATCTCAGCCGCAGCTGGCACAGGAAGATCGTCGCCCACGTGAAGACGATGGCGATCGACGCGGACTCCAGCGCGATCTCGAACGCGTCCGGGGCCAGGGCGTTGAGCACGGCGCCGATGACGTAGACGACGGAGGTCATCACGATGCCGGCCCACGGCACGCCGGAGGAGCTCATCTTCAGCGTGAAGTTCGGCGCCTGCTTCGACATCCCCAGGCTGCGCAGCACCCGGCCGGTGGAGTAGAGCCCGGAGTTGAGGCTCGACATCGCCGCGATGATGAGCACGATCTGGATCAGCGCGCCCATCCAGGTCAGGCCCATCCGGTCGAAGATCGTGACGAACGGGCTGGTGCCGGACTTGAACTCGCTGGTCGGCAGCATCGAGCACAGCAGCAGG
>DATAYB010000404.1:0-1939 GCA_036272795.1 Pseudonocardia sp.
CGCAGCTCCGCCCGGGTGCCGCCGTAGGAACGCTGTGCGTTGACGCCCCACGGCACCGTAACGCTGTCCACGTTGGCCGCGAACGGGAAGTGGCCGCCGCCGAGCCCGACCAACCGGATCAGCCCCTCCGGCCCGATCACCTGCGTGGCGAGGTCGACGGTCGGCTGTACTCCGACGAAGTCGATGACCACGTCCGCGCCGTAGCCGTCCGTCTCGTCGAGGATCCGCTGCGCGGCGGCGGCGTCGCTGGCCAGGACCACGTCCGCGCCGTGCTGCCTTGCCACCTCGAGTTTCGCCGCGTCACTGTCGAGGGCGATCACCCGCGCGCCGGAGGTCGCCTTGACGATCTGCAGGCCGAGGTGCCCCAGGCCGCCGATCCCGATCAGGACGACCGTGGCGCCGGGGGTGAGCCGGCCGCGCGTGGAGTTGATCGCGTGCATCGGGGTCAGCGCCGCGTCCGCGAGCGGGCCGGCGTCGACCGGGTCCAGCTCGCCGAGGTGCTCCAGCTGGCGGGCCGGGGCCAGCATGTACTCGGCCATGGCACCGTCCGGCCCGAGGCCCGGCGTGGTCGGGAACATGGTGCGGCTCCCGTTCACCTGGCAGGCGTTGTCCCGGCCCTCGAGGCAGGGACGGCAATGCCCGCACGCCCAGATGACGTTCACCACGACGGGGTCGCCCTGGGCCAGCCCGGTCACCCCGGAGCCGACCGCGTCCACCCAACCGGCGCCCTCGTGGCCCACCGTGCCGCCGAAGAACGGCCACGCGTCACCCAGCTCCAGGACGTGCAGGTCGGAGTGGCACAGGCCAGCGCCGGCGACCTTCACTCTGACCTCACCGGGACCCGGCTCGGGCACCTCCACCTCGACCAGCTGCAACGTTCCGGGACCGACGAGCTTGACCGTCCGCATGTGCCGTACTCCTCTCGACGCTGAGGCCGCGACCGGCGCACTGTGACGGTGCCCTGCGGCGGTCGGCGGCTGGGCCTGGCCCATTCACGTAGATCGTGGCCGCGAACCGCGCCGTTGGCCAGGTTGAGACGGGTGAGTCCGCACCAGACTCAGCCAGACGGGTCGTACCGGTGGCTTCTTCGACGGACTCTTCCACCGAGCTCATCGTGGTGTTGTCGGCGAGGGTTCGCCGTTCACGTGGATGTACGTGCCGGGTGTCTGCCCCGTGGCGCGGTGGAAGGCGGCGATGAACGCGCTGGGTTTGCGGTAGCCGACCATTCGGGCAGTGGCGTTGACGGACGCGCCGCCGGCCAGGTGGTCGGCGGCGGCGCGGATGCGCACGTGGGTGCGCCACTGGGCGAACGTCATGCCGGTCTCGCTCAGGAACAGGCGGGACAGGGTGCGGACTCCGGCGTGTACCTCGCTCGCCCAGGCGGAGAGGTCGCGCTGGTCGGCGGGGCTGGTGATGAGCTGTTCGGCGATGGCCCGCACTCTCGGGTCGGCCGGCATGTGGATGTTGATGGCGTTGACCGGCAGGGGCGCCAGCAGGTCGAAGACCAGTGCCTCGGCGTGCCGGCGGCTCGGGTCGTCCGCTTCGGTCCGGTGCAGGTGGAGCAGGAGCTCGCGCAGCAACGGTCCCACCGAGACGCCGGTGGGTTCGGGCCAGGAGATCGGGCAGTGGGCCGGCGTGAAACGGACGATGCACAGCTCACCGCCCTGCAACGTGGTCTCGCTGTGTTCGACCTGGGCCGGCACCCACAGGCCGTAGCCCGGTGGGACCAGCCAGTCGCGCATCGCGGTGTGCATGGTGACCGTCGCCGTCGCGGCCCACAGCAGCATCGCCTCGGGATGGGAGTGCCGATCGAGCTGGTGCTGGGGCTCTGACCTGGTGCGGTAGATGCTCAGGATGGGCGACCGGCCTGTCGCGGCGGACGCTGTCACGGGCACGATCACCTTTTTACCGTGGGGCGGCGAGCTGTGCCCGGAGGCTA
>DATAYB010000405.1:0-11097 GCA_036272795.1 Pseudonocardia sp.
CCACGACAGGCGGGAGGCGCGTGAGCTCCTCCTCCGTCGAGTTCAAACCTCAGCGGCGTGAGATACACGATCCAGAGCCGGTCAGATTGAACTCGCCGCACGATCCCGGTGCGTGCGCAGCCAGCGCACGTCGAGGCACGCACGGCCTTGGCGTCGCCACTTCGCATACCGCGCTGTCACTTCGCACGGCGTCCAGGCGCACTTCGCACGGCGTGCCCTCACTTCGCACACCCTGCGGAGTATGCGAAGTGACAGCGCGGTATGCGGAGTGGCGGTGCGGACTAGGTCGCCGCCCAGTGAGCGACCATCGAGCTGGCCGAGGAAGGCGTCGCGCACGTCGTCCGACTTGTCGTGGCAATTGGTCGTGACAAGTGGGTCTTGTCGTGCCTATGTGCCGCGACAAGTCGGGCGGTGGGGCCGCGACAAGTGGGCCGGTGGGGCGCGACAAGTCGGGCGGCGGGTGTCAGGGGTCGCGGAGTAGGGCCGTGTCGGAGACGGCGGCGATGTGGGCGGCCATGGCGGCGGCCGCCCCTTCCGCGTCGCCGTCCCGGATGGCGTCGGCGACCTTGCGGTGCGCGAGTAGGGACTGCTCCGGCCGGCCGGGCTGGGTGAGTGACTCGATCCGGCTCTCCCTGACCAGCTCGGCGATCTCGGTCATCAGGTCGGCGAGCAGCCCGGAGTGCGCGGCGGCGGTGACGGCGGCGTGGAAGTGCTCGTCGCCGGACGCGCCCCGCTCGCCCCGCGCGACCTCGCCGGCCATCTCGGCCAGCGCGTCGTCGATCGTGCCGAGGTCCTCGGGTGTGCGGCGCCGGGCGGCGAGCGCGGCAAGCTTGACCTCGAGGGCCTCGCGGGCCTCGATGACCTCGCGCAGTCGGCTGCGGCGGGCCCGCAGCGCGGCCAGCACCTGCCGCTCCGCGGGCACGTCGAGGATCACCGCGCCGTCCCCGTGCCGCACGTCGATCACGCCCTGCACCTCGAGCGCGACCAGTGCCTGGCTGATCGAGGCCCGGCTGACGCCCAGCTGGGTGGCCAGGTCGCGCTCGGCGGGCAGCCGGTCACCCACCTTCAGCCGCTCGCTGTGCATGTAGTCGAGCAGCCGCTCGACGAGTTGCTCGTAGAGCCGGGGGCGGCTGACGGGCCGCAGGGGCGAGGGGGTTCGTCGGGAAGTCTCGCGCGGTGCCACCGCAGGGTCCCCTTTCCCGTCTGTCGGCTCACAATCCGTTGACCTACAGTCTAAGTGGCTAGTCCACTAGTCCAATATGTAGTTGTGCACACCGTCTCATCGGGGGAGGACCCCATGACCGCGCCACTCGGCGGCCTGCTCGTCGCCGACCTCAGCCGCGCGCTGGCCGGCCCGCACGCCACGATGATGCTCGGCGACCTCGGCGCGCGGGTGATCAAGATCGAGACCCCGCTGGGTGGCGACGACACCCGGGGCTGGGGGCCGCCGTTCGTGGGGGAGCCGGGCGCGACCGAGTCGACCTACTTCCTCTCGGCCAACCGGAACAAGGAGTCGCTGGCCCTGGACCTGAAGTCCGCCGAGGGTCGGGCCACCCTGCTCGCGCTGGTCCGCCGCGCCGACGTGCTCGTGGAGAACTTCCGCACCGGCGTGCTCGACCGCCTCGGGCTCGCCATCCCGACGCTGTGCGCGCTGAACCCCCGGCTGGTGGTGCTGTCGATCTCCGGGTTCGGCCACGACGGTCCGGAGGGCGGCCGCGCAGGCTACGACCAGATCGCGCAGGGTGAGGCCGGGCTCATGGCGGTCACCGGTGCCGGGCCCGACGACGTGCAGCGGGTCGGCGTGCCGATCGCCGACCTGCTGGCCGGCATGTACGGCGCCTACGGTGTGCTCGCCGCGCTGCGTGAGCGGGACCGAACCGGCCGGGGCGGCGTCGTCCGGACCTCGCTGCTGGCCGCCGTGGTCGGGGTGCACGGGTTCCAGGGCACGGCGTGGACGGTCGCGGGCCAGGCCGGCCACGCGCGCGGCAACCACCACCCGTCCATCGCGCCGTACGGGCTGTTCCGCTGCCGGGGTGGCGCGGTGCAGATCGCCTGCGGCAGTGAGGGGCTGTGGCGGCGGCTGTGTGCCGAGTTCGGGCTGGCCGCCGACGCCGACGGGATGCGGACCAACGGCGACCGGGTGCGCCACCCCGACCTGGTCCGCGCCGCCGTGGAGGGCGCCTTCGCCGCGGACGATCCCGATACCCTGTTGCGCCGCCTGGACCGGGCGGGTGTGCCGGCCGGGCGGGTGCGCGGGATCGACGAGGTCTACGCCTGGGAGCAGACCGCCAGCCAGGGGCTCGTGATCGACGTCGAGCACGCCACCCTGGGGAGGATCAACCTTCCCGGCCCGCCGCTGCGGTTCTTCGACGGCGACGGGCGGGAGCGGCCCGGGCACCGGCACACCGCGCCACCGGTGCTCGACCAGCACGGACCCGCCCTGCGCGCCGAGCTCGCCGCCGGCCAGCCGGTCGCCGGGGCGGTGGCCGCTTCATGACCAGCGACGTTGTGCGACGCTCTGGCATGCCGACGCGCACGGTGCCCCCGCAGCCGGAACCCGACCCGGGCCCGCCCCGGCACGTCTCGGTCAGCGCCGAGCGGCTGATCGCCACCGTGCTCGACCCCGGCTCCTTCCGATCCTGGGACACGCCGCCGACTGCGGTCACCGACCCGGCCTACGCCGCCACCCTGGCCGCGGCCCGCGCCCGGAGCGGCGTCGACGAAGCCGTGCTGACCGGCCGGGGGCGGATCGGTGGGCGCGCGGTCGCGGTGCTGTGCGGCGAGTTCGGTTTCCTCGGCGGTTCGATCGGGGCGGCCGCCGCCGACCGGCTGGTTGCCGCTGTCGAGCGGGCCACCGCCGAGCGGCTGCCGCTGCTGGCCTCCACGGCCTCGGGCGGCACGCGGATGCAGGAGGGCACGCTGGCGTTCCTGCGGATGGCGTCGATCACGGCCGCGATCACCGCGCACAAGGCCGCCGGCCTGCCCTACCTGGTGCACCTGCGCCACCCCAGCACCGGCGGCGTGTTCGCGTCCTGGGGCTCGCTCGGGCACCTCACGGTCGCCGAGCCCGGCGCGCTGGTCGGCTTCCTCGGTCCGAAGGTGTCCGAGGTACTGACCGGTGAGCCGTTCCCGGCCGGCGTGCAGACGGCGGAGCACCTGCACGCGCACGGGGTGGTGGACGCCGTCCTCCCGACCGCGCGCCTCGCCGAGGTCGCCGGCCGTGCGCTGGCCCTTCTCGACGAGCCCCCGGCGCGGCGCACCTCGGTTCCGCCGGTCGCCCCGCAAACCCATGCCGACCCCGAGCCGACCGACCCCGAGCCGACCGACCCGGAGCCGACCGACCCCGAGCCGACCGCCTGGCAGTCGGTGACGAGCTCCCGCCGGCCCGACCGCCCCGGCGCCCGCGAGGTGCTGCGCGCCGCCACCGACGTCGTGCCGCTCACCGGCACCGGCGCGGGCGAGCGTGGCGAGGGGATGCTGCTGGCCATGGCCAGGTTCGGCGCCTCGGCCTGTGTGCTGGTCGGGCAGGACCGGCGGGCGGCGTCGCTCGGCCCCGGCGCGCTGCGGACGGCGCGGCGCGGCATGCGGCTGGCAGGGGAGCTGGGGTTGCCGCTGGTCACGCTCATCGACACGGCCGGCGCGGCGCTCACCCCGGCGGCGGAGGAGGGCGCGCTGGCCGGCGAGATCGCCCGCTGCGTGGCCGACCTGCTGGCGCTGCCGGTGCCGACGCTCGCGGTGCTGCTCGGCCAGGGCGCGGGTGGCGCGGCGCTCGCGCTGCTGCCCGCCGACCGCGTGCTGGCCGCGCGGCACGGCTGGCTCGGCCCACTGCCGCCGGAAGGCGCCGCGATGATCCAGTACGGCGACGCCGGCCGTGCCGCCGAGGCCGCCGAGGCTCAGGGGGTGCGCGGCCAGGACCTGCTGCGGGCCGGCGCCGTCGACCGGCTGGTCCCGGAGCTGCCGGACGCGGCGGACGAGCCCGGGGCGTTCGCCGCCCGGGTCGCCGCCATGATTGACGAGGAGCTCCACGCGTTGGGCGGTGCGGCGCCCACGCCGAACCGCATGGCCCGCTTCCGCACGCTCGGTGCGGACCGTTGAGCGCGGCCGGGCCACCGCCGGGTGCGTTTTCTCACGTCAGGGTGGCACCTGCTGGCTTTGCCGTATGGGTTAGGCCAGACTGGGAAGTGCCTAGGGGAGTATCCCTCAATCGGTGACATCGTCAGCACGGCGGCAGAGCGCCCGGTGTCATCGGCCTGTGAAAACGGGCGGGAGAGACTTCGGTCCATGACCGATGCGCTTTTGCTCTCGCCCGGAGGCTGTACTCGTGAACGTCCCCGCCTGGCTCTGGTTCGCCACGATCGTCGCGTTGCTCGCGGTGATCCTGGTCGACCTGTTCGTCGTCGATAGCCACCCGCACCGCGTCTCGTTCGCCGAGGCGGCCCGGTGGGTGCTGTTCTACGCCGCCCTGGCGGTGCTGTTCGGCCTGGGCATCTGGTACTTCTCCGGCGGCGTCTCGGCAGGGGAGTTCTTCGCCGGCTACCTCACCGAGTACTCGCTCTCGGTGGACAACCTCTTCGTCTTCGTGATCATCATGACCGCGTTCCGGGTGCCTGAGCAGCACCAGCACCGAGTGCTGCTGGTCGGCGTCGTGATCGCGCTGGTCATGCGCGGCGCGTTCATCGCGGTCGGTGCGGCCGCGATCGAGGCGTTCAGCTGGGTGTTCTACCTGTTCGCCGTGGTGCTGCTCGTCACCGCGTACCGGTTGCTGCGCGGCCAGGGCGAGTCGGACGAGGAGTACAAGGAGAACGGCATGTTGCGGCTGATGCGCCGCGCGCTGCCGGTCACCGACGAGTACCACGGCTCCCGCACGGTCGTCCGGGTCGACGGCAAGCGCTTCGTCACCCCGATGCTCGTGGTGATGGCCGCGATCGGCACGACCGACCTGCTGTTCGCGCTCGACTCCATCCCGGCGATCTTCGGGCTGACCAAGGAGCCCTACCTGGTCTTCACCGCGAACGCCTTCGCGCTGATGGGCCTGCGCCAGCTGTACTTCCTGCTCGGCACCCTGCTCAAGCGGCTGGTGTACCTGTCCTACGGGCTGTCCGTGATCCTCGCCTTCATCGGCGTCAAGCTGGTGCTGGAGGCGCTGCACAGCAACGACCTGCCGTTCCTCAATGGCGGTGACCCGGTGCCGGTCCCCGAGATCGGCATCCTCGTCTCGCTGGGTGTGATCGTCGGCGTGCTGGCGGTCACGACGGTGGCCAGCCTGCTCAAGACCAGGCGCGACGACAACGCCGTGACAAGTGCCACCGCGCCGTCCGGTCAGCGGGCGGAAGGGGCCGGCGGGGGCGCACACTCCTGAGGTGACCGAGACCCAGCGCTCCGGGGCGTCCGGCACCCCGGACGTGGGGCAGCTGGACGAGTACTGCCCGGACCCCCTGCGCTGGCGCGCATTGTGGGTCACCCTGGCCGCCGGCTTCATGGGCCTGCTGGACGTGAGCATCGTGGCCGTCGCGCTGCCGTCCATCGAACGCTCGCTCGGCGCCTCGGCATCCGGGGTGCAGTGGGTGGTCTCGGGCTACACGCTGGCGTTCGGCCTGGCACTGGTGCCGGCCGGGCGCCTCGGCGACGCGCTGGGCAGGCGCCGGATGTTCATGATCGCGCTCGGCGGCTTCGTGCTGACCAGTGCGCTCTGCGGGGCGGCGCCGTCGCTGGTGCTGCTGATCGTGGCGCGGCTGGTACAGGGTTTCACCGCCGGCATGCTGGGCCCGCAGAACTCCGGGATCATCCAGGACCTGTTCCGGGGCGAGGAGCGCGGCAGGGCGTTCGGCATGTACGGCGCGTCGGTGGGGCTGTCCACGGCGGTCGGGCCGATCGTCGGCGGCATCATCCTCGCGGTGTTCGCCGGCCCGGACGGCTGGCGCTGGATCTTCTACGTGAACGTGCCGATCGGCCTGATCGCACTCGCGCTGGCACCCCGGTTGCTGCCCGGGCGGAACCCGGGCCAGGTCGCCGACCGGACCCCGATCCGGCGCCGGCTGGACCTCGTCGGCACCGCGCTGCTCGGCGTCGCGGTGCTCGCGATCATGCTGCCGCTGCTCGAGTACGACCACTTCCGCGAGCTCTGGTGGCTGATGGTGGTGGGTGCGGCCCTGCTGGTGGCCTTTGCCAGGTGGGAGGTCCGGGTGGCCCGGATCGGGCACCGGCAGCCGCTGCTGAACCCCCGGCTGCTCAGCGACACGCGCGGCTACGCGTCCGGCGCCGCCCTCGGGCTGGCCTACTTCGTCGGGTTCAGCGGGATCTTCCTCGTGCTCGCGATGTACTTCCAGCTCGCGCTCGGCTACACGCCGTTGGACTCCGGCCTCGCGGTGACGTCGTTCGCGGTCGGCTCGGCGGTGTCGGCGTTCGCCGGGGGCGCGATCGTGGCCCGCTGGGGGAGGCGGCTCACCGTGTGCGGGCTGTGCTTCGTCGTGGTCGGGCTGCTCATCTCGGCCTTCGTGCTGCGTGACCACACCGGCTCCGCCTCGGGCCTGCTGGCGGCCGGCCCGCTGCTGCTGGCCGGGGTCGGCAGCGGCATGGTGATCTCGCCGAACCTCACGCTGACCCTCGGCGATGTGCCGGTCCGGGTGGCCGGGGCGGCCGGTGGTGCCCTGCAGACCGGCCAGCGCGTCGGCTCGTCGGTCGGCACCGCGCTGCTCGCCGGCGTGTACTACACGGTGCTCGGCCTGCCCGGCCGGACCGCTGGCTCAGCGATCTTCGTCGCGTTACTGTGCGCCGTGGGATTTGTGCTGATCGCGCTCGTGATCGCCGTGGTCGAGCTGGTCCGGATCGGGGACCGCCGGATGATCCGCCGCCCCGTCGCGGCTCCGGCAGCCGGTGAGTGAGGCCGGCCCCTGGGCGGCGGACGCGGGCGGCGCGGCCGGCTCGGGCGCGGCCTCGGCCTCGGCGCCACGGGGGATGCGCCGGTCGTTGGTGGCCACGCTGCTCGGTAACACCCTCGAGTGGTTCGACTGGCAGGCCTACGCGATCTTCTCGGTGTTCTTCTCCAGCCAGTTCTTCCCGAAGACCGACAGCGTGTCCGCCCTGCTGGGCACGCTGGCCATCTTCGCGGTCGGCTTCTTCTTCAGGCCTCTCGGCGGGCTGCTGATCGCCGGCTTCACCGACCGGACCGGCCGGCGCGGCGGGTTGGTGCTTTCGGTCCTGCTGATGGCGGCCGGCTCCCTGCTGATCGCGGTCAGCCCGACCTACGCGCAGGTCGGCGCCCTGGCTCCGGTACTGCTGCTGCTCGCCCGGATCCTGCAGGGGCTGTCCACCGGTGGCGAGTTCGCGGCGTCCGCCAGCTACCTGGCCGAGATCGCGCCACCCGGCCGGCGCGGCTTCGTGACCAGCTTCTTCTACGTGTCCAACGTGCTCGGCACGCTGCTGGCCACGGTGCTCGGCTCGGTGCTGGTCAGCTCGCTCGGCCCCGTCTCGGTGCGGGAGTGGGGCTGGCGGCTGCCGTTCGTGGTCGGCGCGCTGCTCGCGGTGGTCGCGCTGTACCTGCGGGCGCGGCTGGTGGAGAGCACGGCGTTCACCGAGCAGCGCACCCGCCCCGAGCGGCCCACCCTGCGGGCGTTCCGGGAGCATCCCGGCGCGGTGGCCAGGGTCGTCGGCTTCACGGTCGGCGGCACGGTGGCCTACTACACGTTCGCCGTGTACCTGCCCAGCTACGCGCAGCAGGTCAAGGGGGTACCCACCTCGTCGGCGCTGTGGGCCTCCATCGGCGCGCAGGTCGTGCTCGTGCTCATCCTGCCGCCGCTCGGCGCGCTGTCCGACCGGATCGGCCGGCGCCCGCTGCTGATCTACTTCGGGGTCGGGTTCGTAGTGCTCTCGGTACCGCTGTTCGCGCTGATGTCGGCGTCGGGCTGGTCGTTGTTCCTGGTCATGACGGTCGGCCTGGTGGTGTTCGCCGGCTACGGCGCGGTTGCCCCGGTGGCGATGGCGGAGCTGTTCCCGACGTCGGTGCGCACCGCCGGCATCGGCCTGCCCTACGCGCTGACGGTGGCGATCTTCGGCGGTACCGCGCCGTACCTGGTCACTTCGTTGAGCGAGACTGGGCGGGGAGCGGTGTTCCCCTGGTACCTCGCGGCCACGTGCCTGGTCAGCCTGGTCGTGTACGCCACCGCCCGTGAGACCCGCACCGTGGACCTCACCGCGTCCGGCGACCGGTAGCGGTTCGCGCCGCCCCGGATCAGACCTCGGGGTCGAGCCGCTCCAGGTGATGCAGCACCACGTAGTCGAGCCGGCCGGCGTCGATCCGCGCAGTCATCCAGGTATGGGTCGGCTGGCGACGGCGGTCGGTCGGGGAGCCGGGGTTGAGCAGCCGTAAGCCGCTGGGCGCGACGGTGTCCCACGGGATGTGGCTGTGCTCGAAGACGAGCACGTCGGTGTCCGGGAACGTGGCCGCGCAGCGTCGCTCCCGGCCGGTGGCGGCGCCCGTCTCGTGCACCACGGCGAGCCGCACCCCGTCGAGCGTGGCGGTGGCGACCTCCGGCAGCCGGGCCCGCAGCGCCGGACCGTCGTTGTTGCCGACCACCCCGATCAGCCGGCGGGACCGCGCCTCCAACTCGTCCAGCAGCGGCACATCGACCCAGTCACCCGCGTGCACCACCACGTCGGCCCGGCCGACCTCCCGCCACAGCGCGTGCGGGATCCGCCGCCCCCGGCCCGGCAGGTGGGTGTCGGAGATCAGCAGCAGCCGCACGGACTCATCGTGCCGCACCTCGTGGCGCACCTCGTGGCGGGCAGGGTCCGGCGCCCGGGCCGGGTTCGCCGGGTTCAGCCGCCGACGCCGTGCAGCAGTCGGGTCATCGCCGTGCCGCACAGCACGCGAAACTCCGGGTCGGGCAGGCCCAGCCGGTCGGCGTGCTGCATCGAGATCAGCCCGTGCATCATCGCCACGATGCTCAGGGCGACCTCGGACACGTCGTCGGCGGCGAACATGCCCTGATGCATGCCCTCGTCCACGGCGGCCATCACGGCGCCGAGTACGGGGGAGTGGTCGCCGGAGCGGAAGTCCGGGGTGCCGTCCCCGTTCGCCGCCGCGCCCCGGTGCACGTGCAGCAGGGCGTACAGCGTCGGCTGCTCCAGGGCGAAGTCCAGCAGGCCGTTCAGCGTCCGGCGCAGCTCGGCCCTGGGGTTGTCGAGGCGGGGACCGCTGCGCCAGCGGGCAGTCAGCTCCGTCCAGCCGTGCTCGGCGACCGCCCGCAGCAGGGCCTCCCGGTTCGGGTAATGCCGGTAGATGGCCATCGGGGTGATCCCGACGGCGGCGGCAACCCGGCGCATGCTGACCGCCTCGGCACCCTCACCGAGCAGGATCGCCCTGGCCTCGACCGCGATGCGCTCGGCGGTGCCGCTGGCCATGGGCGCAGCGTAGAGCACCTTCGTCGGCCCCGAACTCGCCGGCGGTGTACGCCGTAGACACGTCCGGGTGGGACGAGCGGGCCGGATTTCCTGTGGCACTGGTAACAGCCGAGCAACCTTCGCCGATGGTTCTAACAGAGTGCCCGCGTCCCTCCAGTCAGCGGAAGGCCGACCTGTATGACCACTCCGCCTCCTGCCAGCCCGCGCCATGCGCGCGGTCCCGGCGATGAGCGGCGCGGTTCGAGGGTTGAGCGGCAGAGTTCGGGCGTCGGACGGCGAGGTTCGGGCGCCGCGCGGCACAGCTCCGGGCGGGGTGTCCGAGGGTTCCGCGTCAGGTTGCGCTACCCGTGGCTGATCACCGGCCTTGCCCTGCTCGCGCTGGCGGGTGCCGGGGTGGCGGGGGCCGGCGTGATCGCCGCGCCGAGCGCGGTGTTCTCAGGCAACTCGATCGAGACCGGTGTGCCGGTCGCGGACCGCACCGCCTCGGAGAACGCGCCGGTCGAGCCGCTGGCCGTCGGCCGCGCCGCCAGCCCAGTGCCGCTGCCGTTGGTCAGCGTGCACGTGCGCTACGAGATCGACGGGCCTGCCTTCGCGGGGTTCGTCACGTTCACCAGCGGCGGCCCGGGGTTGGCCGCGCCTGTGACACCGGTCCAGCTGCCCTGGCGTACCGAGTTCGACGCGTCCCGGGGCTTCATCCCGACGATCACCGCGCAGAACGCAGGCGACGGGGCGATCAGCTGCCGGATCAGCGTGGATGGCACCGTCGTCTCGGACGTCACCAGCGACGGCGCCTTCGCGGTAGCCACCTGCACCGGCAACGTCGTCCGCTAACCCCGGATCCCGCCACGGGGCTGGCGCGCGCGCCGCTCTCCATGGCGCGCGCACCGCGACCCGCACCGCGACCCGCACAGACCGTTCCCTCGCCGCACAGACTGTGCGCAGTCTGTGCGGTAGGTAGCCGGTCTGTGCGGTGACTGCGTGGCCCGCCTCGACCCCCGTCGCCCCCGGTATCCGCCGCTCTGGCCGTGCCCGGGGCCCGCTTCCGTGATCATCAGGACGTGAGGGCTGTTGCGAGCTTGATCGAATGAGCGTGGTGCCCTGCTGATCACGGAAGTGGGGCGGGCGATGACCGCCGCCCACTCCGCCCAGCCCGTTCTCGCGCACGGGCCGTCGCTCCCCACGGCACAGACCGTTCCCTCACCGCACAGACTGTGCACGGTCTGTGCGGTAGGTACACGGTCTGTGCTGTAGGTACACGGTCTGTGCGGTGGGTGCCGACCCTCCCGCCGCGCCCGCGCCCGTCAGCCCCGCCCGCCCCGCCCCGCCCGACCGGCCCGCCCGCGCCCGTCAGCCCCGCCCGCCCCGTCCCGCCCCGACCGGCCCGCCCCGCCCGGCCCGCCCGCCCCGCCCGCCCCGACCGGCCCGACCGGCCCGACCGGCCCGACCGGCCCGTCAGCCTCGCCCGGCCTGCCCGCCCGTCAGCCCCGCGCGCTTCGCCGCGCCGCGCCGCGCCCCGCGCGCTTCGCCGCGCTTCGCTGCGCCGCGCGCACGTTCGCCCGCCCGCTCGGTCTCGACCTGTCGGTCGTCCGATGCGGGGCGGCCAGTGCGGCGTCCGGCGGGGAGCGGGGGAGCGGGGGCGGTTCTACGCTGCGGGGGACGGCTCGGAGCGGGAGGTGCCTTGACCGGCAACAGGTTGCG
>DATAYB010000406.1:0-1986 GCA_036272795.1 Pseudonocardia sp.
TTCAGCGAGCCGTTCCCGGCTGACCAGCTCGAACAGCGGAGCGCCGGGCGTAGCGAGCAGCGCCCGCAGCTGCGCGTCGACCGCCCGCTCATACGCCTTGTCAGCGGCACCCGGGTAGATGCTCTTGCGCCGGCGAAGCAGGTCGTCGGGCAGCAGGCCGGCGGCCGCCGTGCGCAGCAGCCCCTTCTCGATCCCGCCGGCCTCCTTGAGCGCCCACGGGACGTTGAACACGTACTCCACGAGCCGGTGGTCGCAGAAGGGCACGCGCACCTCGAGCCCGCTCGCCATGCTGAGCCGGTCCTTGCGATCGAGCAGGAACGGCAGCCAGTGGGTCAGGCCGAGGTAGAGGACCTCGCGGATGCGCCGGTCGAAGGCGCCCTCGCCGTCCAGCCGCGGCACCTCGGCCAACGCGGACGCGTACCGGTCCGCGGCGTACTCGGAAAGCCGGATCTCGGCCCGCACCGAGGGCTGCAGCAGCGGTTCCCACGACCCGGCCGCGGCCCAGGGGAACGTCGGCGCGGCGAGCAGCGCGGGCACGTGATACCAGGGGTACCCGCCGAAGACCTCGTCCGCCGACTCCCCGGACAGCGCGACGGTGGACTGCTTCCGTATCTCGCGGAACAGCAGGTACGCGGAGGTCCACATGTCGCCGCCGGTCGGCAGGTCGTGGGCGGCGAGCGGCGCCCACTGGGCCGCCACCATCCCATCGGCCGACAAGATGACGGTGCTGTGCCGCGAGCCCATGTGCTCGGCGGCGGCCCGGGCGTACGGCTCGTCGTGGCTGGGTCGCAGCTGGTCCGGCTGGAAGGCGTCCGCGCTGCCCTCGAAGTCCACCGAGAAGGTGGCGAGCTTCGCCCGGTCCCGCCGGGCCAGGCTGTCGGCGGCAAGCGCGGACACCACGCTGGAGTCCAGGCCGCCCGACAGCAGGCTGCACAACGGCACGTCGGCGACCGTCTGCCGGTGCACGGTGTCGGTGAGCAGGTCGCGCACCTTCGCCGCGGTGGCCGCCAGGTCGTCGGTGTGCGGAAGCGACGGCAAAGACCAGTACGTGGCGACCCGCGTGCCCCCGCGCCCGACGATCGCGACCGTCCCTGGCCGCAGCTCAAGCAGCCCGCGGTAGATGCCGTGCCCCGGCGACTTCGTGCCGATCTGGCTGAACAGCTCCGCGAGCCCCTCCGCGTCGATCTCGGCGCGGAACTCCGGGTGCGCGAGGATGGCCTTCGGCTCGGAGCCGAACAGCACCCCGTCCGGCCGTACCGCGTAGTACAGCGGCTTGACACCGAGCCGGTCGCGGGCGAGCAGCAGCTCTTGCCGCCGCCCGTCCCATAGCCCGAACGCGAACATGCCGTTCAGGTGATCGACGCAGTCGCGGCCCCACTGCAGGTAGCTGCGCAGCAGCACCTCGGTGTCCGACCGGGTGCGGAACGAGTGCCCGTGTGAGGTGAGCTCGCTACGGAGCTCGGTGAAGTTGTAGATCTCGCCGCTGAAGGTCAGCACGACGTCGTCAGAGTCCGGCGCCGACATGGGCTGTGCGCCGCAGGGCAGGTCGATCACCGACAGCCGCCGGTGCCCGAGCGCCGCGTGCGCCGAGATCCAGACGCCCCCCGCGTCCGGCCCCCTCGGGGCCATCGTCGCCGTCATCGCCTCGATCGCCGCCCGCTCGCCGTGCAGGTCACGCCCGAAGTCGACCCACCCCGTAATTCCGCACATGTCCCTTTTCCTCGCATCCGGTCATGAGGCCCGTGGCTGGTTGAGACGGTACGCACACGCTGTTAAGGACCGATTGAGCGGCGGTGGCGGAATCGAACCTGTGCCATAACAGCAGTGACTAACGTGTCCAGCCGTCGGGCTGGCCCTTTCCGAAGATGCGGGGGGTGTCGCCGGCCACTGCCGGAGTACGTGCGAAGCGCGCGACCGGGGCCTGGGTGACGACAGTGCCGAAGTCCTCGGACGGCCGTTCGAGGCGCAGCCCGCGCCGCGCCCAGA
>DATAYB010000407.1:0-7472 GCA_036272795.1 Pseudonocardia sp.
TCGTGCGCCACGGCCATCCGGGTCATCCCGCTGGCCCGGAAGTAGCGGAGCAACTGCTCGGCGACCACCCCGGCGGTCGGCGGCGTCATGAACACGTACGGCCGGACCGGGTCCACCTGCGCATCGGCGGCGCCCGCGGACAGGTAAGGGATCCCGGCGCGCCCGACCTCGTCGAGGACGGCGAGCGCGGAGTTCGAGTACGAGGAGCCGACGAAGGCCCGCACGCCCAGCCGCACGAGCTCCCGCAGCCGCGCCACGGCCACCGCGGGGTCGGCCTCGTCATCACGCAGCTCGATCCGCAACGGCCGCCCACCCAGCACGCCGCCGGCCGCGTTGACCTCCGCGACCGCCTGCGCCGCGCCCAGATCGGTGCCGAATCGGTAGCCGAGCGGCTCGATCTCTCCGATCAGCACGGGCTCGGCGCCAGCTCCGATACCTCCCACGGGCATTCGCTCCCTCACTCCACCCGACCGTGTCGGTTCTCGCCATCCTCGTTGCGAGTAGCGGCACAATAATCACGCCGAGGCCGACAACGCGGTCCGCCGCGAAATCGAATAGAGTGCCGCGACCACTGGACGAGCCGCATCTCCGCAGGTCAGTGTCGACCCAGCGGATCTTAAAAACAGGGACACGATGCGGGTCGACTGGCCGGCACGATCGCCTTCGGCAATTATGGGCACCTGTTAAGCCATGAGGGGCTTCGTATGAACATGTTTCCAGGTAGCGCGCTGTCCGCAGGCCGCCGTGATCTCGGGGCGCCCGGCGAATGAGCCAGGGCACGGAGCACCCTGGGCGCCCGGAGCATCCTGACCAACCGGGGCGGTGGGCACCGCCGGCCGAGGACGCCCAGATCGTCATGCTGATCCGGGCCGCCGAGAAGCCGAGCCACAGCGGCAGCCCGAACGGCGTCACCGCCGAGGGCGACTACGACCGCTACTCCCTCACCGTCAACGGCTGGATCAGGGCCGGGGCGCTGGTCGGCCTGTTCGCGCCGTCCCGGGAGGAGCCGCCCGAGGGACTGCGCCGCCCGGACACCGTCTACGCCTCGGCCTACGAGGAGGGCCACAGCAAGCGGCCGGTCCAGACGGTCACCCCGCTCGCCGCCCGGCTCGGTCTGGAGGTCGTCCGCCGCTACACCGCCGGTGACGAGGGCCACCTGGCCAAGGAGCTGACCTCCCGCCCCGGTGCCGCCGTCGTGTCCTGGAACCACGAGGCCATCCACAAGATCGTCGAGCACCTCGGCGACATCACCCCGCTGCCGCCCGCGCTCTGGCCGGCGGACCGCTACGACGTCGTATGGACATTCACCCGCAAGGGCACCGGCTGGACGTTCGCCCAGGTCCCGCAGATGCTCCTGCCGGGCGACCTGCCCTACCCGATAGCGGACTGACGCGGCGGTGTCGTCCAGCCAGCCGTTCACCCGGTCGTTCAGCGCGGAGCTCAGGGATCGCACGGCCAGTACCTGGGACGCGGCGGTGGCACACCGGTTCGTCGACGAGCTGTGGGCCGGCAGCCTCGAGCCCCGGGTGCTGCGGACCTACCTGGTGCAGGACCACCAGTTCGTCGACGCGTTCATCGCGCTGCTGGGCGCCGCCGTCGCCGGCGCCGACCTCGCCCGGCCCCGGCTGGTGCATGCCCGGCAGCTCGGGCTGGTCGCCGGGCCGGAGAGCGACTTCTTCACGCGCGCCCTCGACGCGCTCGACGTGCCGCCCGGCGACCGCACCGCGCCCGTGCTGGCCCCACCCACCAGGGACTTCCTGGACCTGATGCACAGCGCACGCGCCGGTGCCGACTATCCCACCTGCCTCGCCGTGCTGCTCGTCGCCGAGTGGCTCTACCTGGACTGGGCCGACCGCGCCGGCGCCGACGCCCCTGGTGACCCCATCCACCGGGAGTGGATCGAGCTGCACCGGGGGCCGGCGTTCACCGCCTGGGTGGACTTCCTGCGCGCTGAGCTCGACCGGGTCGGCGCGGGGTTGGACGCCGCCGGCCGGGAGCGGGTCGCCGCCGTGTTCACCCGCACCGTGGAGCTCGAGCTGGCGTTCTTCGAGGCCGCCTACGCCTGACCGGAGGCTGGCCGGCGGGCCGACACCGGGTGCCGAGCGCGGTGGCCGGCCGCTGGGTAGCCTCCGTAGGTCACGGGGTGCGCTGCCGGATCGGAAGGAGCCTGATGACGCAGGTGAACGGTGGTGCCGAGGCACTGGCCGACGAGGAGCGGCGGGTCACGGTGACGATCACCGACGGGGTCGCCGACGTCCGGCTGAACCGCCCGGCGAAGCGCAACGCGCTCGACCCCGCGATGTTCGCCGGGCTCGTCGCCGCCGGCGAGGGCCTGCGGTCCGACCCGGCCGTGCGCGCGGTGGTGCTCTCCGGCGAAGGCCCGGACTTCTGCGCGGGCCTCGACTTCGGGTCGTTCCGCGCGATGGCGCAGGGCGAGCGGCTGTCCGCGTCGGTGTCGCTGCCACCGAGCGCCGGCCCGGCCCGCGCCACGGGTCAGCGGGCGGCGTTCGTCTGGGCCCAGCTGCCGGTGCCCGTGATCGCCGCGATGCGCGGCAACGCCCTGGGCGGCGGGCTGCAGATCGCGCTCGGAGCCGACATCCGGCTCGTGGCCCCCGACGCGACCCTGTCGGTGCTGGAGATCAAGTGGGGCCTGATCCCGGACATGACCGGCACACAGCTGCTGCCCGAACTGGTGGGGCGCGACGTCGCCAAGGAGCTGACCCTCACCGGGCGCAAGGTCCTCGGCGCGGAGGCCGTCGCCCTCGGGTTGGCAACCAGGGTGGAGGCCGACCCGCTCGCGGCCGCCCTCACCATGGCCAGGGAGATCGCACAGCGCAGCCCGCACGCGGTGCGCGCGGCCAAACGCCTGCTGGACCTGGCCGGGCGCGTCGACCTCACGACCGGCTTCGCCGCCGAGCAGGAGGAGATCGGCGCGCTGATCGGCAGCCCCAACCAGGTCGAGGCCGTCACAGCGGGATTCGAGAAACGCGCCCCGCACTTCGCCGACTGATCAGCGGACCGATCAGTCGCTCGCCCGCCGGTCGAACGGGCGGGTCGATCAGACGACAAACGTTTGTCAACGTCCTGTCGACCGCCCGCGCCTAGCGTTGTTCCCATGGCGGTACGTGCGATACGAGGAGCGACCCAGGTCGATTCGGACTCCCGCGAGGAGATCCTGGATGCCTCCGCCGAGCTGGTGGCCGAGGTGTTGGACCGCAACGAGCTGGCAGGCGACGAGGTCATCTCGATCCTGTTCACGATGACTCCCGACCTGACGGCGGTGTTTCCCGCCTACGCGGCCCGCAAGATGGGGCTGACCGACGTCCCGCTGATGTGCGCGCGGGAGATCGCGGTACCCGGCGCGCTACCCCGGGTGCTGCGGCTGCTGGCCCACGTGGAGACGAACCTCCCCCGCGACCACATCAGGCACGCCTACCTGCGGGGCGCCGGGGCACTCAGGAGCGATTTGCCCCGGTAGCGAGCAGGGCCGACCGCGCCGCTGGCCGACCGCGCCGCTGGCCGATCGGGCCGCCGGCCGAGCGCACTGCTGGCCGAGCGCGCCGCGAACCGGGAGGATCGTGCACTGTGCTCAGCATCGCCCGGCAACGTCCCTGGCTCCTCGGCGCCTGCATGGCCGTCCTGCTCGTGGCCACGGGGTGCTCACAGGGCACACCGCCGTCCTCGGCCCCGGCTCCCTCGGCGGGTGCCCCCGCGGCGCCGGACACGCTGGCCTCGGTCCACCGCGCCGGCGCGGTGCGCGTGTGCAGCACCGGCGACTACCGGCCGTTCACCTACCTCGACCCCTCGACCGGGCAGTGGAGTGGCATCGACATCGACCTGGCCCGTGACATGGCCCAGAGGCTCGGCGTGCGGCTGGACCTGGTGCACACCACGTGGGGCACGCTGCTGGCCGACCTGACCGGGGGTCACTGCGACGCGGCGATGGGTGGCATCTCCGTCACCCCGGACCGGGCGACCAAGGCGACCTTCAGCGACCCGTACCTGGTCGACGGCAAGGCGCCCATCACCCGGTGCGCCGAGGTGGGCCGGTTCCAGACGCTGGCGCAGATCGACCAGCCCGGGGTGCGGGTCATCGTCAACCCCGGTGGCACCAACGCGTCCTACGACCACGCCACCCTGAAGCGGGCGACGATCGTCGACTACCCGGACAACAACACGATCTTCGACCAGCTCCTCGCCGGCCGCGCCGACGTGATGGTCACCGACGCCAGCGAGACCAGCTACCAGGCCACCCAGCACCCCGGGCAGCTCTGCGCGGTGCACCCGGACCACCCGTTCACCGTCGAGCCGAAGGCGTACCTGCTGCCGCACGCGGACCCGGCGTTCCAGCAGTGGGTCGACCAGTGGCTCAAGACGGTCCAGGCTGACGGCACCTACGGGCGCATCAGCAGGCCGTGGGTCGGGAACTAGTTCACGTGAGCGCCATCGGGCGGACGGCTCAGCTTCGCCCCGTCCAGCAGTGATGATCTTATCCTGGCTTGTCATGGAGCCGATGGCGCGCGCCGCCGGAGAGTTCACCGCGTACGGGCCCTCGCACTGGGCCGTGCTGGCGGTCACCGTGCTCGGTGCGACCGGGCTGGTGTTGTTCGGCCGGCACGGGGACGCACGGCTCGTAGAGCGGTGCTGCCAGGTCGGCGCGGTGCTCATCCTCGTGCTGAACGTGGGCATGGAGATCGCGGCGCTGCGGTTCGACCAGCTCGTGCACACCCTGCCGCTGCAGCTGTCCGACCTCGCGCCCTACGTCAGCGCATACGCGCTCTGGACCCGGCGGCCGTTGGCGTTCGCGCTGACGTTCTTCTGGTGCCTGACGTTGAGCACCCAGGCCCTGCTCACGCCGGTGCTCTCCGGGCCGGACTTCCCCAGCGAGTCGTTCCTGGCGTTCTTCACGATCCACGTGCTCGTGATCTGGGCGGCGATCTTCCTGGCCTGGGGCGTCGGGCTGCGGCCGGACTGGCGGGGTTACGGGTTCACGGTGCTGGTCACGGTCTGCTGGGCGGCCGTGATGATCGTGTTCAACGCGGTGGCCGGCACGAACTACGGGTTCCTCAATGCCAAGCCACCGACCGAGACGGTGCTGAACGCGCTCGGCCCCTGGCCGTGGTACCTGCTGCCGGAGACCGCGCTGGTGGTCGGCGGCTGGGCCGTGCTCACGCTGGTTTGCCGCCGCCGCGCCGACTCAACGGTCGGCGCGGGGCAACCCGGCTGACAGTGGGAGCGCGCTGACCAGCGCACTCCTAGGCGATCTTGGCGGGTGCAACGGCGCCGAGCGCCCGCACCTCGGACAGGTACGCCTGCCCGGTGCGCGCGCCGCGCTGGAAGGTGTCGTCCAGGTCGACCAGGCCGGCCGCCGCGGCCATGATGTAAGCCTCGTAGTCGACGGAGGCGCGCACGCCGCCGCGGTCGGCGCAGGCGTCCAGCAGCGTCCGCAGCGTCGGCTCGTCGTGCTCCAGGGTCAGCCAGGCGTCCGCGACCGCGTCCCGCCCGGACCGTTTGCCGTGGAACTCCAGTGCGTAGTCCAGCCGCGCCGACAGCGCCGTGTTCCACCGGCGGTAGAGCGCCGTCGCCTGCTCGTCGGTGATGCCCAGCTCCGCGCCCGGCCGAGCCGCGACGCGCGCCACGAGCTCGTTCAGCGCCATGTAGGAGGTCCCGCCCTCTGACCTGATCATGTCCGTACAGCTCCTTCGAGAGTTGAGATACTGGTGGCAGTGGGTCAGCGACGCTGCTGAGGTGCGCCGCGACGACTACCGGGCATGTCCCTCACTCGGATGCCGTCGT
Organism: Pseudonocardia sp.; assembly: GCA_036272795.1. Lineage (GTDB taxonomy): Bacteria > Actinomycetota > Actinomycetes > Mycobacteriales > Pseudonocardiaceae > Pseudonocardia. The sequence continues at coordinate 5,797 of DATAYB010000407.1, forward strand.
CATCACGACAGAGTCATCTTGCGTCACAGCTATTGACAGTTGATGTACGCAACGTTGGGGGCCTGTTGATGACCCGCAGCGACCTGGCGGATTGCCGTCAATTGCTTGAGATCGACTCAGAGTGACCGCACGGCGGGCCGGTCACGACCCGTCACCGACCGCTCATCACCCGAGCGCGACCACTGGTCGCGGCGGACCGCGACCCGGGCGGATGATCTCCAGATCGAGGGTTAACCGCCGCGATTCTGGATATACAGCGCCATGTGGACGGTCGCCGTCGTGCCGCTGGTGGTACTCGTCGTGCCGCTGTGCCTACAGCTCCTCGAAGCCCGCTGGGTCGATCCCGCCGACCGTTCTCGAGCTCTCAATTCGATTCACCCGAAAGAGACCGTATCCTTTCCGGAGTGGTCGCCGGCCCCAATTGTCCGGGCCGAGTATCAATTGCCGGGGGGATCCGCTAGGTTGTAACCGTCAGCGAGGGCTCCCCAATCATCGCTGGCAACCATGGCGGTCGTCCGGCGCGATGCCGCCGATTGAACAGGAGATTAACTGTGCTGAAGAAGGCTGGAATCGTTGTGGCGGCCGCTGCTGCTGGTCTGCTGGCTGTGAGCCCGCTCGCGTTTGCCGACGACGGTGGACTCCTGGGCGGTGCCCACGGACAGCTCGGTCTGGTGAACGTCCAGGACAGCGCCGTGCAGGTGCCGGTCCAGGCATGCAACAACTCGGTCATCGAGGGTGTGCTCGGTGTGCTCGCGGGTCACCAGAAGAACAGCGACTCGCACGATGGCGACTGCCACCAGAAGAACAGCGCGAAGGACAGCTCGGGCAGCGACGACTGACCCAGCTAGGCAACGCAAGAAGGGCGTCGGACCTCTGGTCCGGCGCCCTTCTTGCGTTGTGCGCACTCCGATCGGGTCCGGGTCGACAAAACGCCCTCGTGGGGCGTTCGGTCCGAACCGAATCGTCCAGGCCGAATAGCGGACCCCGCCGCGGAATCGCCACGGTCAACTGATCTCGTCCAACCGGACACCTCGGGTTCCGGGCAGCACGAACCGCAGGTTGTGCTCGTCGTCGACTACAGCGGGTGACCGGCCGACTCGACGGACCAGCCGACGCAGCCTCGGCTGCGGGCTCGCCAGGGCGCGCGGCCGGTACTCATCGCCACGGAACAGCTCCACCAGGCTGGCTGCCAGGTTGACCCCGGCGAGGCGATGCCGCCCCCGGACGGCCGCCCGGACCGCCGGCCGGTCCAGCAGATCCGAGCTGACCTCGTCCGGCACAGCCCGATAGGTCAGCGTCAACGGGCCCCTCCGCGCCGCCACCACGCCCCGACCCCACGCCGTGCCGGGCGGCCGGCGGACCAGGACCGGCTGCCAGCCCTGCCCAGCAACCGCGTCGAACTGCTGCGCCGTCTGGTCGACGAACCAGCCCGAGTCGGGCAGCCACAGCCCGAGGTGTCCGACCAGCTCATCGCCGCACCGGGCAGCGCTGAACCTCGGCCGCTCCGTGCCGAACTCGTACTCGCGCCCGGTGGCGCTGTCGCTGACGTGCAGGACGACGACCTTCGGCTCAGCGGCCACCCCGAGCTGCGCGTAGGCCTCACGCAGCACCAGGGCGCTGTCCAGGCAGGCGTTGGCCGGTCGGTCGACGTTGAGGTTCAGCCACCACACTGGCGC
>DATAYB010000408.1:0-8704 GCA_036272795.1 Pseudonocardia sp.
CCGCACCACGACGAGGTCGACCTCGCCGGGGTTGGCGTTGCGCAGCGGGCTCGGCACGCCCTCGAAGACCTTGATCGGGCGCAGGTTCACGTACTGCTGGAAGCTGCGCCGGATCGGGATGAGCAGCCCCCACAGGGACACATGGTCCGGCACCCCGGGCGCCCCGACCGCACCGAGGAAGATCGCGTCGTGGCCGCGTACCTGGTCCAGCCCGTCCGCCGGCATCATGGCGCCTTCACGCTGGTAGCGGGCGCACGACCAGTCGAACTCGTCGTAGGAGAAGGCGACGCCGTGCCGGGCGCCGACGGCGTCCAGGACCGCGCGGGCCGGCGGGCAGATCTCCTGGCCGATGCCGTCCCCGGGAATGACTGCGATTCGGTGCGTGCTGGTCATGCACACCATCACACCAAGCCGTCCCGGGCCGCGTCCAAGACAGGGTGCCGAACTACCTGATAGGCATTACCTATCGGCCGGTCGCCTGCGCGTCGGCCTCGGCCATGGCGGGCCCGGCCTCAGCGGCACCGGCCTCAGCGGCACCCGCCTCGGACGCCAGCGTGAGGAACTCCCTGGCCGCCGGCGTCAGGCTGTCCGGGCGGGCCACCAGCATGACGTCGAGGTGGGTGGCCGGTTCGAGGTCGAGCACCCGCGCGCCGGCCCGCAGCGCGAGCGCGCGCCAGGAGTCGGAGAGCACGGTCAGCCCGGTGCCGCTGAGCACGAGCGGCAGGATCGTCTCCCGGTGCTCGGACTCCACGACGATCGAGGCGCCAGGCGCGGTGGCCAGGATCGTGTCCACCACCGAGCGCATGCCGGTGCCCGGCTGGCCGGCGATCAGCCGCTGCCCGGCCAGCTCGGTGTGGTGCACCGGCCGGTCCGCCGGGAACGGCGCATCCGGCGGCGTGATCAGCACGAACCGCTGCCGGGTCACCGGGTACAGCTCCATGCCGGCGGCCGCCACCGGCACCACGCTGGCCAGCAACCCGAGCTCGGTGACGCCGGTACGGACCGAGTCCAGCACGTCCCGCGCGGTGAACGAGGCGCGCACGGCGACCGAGACACCGGGGTACCGCTCGACGAACGCGGCGATCATCTTGCTCAGCGGGTCGACGGACTGCGACGGCATCGCCGCGATCTCCACCCGGCCGGCGACCAGCCCGTGCACAGCGGCCACGCTGGCCCGCGCCACGCCCAGCCCGCGCACGACCGACCTCGCCGGCTCGACCAGCGCCAGGCCGGCCTCGGTGAGCACCACACGCCGACCGAACCGGTGGAACAGGTCGCTGCCGAGGTCACGCTCGAGCAGCCGGATCGCCTGTGACAGCGACGGCTGCGCCACGTAGCAGGCGCGCGCCGCCCGGTTGAAGCCACCGTGGTCCACGACCGCCAGGAAGTACTCCAACTGCCGAACATCCATACCGGCGATCCTGGCGCAGACCCTGTGAGTGGTATTGGTCGCTATAGGGACCAATACCACTCACAGGCCTCAGCCCCTGATCAGGTCAGCGCACTTCTCGCCGATCATCATGCAGGTGATGTTGGGGTTGATCGCCGGCAGGAACGGCATCGCCGACGCGTCCGCCACCCGCAGGCCCTGCACCCCGCGCACGCGCAGCTGGGGGTCCAGCACGGCGAGCGGGTCGCTGTCCGGGCCCATCTTCGCGGTACAGGCCGGGTGGTAGACGGTGTTGTGGGTCTTGCTGATGTAGTCGATGATCTCGTCGTCTGTGACCGCGTCGGGCCCGGGGGCCAGCTCACGCGCCACCCACTCCTTCAGCGACGGCTGCTCGGCGATGCGCCTGGCCAGCTTGACCCCGGTGAGCATGACGGTCATGTCATGGTCGTCGGAGTCGGTGAAGTAGCGCGGGTCGACCCTGGCCCGGTCGCGGAAGTCCCGGCTGCGCAGCCGCACGGTGCCCCGGGAACGGCCACGGGTGACGTTCGGCGTCAGGCAGAAGCCGTTGTCGGTGGTCGGGTAGCCCCAGCGCACGGTGTTCAGGTCGAACGGCACGGAGCCGTAGTGCATCATGAGGTCCGGTCGGTCCAGGCCCGGCTGGGTGCGGGTGAACAGCCCGATCTCCCACCACTGGGTGGAGCGGGTGACCATGGGCCGCGCCGCGTCCCACATCACGAGGCCCTCGACGTGGTCGTCCAGGTTCTCGCCGACCCCGGGCGAGTCGACCAGCACGTCCACTCCGAACTCGCGCAGCTGCGCGGCCGGCCCGATGCCCGAGAGCATCAGCAGCTTCGGGGTGTCGATCGCGCCCGTGGACAGGATCACCTCGCGGCGGGCGGACACCACGACCCGCCCCGGCCCGATGCCGGCCTGGTACTCCACGCCGGTGGCGTGCCGGTCGGCGTCGAACAGCACCCGCGAAGCCCACGCGTCGGTGCGGACCTCCAGGTTCGCCCGGGCGCCCAGGATCGGGTGCAGGTAGGCGTGTGAGGAGGACATCCGGGTGTTGTCCTCGGACGCGTTGATCTGGAAGAACCCGGCGCCCTCGCAGACCGTGCTGCCCTCGTTGAACCGGACGGTGGGCAGCCCGACGGCGGCCGCCGCCTCCAGTACCGCCACCCCGCACGGGTCGTCCGGCGGGATCTGCCGCAGGTTCACCGGGCCGGAGCGGCCATGGCCCTCCCACGGTCCGTCGTTGGTCTCGAGCCGGCGCAGCAGAGGCCAGCACTCGTCGGCGGTCCAGCCGGTACAGCCCTGCGCCGCCCACTCGTCCAGGTCCTCGCGCGGTGTCCAGAACGCGATGCACGAGTTGTGCGAGGAACAGCCGCCGAGCACCCGGGCCCTGGCGTGGCGCAGGAAGGAGTTGCCCCGCTGCTGCGGCTCGACCGGGTAGTCCCAGTCGTAGCCGGAGTCCAGCAGGTACATCCAGTCCTCGAGCCGCAGGATGGCCGGGTCGTCGACGTCCGTGGGGCCTGCCTCGAGCAGGCAGACCGTCACATTCGGGTCCTCGGACAGCCGGGCGGCCAGCGCACAGCCGGAGGACCCGCCGCCCACCACCACGTAGTCGAAGGTGTCGGTCATGCACCGGCCTCCTCGGTGGCGACGACGGGCCCGGCCGGCGCGGCCGGCACGTTCGACTGGACCCGGTGCCGTCCGGTGACCAGCACGATGACCGCACCGATCACCACGATCGCCACGGTGAACACCACCGCGCCCCACTGGAAGTACCAGTGGTCGTTGCCGTAGACCTCGGCGCGCGGCAGCGCAAGGTTCACCGTCATCGCAAGGCCGTAGACCACGGCGAAGATGTTGACCGGCAGACCCCACCTGCCCAGCGAGAAGTGCGGCCCGTGGTCCGGCTTGGGCCACTCCCCACGCAGCCGCTTGACCAGCATCGGCAAGGTGACCATCAGGTACGGGATGTAGAACAGGATGATCGCCACGGAGGTGAGCACGAAGAACACCCGCTGGTTGCCGATGTTGAGCACCAGCAGCGCGATCGTGAGCACCCCTGTGAGGATCGCCGGGATGACCGGCGTCTTCGACCGGGGCGACACCTTCGCCAGCGCCGCACCGAACGGCAACCGACCGTCCCTGGCCATCGAGAAGATCATTCGGATCGCCGCCGTCTGCACCGCGAGACAGCACACCGTGATCGCGATCGCCGAGCAGACCAGGAACGTGTCGCCGAGCCCGTTGCCCAGCGTGCTCTTGAGCAGGTACGGCATCCCGGAGGTAGAGAGCTCCTGGGCGTGGATGTTGCCGACCGCCATCATGCCGACGACCATCAGCAGCCCGCCGACCAGGAACGCGGCCGTGATCGCCCGCAGGATCGCCCTCGGCGCGTGGCGGCGCGGGTTCACGGTCTCCTCGGCCAGCGAGCCGGCGGTGTCGAAGCCGTAGAACACGTACGCGCTCATCAGCGACGCCACGAGGAACGCACCCAGGTAACCGAGCGAATGCCCGTCCCCCGTGCCGTTGGTGTCGAACACGACCTGTGGGCCCCGACGGATGTGCACGGCGAGGAACAGGATCAGCACGACCACGCCGATGAGCTCGACGGCGACGCCGAAGTTATTGATCTTCGCCATGAGCTTGACGCCGACCATGTTGACGATCGTGGTGAACGCGACCAACCCCAGTGCCAGCAGGATTGCGTTCTGCGCGCCGGCCGGGGTGGTGGACACCCCCACGTCGTCCGGGCCTCCGATGAACTGGAAGCCGGGCCAGACCTGCGGCAGGATGATCTGGTAAGCCACCGCAACCGCAGCGGCGGTCACGATCGCCCCGATGATCATGATCCAGCCGGCCATCCACGAGGTGACCGGCCCGGCGATCTGTTTGGACCACTGATACACCGAGCCGGCCAGCGGGTACTGCCCGGCCATCTCGGCGAAGCAGAAGGCCACCGCGAGCTGGCCCACGAAGACCAGGGGCCAGGTCCAGATGAAGGCCGGTCCGCCCGCCCCGAAGCCGAAGAAGAACAGCTGGAACACCCCGGTCATGATCGAGATGTAGCTGAACCCCGCCGCGAAGCTGGAGAACGAGCCGAGCGAACGTTCCAGTTCCTGCTTGTATCCGAACTCAGCAAGACCGGCGGTATCTTGGTCGTGTTCCGTGGTCGTCATCGCTCTCCCGTCCTCAACAGGTGCGTGGGCAACGCGGTCAGCCCTTGAACCACCTCAGCGGCGCCGGCTCGGTGTTCTGCCAGATGTGCTTGGCCTCGCGGTACTCCGCCAGCCCGGTCGGGCCGAGCTCGCGGCCGTTGCCGGACCGTTTGAACCCGCCCCACTCGGCCTGTGGCACGTACGGGTGGTAGTCGTTGATCCACACCGTGCCGTGCCGCAGCGCGCCGGCGACCCGGTGCGCCCGGCCCATGTCACTGGTCCACACGGCGCCGGCCAGGCCGAAGTCGGTGTCGTTGCCCAGTGCGATGGCCTCGGCCTCGTCGGAGAACCGCTCGACGGTGAGGATCGGGCCGAAGGTCTCTTCGCGGACCACCCTCATCTCGCGGTGACAGTCGGCGAACAGGGTGGGCCGGTAGAAGAAGCCCTTCTGCAGCTCCGGGTCGTCGGGGCGGTGGCCGCCGGCGACCAGCCGGGCCCCCTGCTCCTGCGCGGAGGCCACATAGGACTCGATCTTGGACCGGTGTGCGGCGGACACCATCGGGCCGGACTCCGACTCAGGGTCGAGGCCGTTGCCCAGCCGGATCCGCTCGGCGCGGCGGCCGACCTCGGCGACGAACTCGTCGTGGATCGAGTCCTGCACGATCAGCCGCGCGCCGGCCGAGCAGACCTGCCCGGAGTGCAGGAACACGGCGGTCAGTGCGTAGTCCACGGTGGTCTCGAAGTCGGCGTCGGCGAAGACGATGTTCGGGTTCTTGCCGCCCAGCTCGACGGCGACCTTCTTCACCGTGTCCGCGCTCGCCCGGATGATCGACTGGCCGGTGGAGAGCCCGCCGGTGAAGGACACCAGCTCGACGTCGGGGTGTGAGACCAGCGGGGCGCCGACGCTCGGGCCGTCCCCCAGCACGAGGTTGACCACACCGCGCGGGACGCCGGCCTCCTCCAGCAGCTGCACGAGCTTGATCGAGGTGAGCGGGGTGACCTCGCTCGGCTTGATCACCACGGTGTTGCCGGCGGCCAGCGCGGGGGCCACCTTCCAGGACAGCTGCAGCAGCGGGTAGTTCCACGGCGTGATCAGCGCGCAGACGCCGACCGGCTCGTAGACCACGCGGCTCAGCACGGTGGCGATGCCGGTGTCCACCACGCGGCCGGGGTCCTGGTCGGCCATCGCCGCGTAGTACCGGAACACCGAGGTGACGTCGTCCACGTCGATGCGGCTCTCCACCAGCGTCTTGCCGGTGTCCAGCGTCTCGGTGCGGGCGATCTCCTCCTTGTCCCTGGTCAGCAGGTCGGCCACGCGCAGCAGCAGCGCGCCGCGCTCGGACGCCGGGGTGCGCGGCCAGACGCCGGCGAACGCGGCCTTCGCGGCGGCGACCGCCTGCGCGACGTCCTGCGCGTCGGCCAGGTCGACGGCCTGCACCACGCTCTGGTCGTACGGGTTGATCACGTCGTCGTGCCGCTCGGCGTGACCACTGGTCCACGTCCCGTCGATGAACAGGCTCGGCACGACAGCTCCCTTCAACGGGGGGAATTGTGTTGCAACTGGTACAACTCATCGTGACATGTGCAACAGAGTGCGACAGGCAGGAACTTTGAACGACTCGCGACGATCCGTCAAGAGGTGAGCTTCGTCTCCCCGCGCCGAAAAATCGACAGCCGGGCGAATGACGCCGCAGGTCGGCCGAGGGTCAGCTCCGATATCGGCGGCGAATCAGTTCCAGGCTGGAACCAAGTCCATCTTGTTCCGTGCCGGGTCCGCACCGAACCTGCGCGGGGTCAGCGGCGCGGGAAGAAACCCAGCCGCACGCTGATCTCGTCGGCCCCGGCGAGCAGCCGCTCGGCGACCGACGGGAAGTCCTCCGTCGTCAGCCGGTACGACGGGCCGGACACGCTGACGGAGGCGATCATCTCGCCGTCCCCGCCGAAGATCGGGGCTGCCACCGAGTTGAGGCCGATCTCCAGCTCCTCGCTGCAGCAGGCCCAGTCCCGGCCGCGCACCCTGACCAGCTCTTCGCGCAGCGCGCGGCGGTCGGTCATGGTGTGCTCGGTGAAGCGGTCCAGGCCGGCGTCGAGTACCTCGGTCAGCGTCTCGCCGTCGGCGTAGGCCAGCAGCACCTTTCCGCTGGAGGTGGCGTGCAGTGGGGTCCGCTTGCCGACCCAGTTCCGGGTGGCCACGACGGTGCTGCCGTGCTCCTGGGTGATGTTGATGGCGGAGCCGGAGTCCAGCACGGCGATGTTCACCGTCTCGCCGAACTCGCCGGCCAGCCGCACGCAGACCGGACGGCCTACCTTGGTGAGGTCCAGCTGCGCGCTGGTGGCGCCGGCCAGGCGGATCAGCCCGAAGCCGAGCCGGTACTTGCCGCGCTCCTCGACCTGCTCCACCAGCTGGCGGTTCTCCAGTGCCACGACGAGCCGGAAGGCGGTCGACTTGTGGACATCCAGGCTCTTGGCTATCTCGGTGACTCCCGAGCTGCCGTGCTCCGCGAGATACTCGAGGATGGTCAGCGCCCGGTCCACCGACTGGACCTGGGTCGTCCCGCCCTCGGCGTCGCCCCGCTTGCCTGGCTGCCTGTTGTTCATAACGCAACCCTAAACACCTGACGCATCGAGGGCTGCCACCCCGTTGACTGAGGTCACCCCATCCGGGCATCCTGTTTCACATAACACACACTGTTGACCATTACGGAACAGAGGTTGCTGCGATGATCCCTGTGGGCGCACTCGCCGACATCCCGGTCGGCGAGGCGATCCGGGTGCAAGCCGACGTCCCGATCGCGGTCTTCCGCGTGGACGACGGCGCCGAGGGCACCGTGTACGCGATCGACGACACCTGCACCCACCAGAAGGCCTCGCTCGCCGACGGCTTCCTGGACGGCTGCATGGTGGAGTGCCCGCTGCACGCGGCCTGCTTCGACCTGCGCACCGGGCGCCCGGACGGACCGCCGGCCAAGGTGCCGGTACGCACCCACCAGGTCGTGGTCGCCGACGGCATGGTGTACCTGCAGCTCACCGGGTCGGCCGAGCTGAGCACGGGGCCCGGCCCGGAGGTCGAGGTCGCGTGATCGCCTCGGTCACCGTCGTGGGAGCGTCGCTGGCCGGGTTGTCCACCGCCAGGGCGCTGCGCGAACAGGGCTACGAGGGGCGGCTCACCGTCGTCGGCGACGAGCTGCACCACCCGTACGACCGGCCACCGCTGTCCAAGGACTACCTCGCCGGCACGACCGAGCGCGCCGAGCTCGACCTGCTCACCGCCGACGACGACGGGCTCGCCGCGGACTGGCGGCTCGGCCGGACGGCGGTAGGGCTGGACGCGGCGGGGCGGGCGGTGCTGCTGGACGGCGGCGAGCGGATCGTGTCGGACGCCGTCGTGATCGCCACCGGGGCGCGCGCCCGCCGGCTGCCCGGGCCCGCACTCAGCGGCGTGCACACCCTGCGCACCGTGGACGACGCCACCGCGCTGCGCGCCGAGCTCTTGCCCGGCGTCCGGCTGGTCCTGATCGGCGGCGGCTTCATCGGTGCCGAGATCGCCTCCACCGCCTGCGCACTCGGCGTCGACGTGACCGTGGTCGAAGCGCTACCGGTGCCACTGGCCGGCCCGCTCGGCGGCCAGGTCGCGCAGGCGTGCGCGGGGCTGCACGGCGACCACGGGGTGACGCTGCTCGTCGGCATCGGAGTCGAGGGGGTGCTCGGCGACGGCCGGGTGCGGGCGGTCCGCCTCACCGACGGCTGCGAGCTGCCGACGGACGTCGTGGTGGTCGGCATCGGAGCGGTCCCCAACGTGGGCTGGCTGGCCTCGTCCGGGCTAACCATCGACCCGGTGAGCGGCGGCGTCCGCACCGACGCCCACTGCGCCACTGAGGTGCCCGGCCTGTTCGCGGTTGGCGACTGCGCCTCGCCCTACCGGCGCTACGCAGACCGGCCGCTGCGGCTGGAGCACTGGACCAACGCGCTCAAGCAGCCGGTCACCGCGGCCGCCACCCTGCTCGGGCGGCCGGCCACCGTCTCGACGGACCACGAGGTGCCCTACTTCTGGTCCGACCAGTACGAGTCGCGGCTGCAGTTCGCCGGCCACCAGGTGGAGGGCGACGAGGTCGAGATCGTCGAGGGCGACGTCGACTCGCGCAACTTC
>DATAYB010000409.1:0-7514 GCA_036272795.1 Pseudonocardia sp.
GCCGACCCAGATCAGCATGGCGGCCACCAGCAGCGCGGCGATGACCGGCTGGAACCACAGCCGGATCGCCTCGGCGCGGCGCAGCGCGGCGTCCCCCGCGCCGGCCCCGTCGCTCGGCGGGGCGGTGAGGGTGCCGGCGAACGCGGTGCTCATGCCGACCGTTCCGCGGGGGCGGCGTCCCCGGAGTCGTAGGTCTCGCGCAGGTGGCTGATCGTGTCCATCACCGTGTGGATGTCGATCGTGCCGGCGTAGCGGCCGCGCTCCTTGGTGACCACCGCCGCACCGCCCTCGGCCAGGATCGCCTCCAACGCGTCCTGCAGCGTGGACTGCGTGGTGACCCAGTCGGTGATCGGCTTGCCGGCCTCGGCGAGCGTGGCGACCCCGGCGAGCTGGCCGACGTGCACCCACCGCTGCGGCCGGTCGCGGTCGTCGAGTACGAGCGCGAACGTTCGGCCGCGTTCCTCGAGCTGGCGGCGGATCTCGTCCGGGGTCTCGTCGCAGCGGGCGGTGATCGCCTCCTCGGTGAGCTGCACGTCGCGCACGCGCTTGAGCGTGAGCTGCTTGAGTGAGGCGCCCGCGCCGATGAAGCCGGCCACCGTGTCGCACGACGGCTTGGCCAGGATCGCGTCCGGGGTGTCGTACTGCAGGATCGTCGAGCGTGGCCCGAGCACCGCGATCCGGTCGCCGAGCTTGACGGCCTCGTCGAAGTCGTGGGTGACGAACACGATCGTCTTGCGCAGCTCGGTCTGCAGCCGCATCAGCTCGTCCTGCAGGTTGCCCCGGGTGATGGGGTCGACCGCGCCGAACGGCTCGTCCATCAGCAGCACCGGTGGGTCGGCCGCCAGCGCTCTGGCCACGCCGACCCGCTGCTGCTGGCCGCCTGACAACCGGCGGGGGTACCGGTCGTGGAACTCGCCTGCGTCCAGCCCGACCAGCTCGAGCATCTCCTCGACCCGGGCGGCGATCCTGGCCTTCGACCAGCCGAGCAGCGTGGGCACCATGCCGACGTTCTGCGCCACGGTCATGTGCGGGAACAGCCCGGCCTGCTGGATGGCGTAGCCGATCGTGCGGCGCAGCTTGTCCGGGTCCAGCGAGAGGGTGTCCCGGCCGCCGATGGTGATGGTGCCCGAGGTCGGCTCGATCAGCCGGTTGATCATCTTCATCGTGGTCGTCTTGCCGCAGCCGGACGGCCCCACAAAGATCACGATCTCGCCGGCCGGGATGTCCATCGAGACGTCCTCGACGGCGACGCCGTGCCCGCCGGGGTAGCTCTTGCAGAGGTGCTCCAGCTTGATGTCCACTCCGGAGACGGCGGCGCCGGGCTGCTCAGCTGTCGTTTCCACTGATCCCCCTGGAGATGGTGAGGCGGCCGATGAGTACGTAGATCGCGTCCAGGATGAGCGCGAGGATGATGATGCCGAGCGTGCCGGCGGCGACGTTGTTGATCGCGTTCGCACTGCCGATCTGGGACAGCCCGGAGAAGATGTGCACGCCGAGCCCCGGGCCCTTGGCGTAGGCGGCGATCGCGGCGATGCCCATCAGCATCTGGGTGGACACCCGCATCCCGGCCAGGATCGATGGCCAGGCCAGCCGCAGCTCGATCTGCGTCAGCACCCGGGACCGGTTCATCCCGATGCCCTGGGCGGCCGAGGTGATCGCCGGGTCGATGTTGTCCAGCCCGACGATCGTGTTGCGCACGATCGGCAGCAGCGCGTACAGCACGAGCGCGGTGATCGTCGGTTTCACGCCGAGGCCGAGCACCGGGATCAGCACGCCGATCAGTGCGAAGGACGGGATGGTGAGGATCGCGCTGGTCACCGCGGTGGCCACTGCCGAGCCGATCGGCCCCCGGTACACCAGCACGCCGATCAGCACGCCGATCACGGTTGCCACGATGATTGACTGGATCACCGCGCTGGCGTGTTGGTAGGAGTCCAGCAGCAGGTTGGCGAGATGCGCATTCAGGTACTCACCGAAGCCCATGGTCGATCACATCCCGCTCAGGCTCGTCGAGTTCGCCGCTCTCATCCCACGGATGGTCGCTCCATGTGACCGCTAGCACAACCGGGGTTGCGGTAGACGCACCGCAAATCGTGTCCGGTGTGGCGACTGGGGCTGGAGGGGCGAACGCGGCTCGCGGGGGTGTCCCCGTCAGTGCTTGGTGACCGCCCGGTCGAGCAGGGCGTGCAGCATGGCCTGCTCCTGCGGGGAGAGCTCGGCCAAGGGCGAGTCCTCCGTCAGCAGCTCGAGCAGGCGCTCGCGCAGCTCGGTGCCGGCCTCGGTGCGGACCAGCTGCTTGGCGCGCCGGTCGGTCGGGTGCGGGTGGCGCTCCAGCAGGCCCTGGCGCTCCAGCTTGTCGATCACGAAAGTGGCGTTGGACGGCTCGCAGCTCATCCGCTCGGCAAGCTCCGACATCGTCATCGGCCCCGTGAGCTCGCGCAGCGCGGTGGCCTGCGCGGACGTCAGCCCGATCATGGCCGCCCGCTCCCGCAGATGGTCGCCGATCTGGCGGGACAGCCCGGTGACCAGGCCGCAGAGCGCGCGCTCCGCGCTCACCTGCGCCTTCGGGCTGCTCATGGGGCCAGTGTACGCGATGCATCAAGTAACCATATTTATGCCTTGAATCTTTCAAGCTTGAAGCTTACGGTGAAGGCATGACGAACTCCGTGTCCCGCGCTTCCGAGCGGCTGCGCCGGGTGGCGACGATCCGGTCGTTGCGCCTCGGCGAGCTGACACTCACGTACCTGCCAGACGGTGTGGTCGGGCTCGACCCGCTGGGCTGGCTGCCCGACAGCACCGAGCAGACGTGGGCCGAGCACCCCGAGTACCTCGACGACTCCGGCCAGCTCGTGGCCAGCATCGGTGCCCTGCTGGTGGAGCACGGCGAGCGCGCGCTGCTGATCGACGCGGGCGTCGGCCCGCTCGAGCTGCCCGCCGAGCCCGGCAGGCCGTTCGGCGCGATGACCGGCGGTGCCCTGCTCGACAGCCTCGCAAAGCACGGCCGCCCCCTCGAAGAGATCGAGACGGTGGCCCTCACGCACCTGCACCTGGATCACATCGGTTGGGCGTGGAGCGCGGCCCCGGGCGGTGAGCGGCCGGCGTTGGCGGGTGCTGACTACCGGCTGGCCGAGAGCGAGTGGGCGCGGCTGGATCTTGCGGAGGCGGCCGGCGCGAGCCCTGAGACACTCGCCGCGCTGGCGCCGCGGGTGCACACGGCAACCGACGGCGAGGAGGTCTTTCCCGGGGTCCGGCTGCTGCTCACAGCCGGCCACACCGCGGGGCACGCGAGCTACGTGATCTCCGCGGGCGGTCGGCGGGTGGTCGTGTTCGGCGACGCCCTGCACTCGCCCATCCAGGTCGAGCACCCCGGCTGGTCGGCCGCCCCGGACATCGACAGGGCGCAGTCGGCCGACTCGCGGCGCCGGCTGGTCGCCGAGCTGGCCGAGCCCGGCACGATCGGCTTCGGCGGGCACTTCGCCGACGTGCCCTTCGGTGAGATCGGTGCCGGCGGCGCCTGGGTCCCGATCTCCGACTGATCCCCGGCGGCGGTGGCGGGCGGCGGCGTCAGAACAGGCGGCGCAGCACCATCATGGCCCGGCCGAGCACCCGGATCCGGCCGCCGGGCACGGCCTCGCGCTGCTTGCGCCGCGCGTTGGCCAGCAGCGGGTCGGCGGTGTCGATCACCACCTCCCAGCCGTGCCCGTAGTTCTGGTCCGGCAGGATGAACGGCACGGCCTGGTGGTGGGCGTTGCAGAGCAGCAGGAACGAGTCGTCGGTGATCCGCTGGCCGAGCTCGTCGTGCTCCGGGATGCCCTCGCCGTTGAGGAAGATCGCCACGGTCTTGGCGTGCCCGACCGCCCAGTCCTGGTCGGTCATCTGCTGGCCGTCGGGGCGCAGCCAGGCGATGTCGTCGATGCTGGAGCCGCGGATCGGCCGGCCCTGGAAGAACCGGCGGCGCCGGAACACCGGGTGGGCGGCACGCAGCGCGGTCAGCTTGGCGGTGAACTCGGTGAGCACGGCGTGCTCGCGGGCCTCCTTCCAGTTCAGCCAGCTGGTCTCGTTGTCCTGGCAGTAGACGTTGTTGTTGCCGTGCTGGGTGCGGCTCAGCTCGTCGCCGTGCGCGATCATCGGCACGCCCTGGGAGAGCAGCAGCGTGGCCAGCAGGTTGCGCTTCTGCCGCTCGCGCAGCGTGATGATCTTGCCGTTCTCGGTGGGGCCCTCGACGCCGCAGTTCCAGGACCGGTTGTGGCTCTCGCCGTCCCGGTTGTCCTCGCCGTTGGCCTCGTTGTGCTTGTCGTTGTAGCTGACCAGGTCGTGCAGCGTGAAGCCGTCGTGCGCGGTGACGAAGTTGATCGAGGCGATGGGTCGGCGGTTGTCGGCCTCGTACAGGTCCGAGGAGCCGGTGAACCGGGAGGCGAACTCGCCGAGGCTGGCGGGCTCGCCGCGCCAGAAGTCCCGCACGGTGTCGCGGTACTTGCCGTTCCACTCCGTCCACAGTGGCGGGAAGCCGCCCACCTGGTAGCCGCCGTCGCCGACGTCCCACGGCTCGGCGATCAGCTTCACCTGGCTGACCACCGGGTCCTGGTTGACGAGGTCGAAGAACGCGGCCAGCCGGTCGACGTCGTAGAACTCCCTGGCCAGCGTCGAGGCGAGGTCGAAACGGAAGCCGTCCACGTG
Source organism: Pseudonocardia sp. (assembly GCA_036272795.1). GTDB lineage: Bacteria > Actinomycetota > Actinomycetes > Mycobacteriales > Pseudonocardiaceae > Pseudonocardia. Next base: position 4,678 of record DATAYB010000409.1, read on the forward strand.
CATCTCGGTGACCCAGTAGCGCAGCGAGTCCATGATCAGTCGCAGCGACTCGTGGTGGCGCACGTTGAGGCTGTTGCCGGTACCGGTGGTGTCGTAGTAGTGCCGCCGGTCGCCGTCCACCAGCCGGTAGTAGGCGGCGTTGTCGATGCCGCGGAAGGACAGCGTGGGGCCGAGGTGGTTGCCCTCGGCGGTGTGGTTGTAGACGACGTCGAGGATCACCTCGATGCCGGCGCGGTGCAGCGCGCGCACCATGCTCTTGAACTCCAGCACCTGCTCACCGAGGGTGCCGAAGCAGGCGTAGCCGTTGTGCGGCGCGAAGAAGCCGATCGTGTTGTAGCCCCAGTAGTTGCCGAGCCCGCGCTCGGACAGCGTGGAGTCGTGCACGAACTGGTGCACCGGCATCAGCTCGATGGCGGTGACACCGAGCTGGCGCAGGTACTTGATCATTACCGGGTGCGCGATACCCGCGTAGCTGCCGCGCACCTCCTCGGGGATCTCCGGGTGTCGCATCGTCATGCCGCGCACGTGCGCCTCGTAGATCACGGTCTCGTGGTACGGCGTGCGCGGGGGCCGGTCGTCCGCCCAGTCGAAGAACGGGTTCACCACCACCGAGGTCATCGCGTACGGCGCCGAGTCGCTGTCGTTGTACGAGTCCGGGTCGCCGAACCGGTAGGAGAACAGCGCCTCGTCCCACACGATCCGGCCGTCGATGGCCTTCGCGTACGGGTCCAGCAGCAGCTTCGACGGGTTGCAGCGCGGCCCACCGTCCGGGTCGTACGGCCCGTGCACGCGGTAGCCGTAGCGCTGGCCGGGGCCGACCCTCGGCAGGTAACCGTGCCAGATCAGCCCGTCCCGCTCCGGCAGCTCGACCCGGGTCTCCTTGCCCTCGTCGTCGAACAGGCACAGCTCGATGCGCTCGGCCACCTCGGAGAACAGCGAGAAGTTGGTACCGCCGCCGTCGTAGCTGGCGCCCAGCGGATACCGCGTACCGGGCCAGACGTCCATTCCACCTCCGCGCAAGCCGGCGAGCCAGCCGACGGCGGACGGGCCCCGGCGCACCTGTTCTACCGTCGGGGGCCGCCCGCCGCCACGGGAAGCGGTGTGGTGGTGATCTACTCCACGAAGATTTACTCGAGGATCTACTCGACGAAGATGTCGACCGAGGGGCGCAGCTGCGCGCAGACCCGCAGCACCGGGTGGATGACGTGCTTCTCGAAGCCGTCGAACGGTGTGAGGTCCACCTGCGCGGTGTCGCTGTCCACGGCCGGGTAGGCGCGCTGGGTGAGCAGGTAGTCGAAGCGGGGCGCCCACTTGCGCGAGCCCAGCCGGGCGGTCGTCGAGCAGTTGTCGACCATGTAGGCGACGCCGCGGGCGTGCATGTACGGGTTGAGCGAGTCGACGGCCTCGATGACCGACTCGTTGGCGATCTCCGAGTAGGGGTGGCCGCGCTCGATCAGGGCATCCACCTGCGCCATCATCACGCCGCAGAACACGCCGGCGGTGAACGGGTCCAGCGGGATCTCGTCCTCCACCCGGTCGGCGCGGACCTTGGCGCCCACCTGCCACATGTCCGCCTGGTCGATCTTGCCCATCGGGAACCGGGCCAGCCGCCGCCCGGCCAGCACCACACCTCGGATCTCGTTGCCCGAGGACACCTCGTCGTAGATCTCCTGGGTCAGCTCGAGGCCGACCGGGTAGGCAGCCGAGTAGGCCTCCACGAACACGGCGCGCTCGGCAGAGCTCAGCCGGTGGTAGACACCGTCGAGGCCGTCCTTGGAGATGATCCGCGAGATCGGGCCGGTCACCGACTCCGTGGAGTGCCGGAAGGCGTCCTCGTCGGTCATACCGTGGTCGCGGAACCGCCGGTACAGGCTCTCCACGATGCCGTGCACGCCGGCGAGCAGGATGGCGCGCTCACCCGAGAGGTCGGACAGGTACTCCGAGCGCAGCGTGGTCTGGAAGGTGAACGGGGCACCCAGCGCGACCGACCAGCCCAGCGCGCGGTCGGTGGCCCTGCCGGTGACGTCCTGGTGCACGGCGAAGCTGGCGTTGATGCCGGCGCCGTTCACGTCGCGGCCCTGCACGTAGAGCGCGCGCACCGACTTGCCCATGCCCTTCGGGCAGACCGCGATCACGTCCACGCCCTCCGGGAACGACTTGCCGAGGTCGGTCAGGTGCCCGAGTAGGAAGCCGTGCGAGAAACCGAGGGTGGTGCCGGGGCGCAGCGCGGCGAAGATCTCGTCGTGCAGCTCGGCCTGCGCGGCGTCCGAGATCAGCAGGATGACCAGGTCGGAGCCGCGGATCACCTCGTACATCTCACCGAGCGTGCCGTCGGCCTCGGAGAACCCGGCCTCGCGCGCCCGCTCGAACGACGGCGAGCCCTCGCGCAGCCCGACCGTCACGCGCACCGCGCCGCCGAGCGAGTCCTTCAGGTTCTGCGCCTGCGCGGAGCCCTGCGGACCCCACCCGATCACGCCGATCTGGCCGACCCCCTCGAACGCCGAGGGCAGCCGGTCGAGCAGGTGCCGGCCGCCCCGCACGATCGCCTCGCGGCGGTCGCCGAGCTCGATGTACTCCTTGTCGAAGACGGAGGTCTGGAAATCCAGGTCAGGCGCGGACATGTGTTCCTTCCGATGCAGCTGGCCGCGCCGACCATCGGCGCGACTGCGGCCGCGCGAGGGCGCGGCCGGGGAGTGCCTCCCCCCAGTCTGACGATGTCGCATAGATATTTGGTTGATGCTCACCCGGTTACTCGTCGATCCGATCACCATCCGGGGACCGGTTCCCCTGGTCGCGGCGGGCGGGACCCGAGGGCAGGATCGACGGCGTGAGCATTC
>DATAYB010000410.1:0-8275 GCA_036272795.1 Pseudonocardia sp.
CTCGGCGGACCGCTCGCGCGGCGGCTGCTGACCGCGCTGGTCGCGGCCCAGTGCACGACGGTCTCCGACGACCAGCTCGGGGAGATTCTCTGGGACGCGGGACGGCCGCCCCAGGCGATCGCCGCGCTGCGCGCCTACGCCTCCAGGCTGCGGCGGGCGCTGGGCGGGCCCGGGCGCGCGGCGCTGCGCCGGCAGGGCCGCGGCTACGTGCTGTGGCTGGGCCAGGACGCGACCGACGCCGGCCGGTTCACGCGCGGCGTCGAGGTGGGGCGCGAGCTCGCCGAGTCGGGGCGGTGCACCGAGGCGGTCCGGGTACTCACCGAAGCGCTCGCCCTGTGACGCGGCGAACCGTACGCCGACCTCGGCGACAACCCGGAGTACGCGCCCGTCCGTGCCGAGCTGGTGGCACTGCGTGAACGGGCCGTGGAGGAGCGGCTCGCGGCCCGGCTGGCCAGCGGGGACAACCTCGGTGCGGTCGGCGAGCTGGAGACCGCGGTAAGGCGCGACCCCTACCGCGAGCACCTGTGGGAGCTCCTCGTGCTCGGGCTCTACCGGGCCGGCCACCAGCGTGAGGCACTGGCCGCGTTGCGGCGCGTACGCGCCCAGCTCGCCGAGGAGCTCGGCATCGAGCCGGGGCCGAGGCTCAGGGAGCTGGAGCGCCAGATCCTGCACCAGGACCCCGAGCTGATCATCGAACGGCCGGTCAGTCCGCCGCGCACCGGCGTGGGGTGGCCGCTCTCCTCCTTCGTCGGCCGCAAGCGCGACCTGGACACGCTCGCGGCGGGCGTCCGGGACCACCGGCTGGTCACCCTCGTGGGCCCGGCGGGCGTCGGCAAGACCAGGCTGGCCGTGGAGTACCTGTCGACCTGCACGGACTCGCACGGCCCGTGGCTGGTCAGGCTCGCCGACGTGGGCCAACCGGCCGCACTGGCGCCCGCGGTTGCCGACGCGGTGGGTGCCGCCGACCTGGCCGGCGACCCGCACCTGACCCTGGTCCGAGCTCTGACCGCACGCCACGGCCTGCTGATCCTCGACAACTGCGAGCACCTCGTCGAGCCCGTCGCGGAGCTCACCCAACGTCTGCTCGAGCGCTGTCCCGGACTGCGCATCCTGACCACCAGCCGCGAGTCACTGGCGGTGGACGGTGAGGTCCTGCTCCCGGCGGCCCCCCTGCGCTGCCACACCGACGACGACACCGAGCCGGAGGCGGTGACCCTGTTCCTCGACCGGGTGCGCGCGATGCTGCCCGGCTGGTCCCCCTCCCCGGCCGACTACGAGTTCGCCCAGCAGGTCTGCGTGGCGCTGGACGGCCTGCCACTGGCCATCGAGCTCGCCGCCGCCCGCGCCCGCGTGATGAGCCTGGCCGAGATCGCCCAGCGGCTGGACGACCGGTTCGCCCTGCTCGCCGACGTGCCGCGCGGGTCGCTCACCCACCACACCACACTGCGCGCCGCCGTCGCGTGGAGCGTCGACCAGCTCGCCGCGCCGGACCGGGCGCTGCTCAGCCGGCTGTGGCCGTTCGAGGGCGGGTTCAGCTTCGAGGCCGCTGACGCCGTGCGGCCCACCTCGGCGCCGACGATCGACACGCTGTCCACCCTCGTCACCCGCTCCGTGATCACCGCCGACACCACCACGACCCCGACCAGGTACCGGCTGCTGCAGACGTTGCGGGCCTACGCCAAGATCCAGGACCCCGACCCCGCGTCGACCCGGGAGGCCCACGCACGCTGGGTCCGTGACCTGGTCGAACGACGAGTCGCCGAGTTCACGACCCGCCGCGCCGGCCTCGCCATGCGCCAGCTCACCCGCGAGCTGCCGAACCTGAGGGCGGGCATCGCCCACGACCTGGCGCACAACCCCGCGGCCGCCCTGGGCACCGTCGGCCGGCTCACCTGGTTCTGGCAACGGGGCGGGCACGCCGGCGAGGCGGCCCGGCTGCTCGACGCCGCGCTGCGGGCGGCGCCGGATGCCACCCCGCTCGAGCTCGGCTACGCCGGTATCGCCGACGCCATGCACCGGTCGCTGCCGACGGAGCTCTCGGAGGTTCACCGGCACTTCGGTGAGATCCTCGCCCATGCCGAGGCGGAACGCGACGCCGCCCACCAACGGCTGCGCGGTCTTGCGCTGCTGCACTACGCCCTGCACCTGATCATGGTCCAGGCGACCGACGACGCCGACGAGATCAGCAGAGCGACCATCGAGGCCGGCGTGGAACAGCACCAGGAGTGGCTGGTCGCCGGCGGCGAGGTCGCACTCGGCGCCGCCCTGCTCCAGCGGGGGCGCAGCGTCGCGGGGCACGAGACGCTCCGGGCCGGCATCCAGCGGGCCACCCGGTGCGGGTACTTCTGGGTGGCGGGCTGCGCCCACCTGTTCCAGGGCTGGGACATCCTGCGCGACGCGTCCTCGTCCACCTCGACGGCCACGCAGGGCCAGCGAGCCCTCGTCGAGCTGCAACGCGCGTTCACGGTGTTCCACCACGAGGCCGACCGGTTGCTGTCGCTCGCCGTACTGGACACCGCGGCGCCCGCGCTGGCCCTGCTCAGCGACCGGACCGGCGCCGCACAGCTGCGGGCCGGCGCGCATCACCACGCCGAGACGCTCGGCATCCCGGCCGGCCAGTTCAGCTGGATCGGCGCCGTCATCGGCGACCGCCCTCCCCTCGACCGCGCTCCCCTCGACCTTCTGGCTCGCGACCCCCGCCCCGCACCGGTGCCGCCGCTGAGCTGGTCCGGCATGGTCGGGCTGCTCGACCTGCCGCCCGACCCCCGCCCCCTGACCACGTCCTCGACCCGCCGCCGCGCGTAACCGATCGACCGCGTAACCAACCGCGTGACCGACCTCGCACGTGCCCGACCGCGCGCGTCCCCGACCGCGCGCGTGACTTGGCGTCTGCGTGACCGGCCGACCGCTTGCGTGACCGACCGCCTGCGTGACCGACCGCCTGCGTGACCAGGCCGCGGCCGGCGGCAGGCGGCCCGGACTACGTCGGCGGCGGCTGGCGTGACACATGGTCGCCAGCCAGTCCGGGTTGCTCGGTGCGCGAGCTCGCCTCGGTCGCTCGGCCCGCGGCGGCCACGAGCTCATCCCAACCGGGCGCACACCGTCCCCGCTCCGCACCCCGCGCCCGCTCCGCACACCGGCCCCGCTCCGCACACCCGCGCCCGCTCCGCACCCCGAGCCCGCTTCGTGCCCCGCGCCCGCTCCGTGCCACTTGTCACGGGAAATGGGCATGACAAGTGCCACTAGTCGCGTCAAAGAGACACGACTGTGGGACGTGCGGCGGTTCGAGGCGCTCGGTGGCCTGCTGCCTGACGCCCTCGTCGCGCGCCGGCTGGTCGGCGGGCGCCTGCCTGCCGCGCTCCACCTCAGTGCCCAGGCCGACCGGGACCGCTCCGGCCGACGGGCACGGCCTCGGTCAGCCGTGCCGTCGGTGGCGCCCGGTCAGGCTTCGATGGGTTCGAGGCGGGCCAGGATCTCCTCGCGCCGGCCCTCGAACTGGCTGGGCAGCTGGAACCGCGTGCCCAGCTCCTTCGGTGACTCGTCGCAGGTCCAGCCACCCTCGGCGTGGGTCACGGCCAGCTCGAACAGTGCCCCGCCCGGTGAGCGCACGTAGACGGACTTGAAGTACTTGCGGTCCCGCAGCTCGGAGATGTCGGTGTAGCCGACCCCCTCGATCTCGTCCTTCAGCTCGTCCTGGTTCTCCAGCGTCTCCGCGTTCCAGGCGAAGTGGTGGATGGTGCCCGCGCCATATGTCCAGGTCCCTGGGTCGTCACGGCGGTTCACCACCAGCTCGATCGCCCCACCCAGGCCCGGCTTGCCGGCCTGGAAGGCGAACCGGTCGCCCTCGGTGGGCCCGTCCTGGGCGCCGAGGTGGTTCGCGGCGAACTCGACCGCGGTGTCCGGACCGGTCACGTGCACACCGACGCCGTAGATGCCGTGGATCGCGTGCTGCTCGGGGACACCGCCGCCTGTGAAGCCCCTGCGCGGGTCGTCGTCGACCTCGACCAGCTGGTACTGGATGCCGCACGGGTGCTCGAACACGAGCCTGCGCCGGTCGAAGACGGTCGCGTCGCGCACGTCGACAGACCGCCCGCGCAGCCGCCCCGACCAGTAGTCCAGCGACCCCGAGGGCGCCGCGAGCAGCACCTCGCGGGACTGGTTCGTGCCCCGCCGGCCGAACTGTCCGGCGTGCGCGAGCGGGAACGTCGTCAGCACGGCGCTCGGGTCGCCCTCTGCGTTGCTGTAGTAGAGGTGATGGATCGGGATCTTGCCGTCGAACAGCACCGTCCGCTTGATCAGCCGGAGGCCGAGCGCGCCGACGTGGAAGTCCACGTCCTCCTGCGCGCCTGCGACGCTCATCGTGATGTGGTGGCTACCCGCGATGTACGGCATGACTCACTCCCCTGTCGGTGTCAGTGTCGGTTCGGTCGGTGTCGGCTGCGTCGGTGTCGGCTGCGTCGCTGTCCGTGTCGGTGTCAGTGGGTGACGGGTCGGGCCAGCGGGTGGGTTCGGGGTCGGCCAGCTGGGCGGACAGGCGCGCGGCGAGCTCGAGCAGCTGGTCCTCCCGCCAGGGGCGGCCGGTCAGCTGGACACCGACGGGCAGTCCCCCGGGGTCGAACCCGGCGCGCAGGGTCAGTGCCGGCACCCCGGCCAGGCTCTGCGGCGCGGTGTACGTCATGACCCGCTCGCGGTAGCCGGGATCGCTCCGCCCTACCTCGCACGGCCCCTCGCCACTCACCGGGGAGAGCAGGACGTCGACGTCGGCGAGCCACCTGGCCAGGCCGGCGCGCAGGGCGGCCCGCCGCGCCTGCGCATCCAGGTAGTCGGCCGGCCCTGTTCGGGTGGCCAGCTCGAGCCGGGCCCGGACGTCCGCGCCGTACTCCCCGGCGCGCGCCGGCCACCAGCCGAGCCGGCGATGGGTGCGCAGGCCCTCGGCCAGCACGGTCGCCGCGAGGATCGGGTAGGGCGGCGGCAGCTCGTCGCCCGCGAGCTCGACGACGTGCGCCCCGGCCGCCGTGAGTGCGTCGGCCGCCCGCCGGCAGGCCAGCACGGTGGCCGCGTCCGGCGCCGGCCCGGCGAGGTCGAGGAGCAGGCCGACCCGGGGCGCCGCCGACAGCCTCCTGCCTGGTGCCGAGGGACCGAGCACGGACCACAGCAGCCGCAGGTCCTCGACCGTCCTGGCCATCGGCCCGACGTGGTCCAGCGAGGGCGCCAGTGCGGCCACTCCCTCGGTCGGCACGGCGCCGAAGGTCGGTTTCAGCCCGGCGACGCCGCAGAACGCGGCGGGGATCCGGATCGAGCCGGCCGTGTCGCTGCCCAGGGCCAACGGCGCGTAGCCGGCCGCCAGCGCCGCCGCCGAGCCGCCGCTCGAGCCGCCCGGGGTCCGGCCCGGCGCCCACGGGTTGCGGGTGGGGCCGAAGGCGGCGCTGTCGGTGGTGATGCCCCAGGCGAACTCGTGTGTCGCGGTCTTGGCCAGCACGATCCCGCCGGCACGCCGGACCATGGCGACCACCTCGGCATCGGCCGCCGGGACCCGGTCGGCGAACATCGCCGAGCCCAGTGTCGTGCGGAGCCCGTCGGTGTCGATCAGGTCCTTGACCAGTACCGGGATCCCCTCGAGCGGCCGCGCCCCACCCCGCTCCCAGCGCCGCGCCGAGACCCGCGCCGCCGCTCTCGCCTCCGCATACGAGGCCGTGACCAGTGCGTTGAGCTCCGGTTCCCAGGCCTCGGCACGGGCGATCAACGCCTCGAGCACATCGACCGGGGACAGCTCGGCACGCCGGTACCCGGACAGCAGGCCGATCGCCGACATCGACCGGACCGGATCATCGGACATCGAGACCTCGACGATCGTGTGGGCGCGGACAGTCGTCCAAAATTATCACCGTCATAAATTTTTACTACCTCAACGCTAGCCCATGACTCTCGGTCGCACAACCGACGGCGGCCTGGACCCGGCGGCCAGCTAGTCAGGTAATATGACTAGTTCGTGAGCCGTTCACCCGTTCCCGCCGATGTCGGCTCGCACTGGGACAGCACCGACCCGAGGGAGCCAGCCGAGCAGATGACGCTCCCCGCCGAACCCGATCGACCGCACCGGATCGTCCCTGACCTCGGTGTACTGGCCGCCCGGTTGCTGTTCGCCGTGCAGCACGAGCTGTACAGCGCGCTCGCCGAGCAGGGCTTCGACGACCTGTACCCCCGCCACGGCGCCGTGCTGGCCTACCTCACGCCGCGCGGGGTGCGCGCGACCGAGCTGGCCCGGCTCTCCGGGCAGTACAAGCAGGTGATCGGCACCCTGGTCGACGAGCTCGAGTCGCTCGGCTATGTGCACCGCAAACCCGACCCGACCGACCGCAGGGCCAAGCTCGTCTGCCCCACCGAGCGTGGCCTGCAACAGGCACGCGCCGCCGACGAGATCATCTGGCTGATGCACCAGCGGCACGCCGACCGGCTCGACACCGCGGCGTTCGACCAGTTCCTCAGCACATTCAACGACGTCGTCGCTCACCAGCGTGGCATCGCCCGCGAGACGCCGGGTGAGCCCGCCGAGTAGGGGCGGCTACTCGAAGCGGAGCGCGTCGATCGGGCGCATCCGGGCGGCGCGGTAGGCCGGGTAGCCGCCGGCCAGCACCCCGATGGCCAGGCTCACCGCGAAGGCGATGACCACCGACCAGGTGCTCAGGATGGGCGCCGGGAAGTTCGTGTCGGACGCGCCGGGGGAACCCGCCGGCGGCAGCACGAACCCGCCGGCCACGGTCAGGCCGACGCCGAGCGCCACTCCGACGACACCGCCGAGCCCGGTCAGCATCACCGCCTCGCTGAGGAACTGGCGCAGGATCGCCCGCCGGGTCGCGCCGACGGCCTTGCGGATGCCGATCTCGCGGGTCCGCTCGGTGACCGAGATCAGCATGATGTTGGCGACGCCGATCCCACCGACGAGCAGCGAGATCGCTGCGATGGCCACGATGAACATCGTCAGGAAGTTGATGAACTGGGTGCTCTTGGCCAGCAGCGTGGTGAACGTGAGCACGTTGTAGTCGCGGTCACCGACGCTCTTGATCCGGTGGCGGTAGTCGAGGATCTGGACGATCTCGCCGGTTGCCCGGTCGATGGTGTCGACGCTGCTCGACTTGATCACGATCTGGTCGACCTTGCCGCCGACGTTGCCCACCAGGTAGGTGCGGGCCGTGTCGAACGGGGTGATCACGACGTTGTCGTTCTGCCCGTTCGTCTCCAGCACGCCGGCCACCTTGAACGTGGTGCGGTCGATCCGGACGGAGGCGCCGACGACGTCCTGGGGGTTGGCGGTCGGCCCCCACAGCAGCGCGACGGCCTGCGGTCCGAGCACGGCCTGCCGCTCGCTGGCCGAGCCGTGCTTCGGCGTGAGCCAGCTGCCGGCAACGATCTTGCGGTCGACGAGTTCCAGGTAGTTGTCGGTCGCGCCGACCAGGCTGGCGCGGTCGGTGTTCTGGTCGGCGCTCATCGTCACGTTGCCGGTTACCGATGGCGACACCGAGGCGACGTCCGGGGCGAGCGAAGGGTCCCGCAGCACCGCCACGTCCCCGTCGGTGAGGTCGCGCGCCACCGCCCCGTTCGTGCCGGTGCCGTGCACGGAGGTGACGGTGATCTGGTTGGCCAGCCGGCTGAACTGGTCGTTGAAGTGCGCCTTCATGCCGTTGCCGAGCGCGACGAGCACGATCACCGCCGCGATGCCGATGATGATGCCGGCGGTGGTCAGGAAGGAGCGCAGCCGGTTCGTGACCAGGCTGTGCACGGCCGCGCGCAACGCCTCGTGCGCGTAGCCCGCCAGCGGGACCTGCTCCTCGAGCAGGAACTCCCGCTCCCTGGCCTCGGCCTGGCGGATCCGGATCTTCGCCCGGCGCTTCGCCTCACGGCTCAGCCCCTCGGAGCGCGGCCCGTCCGGTATCCGGGGGGTGGGCTGCGGCGGGTTGCCGGGCGGCGCCGCCGCCTTGGCGGGCTGAACCGGCACGGCCGGCTGAACCGGGGCGGCCGGCTGAGCCGGGGCGGCCGGCGGGAACTCGACCGGAGGTATCGGCCCGGCTGGGCGGTCGGTGCGGATGAACATCGAGGCCAGACCGGCCCGGGCACGACCGGCGAGCGTGCGCCCCTCCTCTGCCGAGTCGGAGTGGGTCTCGCCGGCGGCCGGCGCGGGGTCGGCGCCCAGCGAGCCCGAGTAGACCCGGCGCTCCGACCCGGTGCCGACCACGAACTCCAGCGCCGCCAGCTGACGCAACCGTCGCCGGCGGGCGCT
>DATAYB010000411.1:0-4646 GCA_036272795.1 Pseudonocardia sp.
CGCCGTCGGCGAGGCGGCCGGTCGGCGGCTGGCCCGAGGTGGGCGCGAGCTCGATGTGCTTGGAGCCCAGCACAGTGGTCTGGCCGACCGTCGCGGTGGTGTTCGCGGGCAGCTCGACGTCGCGGTTCAGGCTGGTGGTGACCAGTGCGTGGTTGCCCTCGACGCGCACTCCGGTGACCGTGCCGACGTCTGTGTCGCGTACCATCACCGGCGAGTTCGGATCAACGCCGGTGACGTCGCGCAGCTGGATGCGCACGGTGTAGGCGCCGTCGCCGCGCCCCTGGGTACCCGGCAGCGCCAACTGGTTCAGCCCGTCGAAGGCACAGCCGGACACCGACAGCCCGACCAGCAGGCCGGCCAGCGCCACGCGGTACCGCCGTCCCCCGCTCACCGGGTCCCCCCGAGCAGCAGGCCGGGCAACCCGCCGCCGGGTGCCGGCCCGCCCGGCGCGGGCGCTCCGGTCAACGGTCCGCCGGGCGCCGGCCCGCCGGTCAACGGCAGCGCCGGGGCGGCGGCGCCTGAACCCGGTCCGAGCGGCAGCGCGGGCGCGGCCGTCGAGTTCTGCCTCGGCGCGCCACCCGGCCGGACGATCGGGTTGACCCCGATCGGCGGGTAGTTCGTGGCCAGCTTGTCCAGCAGCGGTCCCAGGTACTGCTTGCACAGCGCGGTGGAGTCCCGGGGGTCGTGGCTGGCGGCGTGCGCGAGCCCGCTGCACACCAGCTCGGCAGGCGACTGGAAGTTGGACGCCGCCAGCGCGCCCGTGAGCGAGCCGCTGGCCGGGTCGTAGATGTTGTAAAAGTTGGCCAGCGCGGTGGGGGCGGTGAGCAGGATGTTCTCCAGGTCGGTGCGCTGGCGGACCAGCACCGAGGTGACCTCACCCAGCCCGTCCACCGCGTCGCGCAGCCCGGACCGGTTGTGCCGCACGAAGTCGGTCACGTCACCGGCGGCGCCGTCGAGCTCGCGCAGCGCGCTGGAGAGGTGGTCGCGGTTGTCGTCGAGCAGCTTGGACACCGTGGCCAGCCGGTGGGTGAAGTCGTCGACCAGGCTGTCGCTCTGGCGCAGCGCGGACACGAAGACCTGCAGGTTGCGCACAGTGCCGAACAGGTCGCCCCGGCTGCGCGAGAGCGTGTCGACGGCGTCGGACAGCGCGGTCAGGGTCTGCCGGAAGTGGGTGCCCTGTCCCCGGCCGGCCTGTGCGCCGGCGGTGATGAGGCCGGACAGCGCGCCGTCGCGGTCGCTGCCGTTCGGGCCCAGCGCCGTGGTCAGCCGGGCCAGCTGTGCCTTGATCTGCTCCCAGTCCACGGGTACCTCGGTGCGCTCGACGGGGATGGTGGCGCCGTCGGCGAGCACCGGGCCGCCCGCGAACACCGGCGTGAGCTGCACGAACCGCGCGGTGACCAGGGTCTGCGCGACCAGGGCCGCCCCGGCGTTGGCCGGCACGGGGACGTCCGAGTCGTAGTGCAGCCGGACGGCGACCTGGGCGCCCTCGGGGGTGATGCTGTCGACCTTGCCGACCGAGACGCCGAGCACCCGCACCTCGTCACCGGCGTACAGCCCGAGCGCGCTGGGGAAGTTCACGGTGAGCTCTTTGCGGTGCGCAGCGCTCAGCCCCACCGCGGCACCGATGACCAGCGCGAGCACCACGACGGCAGCGACTCCGGCCACCCACCGGCGTCGGCCCGAGGAGGCGGCGCCGTCCTCGGAAGCGGGCTCGGCGGGCTCGGCGGGCTCCGGCTCCGAGCGCCGGCGCCCACCCCGCCGTCCGGCCGGCCGGGGCTGGGGCGGGGTCGGCAGGGTGGCCGGCCACGACGGCGGGCCGGAGCTCTTCGGCAGGTAGTCGATCAGCGGGCTGAGGTTGCCGGCGACCACGTTCGGCACGAACGCGTTGAACCACGGGCCGCTGGCCACCGACTCGCCGAGTGCCGTGGCGAACGGGCCGAGCCCCTGGATGGCGTCGGCCAGGTCACCGGAGTCGCGCTGGAGCAGGTCGAGCACGCTGTTGAGGTGGTCGAGCGCCGGCGGCAGCGAGTCACGGTTGTCCTTGACCAGCCCGTGCAGCTGGTGGGCCAGCGTGGACACGTTCAGGAAGATCTCGTTGACGACCGCGCGCCGCTGCTGCACCTGGTCCAGCAGGGCGCTGCCGTCGTCCACGAGCCGGGTGATCTGGCCGCTGCGCTGGGCGAGCACGCCGGTGACCCCCTCGGCGTGGCGCAGCAGCTCGGTGAGCGCGGCGTCGCGGGAGTTCAGGGTGCCGGACAGCCGCGTGACCCCGTCCAGGGCGGCCGGAACGTCCGGCGCCACTGTGTGCAGCGTCTCGGCCAGGGTGTCGAACGAGGTGGCCAGCTGCGTGGTGTCGAGGTCGTGCACCTTCTCGGTGAGCGTGCCCAGCACGTCGGTGAGCTGGTACGGGGCCGTGGTGCGGGACGCCGGGATCACCGCCCCGGGCGCGAGCCGCCCCTGTCCGCGCGAGGTGAGCCGCAGGTTGCGGGTGCCCAGCACGGTGGCCGTCTTGATCTCCGCGGTGGTCAGGTCGGCGAGCCGCACGGCACGGTTGTTCACGCGGAAACGCACCGCGACCTGGGAGTGGTCCAGTTCGACCGCCCGCACCGAGCCGACCTTGAAGCCGCCCACCGTGACGTCGTCGCCCGCCGCGAGCCCGCCGGCCTCGACGAAGTCGGCGGTGTACTCGGTACCCGCGCTGAGCAGCGGCAGGTTGCCCAGGTTGACCGACAGCACGGTGAGCACCACCAGCAACGCGGTGCCGATCAGCCCGATCCGCACCGGGTCGCGTTCACTGAAGCGGATCATGACTTTCCTCGGCATCGGGCGGTCGCGGAGTTGCTGTCGATCGACGGGGAGAACAGCGGCTTGCCGTCGGGCCCGGTGACCTTCACCTGCACCGCGCACAGGTAGAAGTTGAAGAAGCTGCCGTAGGAGCCGAGCCGGACGAGCCGGGCGTACGCGTCGGGCAGCTGGGTGACCACCGAGTGCAGCGTGTCCGAGTTGTCGTCGAGGACCTTCGCGGTGCGGCCGAGCTGGTCGACCGTGCCGGACAGCGGGTCGCGGCCGTCCTTCAGCAGGTCGCCGAGGGAGTCGGCCAGGTCGTTGATGTGGTCGAGCGAGTCGCCGATGTGCTGGCGGTCCCTGCTCAGCCCGCTGATCAGCTGTTGCAGCTGGTCCAGGGTGCCGGACAGCTGGGAGTCGCGCTGGTCCACGGTGGCGAGCACCTGGTTCAGGTTCGTGATCAGGCTGCCGATCACCTGGTCCCGGTCGGCCAGCGTGCCGGTGAGTGAGGCGGTCTCGGCGACGACCCGGTCGACCGTGCCGGACTCCCCCTGCAGCACCGCGACGAGGTCGCCGGAGAGCTGGTTCACCTGCGCGGGGTCGAGGCCCTGGAAGAGCGGCTGGAACCCGCCGAGCAGCGCGTCCAGGTCCAGCGCGGGCGCGGTGTGGTCGAGCGGGATCACGGCGCCGTCGGCCAGCGGGGTGACCGGGCCGGGGCCGTCGGCCAGCTGCAGGTAGCGGTCGCCGACCAGGTTCTCGTAGCGCACCAGCACCCGGGTGTCCGCCTTCAGCGGCACGTCGTCCTGCACGGTGAAGCGCACGTCGATGACGTTGTCAGTGCCATTGTGCGAGCCCACCGAGATGTCTTGCACCTGGCCGACCCGCACCCCGGCGAACCGCACCAGCTGGCCGTTCTTCAGGCCGCTGACGTCGGTGAACAGCGCGTGGTACGTCTGCTCGGAGCGGAACCGGGCCTGCGCGAACACCACGAACACCAGGCCCAGCCCGAGCGCGGAGACCAGCACGAAGGCGGTGAGCTTGACCAGCTCGGCACGGATCCGCATCAGCGACCCCCCACCGGGAGCGGGGTACCCGGCTTCGCCCCGGCCGGGCGCTGGCCGAACAGCTGGGGCCCGAACAGCTGGACCACGAGTGGTGGGTCGCCGGGCTCGAGATGGTTGTCCCGATACGGGTTCACGTGGCTGCCGATGTCGGTCTGCACGTACGGAGCGGGCACCTGGTGGGAGTTCAGCAGCGGCAGCCCGTAGCAGGCCGGCGGGTTGTGGGCGTTGATCTTGGGTAGGTCCTTGCCGGGCTGGTACGGGGGCGCGCCGGGCAGGAAGCCGACGTTCAGGTTCAGATCCGGGTACTTGCCGCCGATCACCGGCTCGAGCAGCTTGCGCGCGTTGTCGAGACCCTTGATGAAGCAGGTCAGCCCGGGTGAGTAGTCGGCGAGCAGCCCGGTGGTGGGGCGTAGCAGGTCCAACGCGTGGGGCAGGTCGTCGGAGCTCTCGTCGAACAACCGGTGCCCGCTGTGCGCGGCGTCGGCCAGCTCGGGCAGGAGCTTGCGCAGGTCGTCGCGGCTGTCGACCAGGGTGTCGCCGGTGACCGCGAGGTTGGCCAGCAGGCCGACCAGGTCCGGGGTGACGTCGGCGTAGAGCTGCGTCACCCCGGCGGCGGCCGCGAAGTCGTGGCGCAGCGCGGGCACCGACGGGTTCAGTCGCACCAGGTAGCCGTTGAGCTGGGTCAGCGTGCCGCCGAGCTCGTCGCCCCGGCCCTGCAGCGAGCCGGCGAGCGCCGCGAGGGTGACGTTCAGCTTGGCGGGCGCCACGGCGTCGAGTACCTGGGTGAGCTGGTCGAAC
>DATAYB010000412.1:0-4512 GCA_036272795.1 Pseudonocardia sp.
CACCCAGAACAACAGCTCACCCATCACCTTCGCGAAGAACTTCGGCCGCGCATACATCAACCCACCGACCACCACGGACAACCCCGCATAGACGTTCGGCTCCTGCACCGCCATGAAGCAGAAGTCCTCGATCCGGGGCAACCCCACATGCTCGACGATGAAGTTCAGGCCCTGGAAGTCGGTCGCCGCGTGGTCCACGTCGGAGACGTCGAAGGCGTCCTTGTCGAGCGGCCAGATCGTCGGGCCCTTGTGCACGTGCACGTTCTTGATGCCGAGCTCCTGCGTCTTCTCCAGGAACCGGTAGGCCTCGGGGTCGGTCAGCTTCCAGCCGCGGGAGCCCTCGCGCCACTCGGCGGTGTAGAGCTTGACGCCCTTGAGGTCGTACCGGGCGACGTCCTCTTCGAGCTGCTTCATGCCGGCGTCGCCCTCACGCGGGTCCCACCGGCCGTTCACGATCAGCTTTCCGGGGTAGCGCTCGGCGAGGGTGCCGTTGCGGTCCAGGGTGTTGAACCCGGTGCCGTACCACTCGCGCAGGTACGTCGACTGGAACACCGCGACGTCCACGTGGCCCTCGTCGAAGACGTCGCGGACGAAGTCCTCCTCGGTGACCTTGAGGAAATGGTTCCAGTCCCAGTGCTGCTCCGGCGGGCCGAGCTTGTGGTAGCCGTAGAAGCAGTCGATCCAGCCCTTCGCGTACTCCTCGGCGCCCGGTACCCAGTTCTCCTCGCTGGCGTCCCAGAAATGCGAGTGGGAGTCCACCACGAAGTACTTCTCGCCGTCCTTGTCGTACATGCTCGGGTCCTCCGGTGGGGTGGTCGCTGCGCGGCGTGGGTGCACGTGTTCGGGCACGCGTGTTCGGTAACTCGATCTCATCCGCGTGTGCCGCCGCTCACAAGGGGGCAAGTTTTTCGCAGGGCGAGAAAACGGCTGCTCGCCTGCCGAACAGGTGAGGCCCACCGGGGCGGAGGCTGACCGCGTGATCATGCGGTTACGGTCGGCGCGGCGGTCCTGCGCGCCCTGGCGCGGGCCGCTAGCGTCGGTGTCATGCGAGTCGTCATCGCCGGTGGGCACGGCAAGATCGCGCTGCGGCTGGAACGGATCCTGAGCGAGCGGGGTGACCAGGCGGTCGGCCTGGTGCGCAACGAGGGCCACGTGCCGGATGTGCGCGAGACCGGGGCCGAGGCCGAGGTCATCGACCTGGAGTTCAGCACGGCAGAGCAGGTCGCCGAGCGGCTGGCCGGCGCGGACGCGGTGGTGTTCGCCGCCGGGGCCGGCCCGGGCAGCACCGCGGAGCGCAAGGACACCGTCGACCGGGGCGCCGCCGTGTTGCTCGCCGACGCCGCCGTGGTCGCCGGCGTGGGGCGGTACCTACTGATCTCGTCGGTCGGGGTGGACCGGCCACCTGCCGCCGGCGGTGGTGAGGTGTGGGCCGCGTACCTGCGTGCGAAGAAGGCCGCCGAGGTGGAGGTCGCCGAGCGCGCGGTCCAGCTGATCGCCCTGCGCCCCGGCTCGCTCACCGACGACCCCGGCACCGGGCTCGTCGAGCTGGCCCCGCCCCAGCTGCCCAAGGGCACTGTGACCAGGGACGACGTGGCCGCCGTTTCGGCCGCGCTGCTCGCTGAGCCGGCCGTGTGGGCCGACGGTGCCGGCCTCGTGCTGGAGCTGCTCGGCGGCTCTACACCGGTGGCCGAGGCGGTCGCCGGAGTGGTGGCGGACGGGAGCCGGGCATGAGCGAGCAGGACGAGTTCGACGTCATCGTGATCGGCGCAGGCGCGGTCGGGGAGAACGTGGCCGACTACGCGGTGCGGGGTGGGTCGACCGCGGCGCTGGTGGAGGCCGAGCTGTTCGGCGGGGAGTGCTCGTTCTGGGCGTGCATGCCGTCGAAGGCGCTGCTGCGGACGGGCCAGGCGGTGGCGGCGGCACGGCGGCTGCCGGGGGTCCACGCGGAGTTCGACCCCGCCGCGGTGCTCACCCGCCGCGACGAGGTCGCCGCGCACTGGAACGACGAGAGCCAGGTGCGTTGGGCCGAGGGCGCCGGGATCACGGTGGTACGGGGGCGGGCCCGGCTGTCGGGGGTGCGCACGGTGACCGTGACCGGGGCCGACGGTACGGAGCGGGTGCTGCGGGCGCGGCACGCGGTGGCGGTATGCACCGGGAGCGAGCCGACGACGCCGCCCATCCCCGGGCTGGACCAGGTTCGGCTGTGGCACTCCCGCCAGGCGACCTCGGCGCACGAGGTGCCGGCGCGGTTGGGGGTGCTCGGCGGTGGCGTGGTCGGCGCGGAGCTGGCGCAGGCGTGGGCGTCGCTGGGCTCGCGGGTCACGATGCTGGTCAGGGAGCCACGCGTGCTGTTCCCGCTGGAGCCGATCGCCGGGGAGCTGGTCGCCGACGGGCTGCGTGCCTCCGGGGTCGACCTGCGCCTGGACACCGGCTTGGACGCGGTGAAGCCGTCCGGGGCCGACGGTAAGGCGATCGAGCTGCACTTCGGCACCGAGGTCGTCGAGGTGGACGAGCTGCTGGTGGCGACGGGGCGGCGGCCGCTCGTCGCCGGGATCGGGCTGGCCCAGTTCGGGGTGGACGAGCACAAGGCACTGCCGGTGGACGACTCCGGGCAGGTGGTCGGGATCGAGGGCGGCTGGCTGTACGGCGCCGGCGACGTCACCGGCCGTGCCCTGCTGACGCACCAGGGCAAGTACGCCGCCCGCATCGCCGGCGCCGCGATCGCCGCGCGCGCCCGAGGGGTCGACGTGGTGCCGACGCCCTGGGGCGAGTACGCCGCGACGGCCGATCACCACGCGGTGCCGTCGGTGGTGTTCACCGACCCCCAGGTCGCCTCCGTCGGCCGAACCGCCGCGCGGGCCACCGCCGAGGGCCTCGCGGTGCGCACGGTGGACCTGGACATCGCGGTCGCCGGCTCGTACGTGCACGCGGTGAACTACACCGGCAAGGCCCGCCTCGTGGTCGACACCGACCGGGACGTGCTGGTCGGGGTCACGTTCGTCGGCCCGGACGTCGCCGAGATGCTGCACGCGGCCACCATCGCGGTCGTCGCCGAGGTCCCGCTGACCAGGCTCTGGCACGCCGTGCCCGCCTACCCCACGATCAATGAGGTCTGGCTGCGACTCCTGGACGCCTATCGCGGCCAGTCCTGAACCGTGCGCCGCCGCCCGTCCCGCCGGCGCCAGCGGTGACGGCGCCGATCGTGCTCGACGGCAGCCGGCTGAGCTGCGCCGACGTCGTCCGGGTCGCCAGCGCAGGCGACCCCGTGGTGCTCGACGCGGACGCGCTGCGTCGTGCGGAGCGGGCGTACGTGCTGGCCAGGGAGATCGGCGCCAAGCGGGCCGTCTACGGGCGGACCACCGGCGTCGGCGCGAACCGGCACGCCGTCGTCGACCCGGCGAGCACCGATGAGCACGGCCTGCGGTTGCTGCGCAGCCACACGGGCGGCGCCGGTGACCCGTTCCCGGACCAGACCGTGCGCGCCACCCTGGTGATCCGGCTCAACCAGCTGGCCGCCGCCGGCAGCGGGGTACACCCGAGGCTGCTGCGCGCGCTGGCCGACGCGCTGCGGGTCGGCGCCGTACCGCTGGTGCACTCCCGGGGCGCGATCGGCACCGGCGACCTCACCGCGCTCGCGGAGATCGCGCTGACCGTGGCGGGGCAGCGGCCGTGGCGGATCGGCACGCTGGAACCGGTGCCGATCAGCCCCGGCGATGCGCTGGCCTTCATCTCCAGCAACGCCGCCACGCTCGCCGAGTCGGTGCTGGCCTGGCACTCGCTGCGCAGGCTGCTGCGGGCCAGCCACGTGATCGCGGCGCTGTCCTACTGCGCGCTGGGTGGCTCGCCGGAGGCGTTCTCCGAGCTCGTGCACGCGGCGCGGCCACACCCCGGCTCGGTGTACTGCGCCGCCGAGATCCGCCGGATCCTGATGCCCGACGGTGACCCTCCGCCGGGGCGCCGGCTGCAGGACCCGTTCGGGCTGCGCGCGTTTCCGCAGGTCCAGGGCCCGGTGCTGGACGCCGTGGACGCACTGGAGCGGGTGCTCACCATCGACGTGAACGCGGCCGCCGAGAACCCGCTGATCCACATCGGCAGCGAGCGCGTGTACCACCACGGCCAGTTCTCCACCGCGTACCTCGCGCTCGCGCTGGACAGCCTCCGCGCCGCGCTGCACCACGTGGCGGAGCTGTCGGCCGCGCGCCTGAGCGACCTCGTCGAGCCGGAGCTCACCGGGCTGGCCCCGTTCCTCGCGGTCGGGCCGCCGGCCAGCTCGGGGATCATGATCTTGGAGTACGTGGCGCACGACGCGCTGGGCCAGCTGCGGCATGCGGCGGCGCCGGTGACCCTGGGTACCGCGGTGATCTCGCGCGGGCTGGAGGACCACGCCAGCTTCGCCACGCAGGCCGCCCGGAGTACCGCCTCGGCCGCCGTCGCCTACCGGACCGTGCTCGGCTGCGAACTGCTCGCCGCCGTGCGCGCGCTGCGGCTCGCCGACACCGTGCTGCCGGACGC
>DATAYB010000413.1:0-5612 GCA_036272795.1 Pseudonocardia sp.
GCGGTTTCACTTCCTTTCATTCCATTGACTCTCATTTTCGGCGGTGGCAAGTTGCAGGCACCGTTCACTCGTTGGTGAGACCAGTCCGGGAGGTTGTCCATGCGACCTCTCGACGAGTTCGAGCGGGAGCAGGCCATCCTGCTCGACCTGGAGGTCTCCGGGCGGGTGATGGTCAACGAGCTGACCGAGCGGTTCGGCGTCTCGGCGGTCACCATCCGCAAGGACCTCGGCGCGCTGGAGCGGCGCGACCTGCTCCTGCGGGTGCGTGGCGGCGCGGTCAGCTCAGGGCACACCGACGAGGGCGCCTGGACGATGCGGGTGCGGCACTCCCGGCAGGCCAAGCGGGCGGTGGCAAGGGCGGCGGCCGAGCTTGTCGGGCACGGCGACGTGATCGCCCTGGACTCGTCGACGACCTGCTACCACCTGGCCCTCGAGCTGGTCAGCAGGCGCAACCTCGTGGTGATCACCAACGGCCTGCGGACCGCGACGCTGCTGATGGAGCAGACCAACGCGATGGTGCTACTGCCGGGCGGGGTGCTGCGTCGGGCCGCCGAGTCGCTGGTCGGACCCATCGGTGACCTGCTGACCGGGCGCGGCCGGATCCAGAAGGGCTTCTTCGGCCTGGTCGGGCTGTCCCCGAAGAACGGCCTGATGGACATCAGCGCGGAGGAGTCGCAGACGAAGGCGTTCATGGCCGGCGTGTGCGACCACGTCTACGGGGTGTTCGACTCGTCGAAGTCGGAGCGGTTCGCGCTGCACCCGTTCGTGGCCGCGGACCGGGTGACCGGGCTCTACACCGACGAGGGGGTGCCGCCGCACGTGGTCGCGGACTGGGCGGAGGTCGGCGTGCCGGTGTACCGGGCGGCGTTGTCCAGCGGCGTGGAGGTCACGCCTGCCGACGATCTTGACGCGACGCACCCGCACCCGGACGCGCGCACCCGCCGCACCGGTCGGTCGCCGGAAGCGGGTGCCCCGTGACCGCTTACCGCACGGTCGCCGCCGTCGACCTCGGCTCGGAGAGCGGCCGGGTCGCCACCGTGGGCTTCGACGGCAGCCGCCTCGACCTGGAGCTGGGACACCGGTTCACGCACGAGCCGAAGGTCGTCGACGGCATCCTGCGGTGGGACCTGCCGACGCTGTGGGACGGCGTTCGCACGGGGTTGGCCGCGCTGGACGCCGGGCCGGTGCCGATCGCCTCGGTCGGGGTGGACACCTGGGGCGTCGACTACGCCCTGCTGCGACGGCCCGGCGCTGGCGGCGAGCCGGTGGACGGCGAGCTGGCCGGCGGCGAGCTGGTGGACGAGCCGACCTGCTACCGCGACCCGCGCCAGGTGGAGGCGATGGCGACCGCGCTGGCGGAGGTCGGCGCGGAGGAGCTCTACCGGTCGGCCGGAGTGCAGCTGATCCCGATCAACACGATCTTCGGGCTGCTCGACGACGTGCGGCACCGCCCGGACCGGCTGGCCGCCGCGAGCGGGCTGCTGATGATGCCGGACCTCTTCCACCACCTGATGTCCGGCGCCGTGACCAGTGAGTACACCATCGCCTCGACCACCGGTGCGCTCGACACCCGTACCGGGCGCTGGGCGTGGCCGCTGCTCGAGCGGCTGGGCATCCCGGCACAGCTGTTCCCGGAGGTGGTGCAGCCCGGCACGGACCTCGGCGCTCTGCGGCTGCCCGGTGGGACACCGACCGGCGCGCTGCGGGACTGCCGGGTGATCGTCCCGGCGGCGCACGACACGGCCAGCGCGGTGGTGGCGGCGCCACTGCGTGACCCAGGTTCGATCTTCATCTCGTCCGGTACCTGGTCTCTGGTGGGCGTCGAGACCGACCGCGCCTGGGTCGACGACGCGGCCCGTGCGGCCAACCTGACCAACGAGGGCGGTTACGCGGGCACGATCCGGCTGCTGTGCAACGTGATGGGCCTGTGGCTGCTGCAGGAGTGCCGCCGGCAGTGGGGCCGCGACGGCAAGGACCTCAGCTATCCGCGGCTGGCCGAGCTGGCCGGGACCGAGCCGGGGCTGGTCAGCCTGGTGAACCCGGACGCCAACGTGTTCCTGGCGCCCGGCGACATGCCCCGCAGGATCCAGGACTACTGCGCACGCGTCGGCCAGCCCGTGCCGGAGAGCATCGGCGCGATCGCCCGGTGCGTGGTGGACTCGCTGGCGCTGAGCTACCGCCGGGTGATCGAGTCGGTGGCGTCGGTGACCGGCCGCACGGCGCCGGCGGTGCATATCGTCGGCGGCGGCTCCAGCCACACACTGCTGTCCCAGCTGACCGCCGACGCGACCGGCCTGCCGGTGTACACCGGGCCCGGGGAGGCGACCGCACTGGGCAACGCGGCCGTGCAGCTCGCCGCGCTGGGTGAGCTGGCCGGGCTCGCCGATATCCGCTCCGTCGTCGCCACGTCGCTCGCGCCGGTGGAGTACCTGCCGCGCTCGGGGCCGGACTGGGCGAGTGCCTCCGCCCGGCTGGCCGCCCTGAGCCGCGCCGACGCCCACGACCCAGCGCACACCCCCACCGACCGGTCCACCCACAAGGACTCCACCCCTGCGTGACGGAGGAATCTCGATGAGGAGATTGATCAAGAACACCGCCGTGGTCGCCGGCCTGGTCGCCGTGCTCGCGGTCGCCGGCTGCACCCAGAAGAACAACACGGAGGGCGCCGGTGGGGGTGGTGCGGGCGGGACCAAGCACCAGGTGGCCTTCGTGCCGAAGCTGCAGGGCATCCCGTACTTCGAGGCGATGAACACCGGCGGCAAGGCGGCCGAGCAGTCCCTCGGCGACGTGACCTGGCTCTACCAGGGCCCGACGCAGGCGGACGCGGCCGCGCAGACCCAGATCGTCCGGTCGTTCATACAGCGGGGTGTGCAGGTCATCGTGGTGGCCCCGAACGACCCGGACTCGATGGCCCCGGTGCTCAAGGAGGCGCAGGCCAAGGGCATCAAGGTGATGACCTCCGACACCGACGCGCCCAACTCGGTGCGGGACGTCTTCGTCAGCCAGGCCTCCACGCAGAAGATCGGCGAGGCGCTCACCGACAACCTGATGAAGGCCATGGGCGGCAAGGGCAAGTACGCGATCGTGTCCTGCGGCGAGACCGCCGACAACCTGAACTCGTGGATCAAGGTCCAGCAGGCCTACACCGCCCAGAAGTACCCGCAGGCGCAGATCGTGGACGTCGTGTACGCCGGTGAGGACCAGGCGAAGTCGACCCAGATGGCCGCCGACCTGATGAACGCGCACCCCGACCTCACCGGGCTGGTCGGCGAGTGCACCTCCTCGGCGCCGGGCGTCGCGCAGGCCGTGAAGGACGCCGGCAAGATCGGCAAGGTGTTCACCGTCGGGCTCGGCACCCCGCAGGCGATGAAGCCCTACCTGGCCGACGGGTCCTCCTCCGGCGCGATCCTGTGGGACGTCGAGCAGCTCGGATACCTGACCGCGTGGGCCGGTGACCAGCTCGCCACCGGCAAGGCCCTGCAGCCGGTGAACCACGTCAGCGACAAGCTGCCCGCCGTGACCTGGGACGCCGCGACGAAGACGCTGCTGCTCGGTGACCCGCTGGTGATCACCAAGGACAACGCCGACCAGTTCAACTACTAGGCGGTCGCCGCGGCGCGGGTGGCGGGCGAACACCGCCGACCGCGCCCCGGCCGGCCGGACGGGGAGGGGTGGTCCATGGCGGACGGCTCGGGCCGGGCTCAGCGCCTGACCATGACCGGGATCGCGAAGCGCTACGGGGCGGTGCGGGCGATCCGGCACGCCGACATCGAGGTCGCGGCCGGCTCGGTGCACGCACTGGTCGGTGAGAACGGGGCCGGCAAGTCCACCCTGATCAAGATCCTCTCGGGGGCGGTGACGGCGGACACCGGCGCAATCGAGTTCGACGGCCAGCCGGTGCAGATCACCGGTACCACCGACGCGATCGCGCTGGGCATTGCGACCGTCTACCAGGAGCCCGCGCTGTTCGCCGAGCTGTCCGTCTCGGAGAACATCTTTCTCGGCCGCGAGCTGCGCACCGGGCCACGGATCGACTGGGCGGCCCAGCACGCCAAGGTCGTCGAGCTGCTGGCCCTGCTCGGGGTGCCGGTCCGCGACGCGACCGCGCCGGTGGGCAGCCTGTCCATCGCCGAGCAGCAGCAGGTCTCCATAGCGAAGGCGCTGGCCGGCGAGGCGAAGCTGCTCATCCTGGACGAGCCGTCGGCGATCCTCACCGACTCCGAGATCGACGTGCTGTTCGGGGTGATCCGGCGGCTCAAGGCGGCCGGGGTCGCGATCATCTACATCTCGCACCGGCTGGACGAGCTGTTCCGGATCGCCGACGAGGTCACCGTGATGCGGGACGGCGCCACGGTCGGCACCTACCCGATGGAGGGGCTCTCGGTACGGGAGATCGCCGAGCTGATGGTCGGCGGCATCCTGAACGCGGAGCGGCCGGTTCGCGCCGTGCCGGACGCGCCGCCCCGGTTGGAGCTGCGCTCACTCGGGCTGGCCGGGCGGTTCCACGACGTCGACCTCACGGTCCGTCCCGGGGAGATCGTCGGGCTGTACGGGCTGGTGGGGTCGGGGGTCGCCGAGATCGCGCACACCGTGTACGGCATCGAGCCCGCCACCAGCGGCGAGATCCGGGTCGGCGGTGCCGCTGTGCACCCGACCTCGCCCCGGCACGCTCAGCGCCTCGGTATCGCGCTGCTGCCCGCCGACCGGAAACGCCAGGGCATGTTCAGCTTCCAGCCCATCTCGTTCAACATCTCGATCGGGCACCTCGGGCTGCTGTCCCGGTTCGCGATCTGGGTGGACCGGGCCAGGGAGCGGACGGTGGCCACCGAGCTGATCGAGCGGCTCGCGGTGCGGACGCCCAGTGAGCGCCAGCCCATCGGCGCGCTGTCCGGCGGCAACTCGCAGAAGGTCGTGCTGGCCCGTCAGCTCGTCCGGCGTCCTGACGTGCTGGTGCTCGCCGAGCCGACCCAGGGCGTGGACGTCGGCGCCAAGGAGGAGATCCACCGGATCATCGACGGGCTGGCCGCGGAGGGCACCGCCGTCCTCGTCGTCACCTCCGACCTGCCCGAGGCACTGCGCATCGCCGACCGGCTGCTGGTGGTGCGGGGCGGGACGACCATCGCCGAGTTCGGCCGGGACGCCTCGCAGGTGGACGTGCTCGCTGCGGCGGCCGGCGCGGGAGCCGAGGTGCCCGGTTCGAGCGCCTGCGCGGGCGATCCGGCCGCGTCCGCCGTCGGGGGAGACACCGGGGTGGGCGCGTGACCCCGCCGTCGGCACCGACGTCGAAACCGACCCGGGCGCGCGGCCCCCGGGTGCTCGCGCCGCTGGTCAGTGGCCAGGAGATCGTGCTGATCGCGGTGATCGGTGTGCTGTGGGTCGTGCTGGGGTTCGCCACGCCGGCATTCCTGACCGCCGACTCGCTGCGGCCGCTGTTCATCGAGGTGGCGCCGGTCGCGTTGATCGGGGTCGGTATGACCCTGGTGATCGTGGCGGCCGGCATCGACGTGTCGGTCGGCAGCCAGCTGATGGTGTGCGGCGTGATCACCGCGCGGCTGCTGGTCGAGGCGCACGTCCCGCTGCTGGTGGCGGTGCTCGTGTCGGTGCTGGTCGGT
>DATAYB010000414.1:0-7164 GCA_036272795.1 Pseudonocardia sp.
GCAGCCCATCCTGCGCTGGACGGAGAAGCACGAGCTGCCGGTGAACCCGCAGGGGCGGATCGGCGCCGACCGCGAGGTGGCCGACCTGGTGGCGTTCCTGGTCTCCGACCGGGCGGCCTACCTGACCGGCGTCACCGTGCCGATCGACGGCGGCGAGCTCCTCACCGCCGGCTCCGAACCCGGCCGCTGAGCCACTCCGGACCCGCGCAGTGGGTTTCGGGGGCGGCGTTCGCTGAGGTGGCGTCCGGGGGGCGGCGTCCGGGGCGCGGCGTTCGTGGGGGTGGCGTTCGGGGGGCCGCCGTTGCTGGAGTCGACGGTCGTACCCCGGTCCCGGCTGCCGTGGCACTTCGCACGGCGCGCTATCACTTCGCATACTCCGCAGACCCGTGCGAAGTGACAGTCGGCCGTGCGAAGTGACGGCACGGTGTGCGAAGTGACGGCACGGTGTGCGGAGTGCGGCGACTGGTCACTAAACCAAACGACGTTTGACTGGTGTTGCGCGAACAAACTAAAGTGGCGCGACCCGGCCGCCGCCCCCGAGCTCGGCCGGCGGACCATGTCGTCCGTGTCTCGAGCACGTCGATGCGCACGTCGAGGAGGAGAGGTCGCCGGTGACCATCGAGCTTCGGGCTTTGCAGGCGTTGCGGCTGAAGGGCAGGGCGACCGCCGAGGACGTCGGCGCGGCCACCGGCGCTCCGGCCGGCGAGGTCGGACCGGCGCTCGCCGAGCTCGCCGCCGCCGGGCACTGCGAGCAGGCCAGGGACCGCTACAAGCTGACCAAGGCCGGCCGCGAGCAGTTGGGCGAGCTGCTCGCCGCCGAGCGGGCGACCGTGGACCAGGCCGCCATCGTCGCCGCCTACCGCGACTTCGACGCGCACAACAGCGCGTTCAAGCAGCTGGTCACCGACTGGCAGCTCAAGGACGGCGCCACCCCGAACGACCACACCGACGCCGAGTACGACGCGAAGATCGTGCACCGGCTGGGTGAGCTGCACGAGGGCTTCGTGCCGCTGGTGGACCGGTTCGTCGGGCTGGCGCCCCGGCTGGCCCCGTACCCGGAGCGCTTCGGTGGCGCGCTGGCCAAGGTGCGCGCCGGAGAGCACATCTGGCTGGCCCGCCCCATGATCGACAGCTACCACACCGTGTGGTTCGAGCTGCACGAGGACCTGATCGGGCTGGCCGGGCTCTCCAGGGCCGACGAGGCGGCGGCCGGGCGGGCCGAGTGACTCCGGGGGTACTCGCGCTCGACGGCACCACCGGCGCCGGGCGCGACGAGCTCGGGGGCAAGGCGGCCAGCATCGAGGCGATGCGCGCCATGGGGATCCCGGTGCCGCCGGCTTTTGTGCTGACCACGGCGGTGTGTCGGCGGTTCGACGACCCCGCCGACGGCGCGGGCGCGGTGCCCGCCGACGTGTGGGCCGAGCTGCCGGACGCCATGGCCGAGCTGGAGCGGACCACCGGGCGCACCTTCGGTGCCGGCCCGAGCCCGCTGCTGGTGTCGGTGCGCTCCGGGGCGGCCGTGAGCATGCCCGGGATGATGGACACGGTGCTCAACCTGGGCATGACCGACGAGGTGCGCGACGCGCTGGCCGCCGAGTCCGGGGACGCCGTGTTCGCGGACGACACGCGCCGCCGGTTCGTCGAGCAGTTCGCCAAGGTGGTCGGGGAGCAGGCGCCGGCCGAGCCGTGGGAGCAGCTGCGGCTCGCGGTGGCGGCGGTGTTCCGGTCCTGGCGCTCCACGCGGGCGACCGCCTACCGGCGCGACCGGGGCATCGCCGAGGACGGCGGCACGGCGGTGACCGTGCAGGCCATGGTGTTCGGCAACCTGGACGACCGCTCCGGCACCGGCGTGCTGTTCAGCCGCGACCCGCTGACCGGCGCGGCCGAGCCCTACGGCGAGTGGCTGCCACGCGGCCAGGGCGAGGACGTGGTGTCCGGGCGGGCCGACGCGCTGCCGCTGGCCGAGCTGGCCGCCGCCCAACCCAACGCGCACACCGAGCTGCTCGCCGCCGCCGCGCGGCTGGAGCGGGCCGGCCGGGACGTGCAGGACATCGAGTTCACCGTGCAGGCCGGCACGCTGTGGTTGCTGCAGGCGCGCGCCGCGAAGCGGTCCCCGGAGGCCGCCGCCCGGCACGCCGTCACATTGCACGCCGAGGGCCTGATCAGCCCCGCCGAGGCGCTGGACCGGGTCACCGCGGAACAGGTCGAGGCGCTGCTGCGGCCGCGGGTGGACCCGCGCGCCGCGGCCGCCGCCGAGGTGCTCGCCACCGGCAAGCCGGCCTGCCCCGGCATCGGCGTCGGCGTGGTCGCCACCTCCGGCGAGGAGGCCGAGGACCTCGCCGACACCGACGCCGACGTGGTGCTGGCCCGGCCGACCACCGACCCGGACGACGTCGCCGCGATGTCGCTGGCCCGTGCGGTCGTCACCGACCTGGGCGGCTCCACCTCGCACGCCGCCGTGGTGTGCCGGGAGATGGCGGTGCCCTGCGTCGTCGGCTGCGGCCCTGGCACGTCGGCGGGGCTGGCCGGGCAGACGGTCACCGTGGACGGCGGCGCGGGCGTGGTGTACCTGGGTGCGCTGCCGGTGGTCCCGCGCGGCGCGCTCGACGACCCCGACCTGCGGCAGCTCGCCGAGTGGGCCCGCGCGGAGGCCGGCGCCGAAGCCGGCGGCCCGTTGACCGCGCTGCTGCGGGCCCGTCAGGGGGCAGTGCACCCCGCCGAACAACCGGCAGCGGTCCGGTGAGCCCCTCTGATGCGGTCGATCGTCCGCGCGACCCGGTCGACCACCCGGAGTGCGATCCGAGCGTGGCCTGGACCTCGGGCAACGTCGCCGAGGCGTTCCCCGGAGTGTGCACGCCGCTGGGCTTCAGCTTCATGCACGCGCCGGTGGAGCTGGCGCTGCGTGCGGCGTTCCGGGACATCGGGGTGTTCACCGCCGCCCAGGTGTACCAGCCGACGCGGGTCGAGGAGCAGTTCTGGACCGCGTTCGCCGGGCGGGCCGCCGCCAACATGGACCAGTTCCGCGCGCTCGCCGACCTGACTCCCGGCACCTCGGCCACCGCCGTCGAGCAGCAGCTGTTCGGCTACGTCCGCCCCGGCACCGTGGACCGCAACTCCTACCGCCGCTACCCGGCGATCGCGGTCAAGGCACCCGCCGTGGTGGCCCGCCTCGGCGCCCGGCACGACGCCCACTTCGCCGAGCTGCGGCGCTGGCGTACCGCGACCCTGCCGGGCGTGCCCGCGCTGGACCGGGGCGGCTGCCTGCTGGTGCTGGCGGGCGCCCGCGCGCGGTTCGAGGAGATGATGCGGCTGCACTTCCTGGCCAGCTTCGTCGGCAACGGTGTGGTGGAGAGGCTGACCGCGACCGCCGAGGCGGTGGGCGGGCCGGCGCTGGTCGCGCGGCTGCTCTCCGGGGTCGGCTCGGACGAGAACCAGGTGGCCGCAGACCTGTGGGACCTGGCGCACGGCCGGCTCGAGCAGACGGTGTTCCTGGACCGGCACGGTTACCACGGCCCGAACGAGGGCCAGCTGGACAGCGTGTCGTGGCGGGAGGTCCCCGAGCTGCTGGACGCCCGGCTGGCCGACTACCGCACGATGGGCGACGCGAGCCCGAGGGCGCCCCGGCTGCGCAGCGCCACGCAGCGCGCCGACCGGGCACGCGCCGCCGCCGAGCTTGCCGCCGCGCTGCCGTTGCCCAAACGCCCGCCGGCCCGGCTGCTGGTGCACCTGTCAGGGCGGTTCCTGGCACTGCGCGAGCAGGGCAAGGCGGGTTACCTGATCAGCTTCGACGTGGCGAGGGCGGCGGCCCGCCGGCTGGGCGCGCTGCTCTCGGATGCCGGTGTCCTGGCGCGGCCCGCTGACGTGTTCTTCCTGACCGAGGCCGAGCTGCGCGCCCCCGACGCCGGCCGCGCCGCCGCACTGGTGCCCGCCCGGCGAGCCGCGTACCTGGAGCGCCAGGGCCAGCGGCTGCCCGATGCGTGGTGCGGCGTGCCCGAGGCGGTCGCGGTCGTGACCGAGGGCGCGAGCGGTCCAGGTTCACCCGCCGGCACGGTGCTGACCGGCGTCGGCGCGGGCGGCGGTGTGGTGGAGGGCAGGGCCCGCGTGGTCACCGACCCCGAGAAGACCGAGCTCGACGAGGGTGACGTGCTGGTCTGCGAGGCCACCGACCCGAGCTGGATCTCGCTGTTCGTGGTGGCCGCCGGAGTGGTCACCGACCTCGGGGGCATGCTCAGCCACGGCGCGATCGTGGCCCGCGAGCTGGGCATCCCGTGCGTGGTCGGCACCCGGACCGCCAGCCGTGCCATCCGGGACGGCCAGCGCATCCGCGTGGACGGCGAGCGCGGCGTGGTCGAGCTCCTCGACTGACTCGCGCGCGGGTGTCTCGAGCTCGGGTGTCTCGAGCTCGGCTGACTCGCGCTCGCCCGCGCCTCGGCTGACCGGGGGCGCTCCGCCCGGTCCCGGCGAGGTAGGTCCTGCCTGTTGTTACCGAGCTGCACGTCAGGCAGGTTTTTCGGCCCCGCGAGCTGTCTGGTGTGCAGTTCGGTAACAAGGGGCTGCTGAGAGGGGGGCGGGGCCTGCCTGGTGTGCAGTTCGGTAACAGGCGACCGCGACCCCGCGACCCCGCGCCGGCGACCCCGCGCCGACGACCGCCTCGGCTACATGCCGTAGACGACCTGCGGCTGGAACGTGCCGTCGCCGTTGCCACGCAGTACGGACACCGAAGCCGGCGCCGAGTTGGCCACCGCGAGGTCCAGCTTGCCGTCGCCGTCGAAGTCGACCGCCTCCGTCGCCCACGGTGCGAACTGCACCGGGTAGCTCGACGTCACGGGGTCTGCGGTGAAGTGCCCGTGCCCGTCCCCGCGCAGCACCACGACGTCCCCCTGCACGTGCTGGGACGCGGTGTTGACGACGGTGAGGTCCTCGTCGCCGTCCCGGTTGACGTCCGCGACGCTCAGGCACTGCGGGCCGATGCCACCGGAGAGCGCGTTCTGGCCCGCGCGGAACGTGCCGTCCCCGTTGCCGAGCAGGATCTGGGTGTTGAGGGTGCCGGTACCGGTGGCGGCGACGTCGGGCACGCCGTCGCCGTTGAAGTCGCCGACCTTGGTGCACGCGATGTCGAGGCCGACCCGGTTGCTGCTCGTCGCCCGGAAGTTGCCATGGCCGTCGTTCAGCATGATGGTGACGCTCTCCGCGCCGCCGACCATGACGTCGGGGTGGCCGTCGTCGTTCCAGTCCCCGACGGACAGCGCGAACGGGATGACACCGACGCTGTGCGCCCCGGCGATCGGGAAGGTGCGCGCGGCGTCGAACGTGCCGTCGCCCCGGCCGTGCAGCACGGACAGGTCGTTGGACACGGAGTTGGACGTCACGATGTCCAGCACGCCGTCGCCGTCCACGTCCACCGCTTCCAGCGAGAAGGAGCCGGTGCTGATCCCCGCCAGCCCCGCCGACGGCCCGGAGATGCTGTACGCCCGCGCCGGGCGCAGGGTGCCGTCGCCGTTGCCGAGCAGCACCGAGATGTCGCCGGAGCCGGCGTTCGAGGTGGCCAGGTCCAGGTTGCCGTCGCCGTTGAAGTCACCCCGGGTGATGAACGACGGCTTGCTGCCGACCTGGTATCGGCGGACCGGTCCGAACGTGCCGTCGCCCCGGTTGATCCGCACGGACAGCTGGTCGCTGCCGAAGTCGGGCACGGCGAGGTCCGGGTGGCCGTCGTCGTTGAGGTCGGGCGCGTTCATGTTGCCCGGCACGCCGATCACCGGGGTGAGCGCGGCGCCGCCGGGGATGGTCGGGGTGGGCAGGCCGGGCGCGGCGGCGGCCACCCCGTGGCCCATCCCGAGCGCGAGCAGCATGCCGGCCGCTGCGGCGGTCAACCAGCGGCGGGCCCGATGGCGGCGCCAGAACCAGCGCAGCGCCGCCCGCCGGCGAGACGGGGCGCCGGCGGGTGCGGACGGGTTCGACATCGAACTCCTCGGTGGGGCGGCGCGGGAGCTGGCCAGCGGAGCGTGGGGGAGCGGCTGGACGTCCCGGGCGGTGGCGCGCGGCCACGTTAACAATCGGTGTTCGGTAAGCTAGAGCAGCGTACGGACCGTGGTCAAGTCACCACTGTCGGTAGCCGGACCGGAGATCCGAAGCTGGCAGAATCGCGGCCATGGCCCATGAGTCGCGGCGCACGGACGACGACGTCGAGGAACTGCTCCGGGCCAGGAGCGCCGTGGTGGGTCCGCCCGACGACGAAGCCGACCTGAAGGCCATGTACCGCTACCTGATCGGGGCGGGAGTGCCGTTCGACCAGCTGCGGGCGGCGACCGAACGCGGTGACCGGCTCCCGGGCCTCGTCGAGTACCGGCTGCTCAGCGAGGGCGAGCGGCACGACGTGGACGACGTCGCCTCCCGGGTCGGGCTCGGTCCGGCGGCGGTGGCGGAGGTCCTGCGGGCGCTCGGCATCGCGGTGCCGGCACCCGGGGTGGCGACCCTGTCGGAGTCGGACCTGGCCGCGGTGCGCGCGTTCGCCGAGGTCGAGTCCCTGTTCGGCGAGGAGACGGTGCTGCGGTTCGCGCGGGTGATGCGCGCGTCGATCGGCCGCGTCGCCGAGGCCGCGGTGGCCATGTTCGGGGTCAGCGTCGAGGATCCACTGCGGCAGCGCGGCGCCACCAACGCCGAGCTCGCGGCGGTGACCGACCGGGCGCTGACCACCCTGCCGCTGGTCCCGGAGCTGTTCGGCGCGCTGTTCCAGCGCCAGGCACTCGACGCGATCCGCCGGATGGCCGTCCTGCACGGCACGGACAGCACCTACGACACGGTGACGGCGAGCGTGGGCTTCGCCGACCTGGTGGGCTCGACCGTGTGGAGCCAGCACCGCACGCCCCGGGAGTTGGCCGACGCGCTCGGCGAGTTCGAACGGCTCGCCCTGGCCTCGCTCAGCGGCCGGGCCAGGCTGGTCAAGACGATCGGCGACGAGGTGATGTTCTTCGCGCCCACCCCCGGCGAGGCCTGCCGCACCGCGCTCAACCTGGTGCGGGCGGTCGCCGGCGAGCCCCGGCTGCCCGCGCTGCGGGTCGGCCTCGCCCACGGCCGGGTCGTCGCACTGGACGGTGACCTGTACGGATCGGTGGTGAACCTGGCGGCGCGGCTGGTGCACCAGGCCGAGCCCGGTCGGGTGGTCTC
>DATAYB010000415.1:0-7374 GCA_036272795.1 Pseudonocardia sp.
CCTCTGGCTCGACATCGCAGGGCTGCCACCGAAGCGCCTGGCGCACTACTTCGAGCGGTTCGACCTGAACCGGATCGCCGCCAAGTGGATCTTCGGAACGGACTGGCCCGGCATCCCCGGCATCGCCGCCAACATCAAAGCAGTCGGCGACCTCGGCCTTGCCCCGCCCGTACTGGACGCTGTCCTGGGCGGCAACGCGAACCACGTGTACGGCCTCTCCTGACCGCCGCGCCGGCCGCCGCACTTCGCATACCGCGCTGTCACTTCGCATACTCCGCAGACTGTGCGAAGTGAAGGCACGCCGTGCGAAGTCGGCGGGTGCGGCGGCCACCTTCGCCGAGCTCAGCTCAGCGGGGTGAACTACATGATCGAAAGCCAGTGCGGTTGAACTCGCCGCACCGTCCCGGCCTGTGATCGAAGTTGACCAACGGCGGCCCCCGCGCGGCCCGGGTGCCCGGTCTGCGGGCGGCCGGGTGCCCGGTCAGCGGGCGGAGTCGAGCAGGCTGTGCCAGTGTCGCCGGGCGGCCGCGTCCCAGCGTTCGTGGCGGTCGTGGAACAGCTCGGCGGCCTTCGCGCCGGCCCAGCCGCCGGGCAGCAGCTCCGTGGGCAGCTGGGGGTCGAGGAACGGGAACCGCCGCCACGCGTGCACCAGGTGGATCTGGTCGCGTAGCACGTCCCTGGGGGTACCAGGCTCGGCGGCGCTGAAGGTGGCGATGAAGTCCTGGTAGGCGGCCTCGACGCCGGCGAGGTTCCAGGCCTGGGCGACCAGCTCGCGCTCCTGGCCGATCTGGCCGAACGCGCCGACGAAGGATGACGTGACCTCCTCCAGCGCCAGCTCGTCGATCACCTCGGCCACTTCGGACTGCTTGCCGGGGTCGGGGGACAGCCAGACTCCGGGTGCCGGGGTGCCGAGCCCGGCCCAGGCCAGCCGGGTGCGCAGCCGGTGTCGCAGCTGGCGTCGCGACTCCGGCACGCTGACCAGCAGCACCAGCCAGCGCCCGTCCCAGCCGGCCGGCGACGAGCCGAACGAGTAGATCCGCTGCGCGCCGGCGGACAGCAGCTGGCTCCCCGTCGCCGTCAGTGACCAGCGCACGCGGCGGCCGGACCGGTCCGAGCTGAGCAGCCCCTCGGCGGCGGTGCGGGCCAGCGCCTGGCGGCCCGACTTCTGCTCCACGCCGAGCTCGCCGAGCACGTCCAGCAGCACCTGCGTCCAGACCGCCTCGTCCCGTGGCAGCATGAACTCGCCCAG
This sequence comes from Pseudonocardia sp., assembly GCA_036272795.1. GTDB lineage: Bacteria > Actinomycetota > Actinomycetes > Mycobacteriales > Pseudonocardiaceae > Pseudonocardia. The sequence goes on from DATAYB010000415.1 coordinate 1,250, forward strand.
CACGGTGAGCAGCAGCGAGCGCGCGCTCGTGGCGCTCAGCTCACGGCGGCGGGAGAGTGCCGGCGGTGCGAAGTCGGCGCCGGCCTCGCCGAACGGGTCGAAGTCTGGGCTGGTCATGGCTCGGCCAGAGTAGTCCGCCCGGTACCGGCGACCACCAGCCGCACGCCCCGGAACGGCCCAGGAACCGGCCCGGACCCGCCCAGGGACCAACCCGGACGCCGGCCCGCACCCGCCTAGAGTGCCGTGCCGTGACCCCCGAAGAGTTGCTGGCGACCGACCGAGCACACGTCTGGCACCCCTACGCGTCCATCCCGGCGGAGCCCGCGCCCGTGCCGGTGGCCGGTGCGGAGGGGGTCCGGCTGCGGCTGGCGGGGCCGGCGTACGGGCGGCCGGCCGGCGCCGAGCTGATCGACGGCATGTCGTCGTGGTGGGCCGCGATCCACGGCTACCGACACCCGGCACTGGACGCCGCGGTGACCGAGCAGCTGGCCCGGATGAGCCACGTCATGTTCGGCGGGCTGACGCACGAACCGGCGGTTGCGCTGGCCGCTCGGCTCGTGGAGATCACGCCGGAACCGCTGCGGCATGTGTTCCTGGCCGACTCAGGCTCGGTCTCGGTCGAGGTGGCGATCAAGATGTGCCTGCAGTTCTGGCGGTCCCGGGGGCGCCCGGCCAAGCACCGGCTGATGACCTGGCGGGGCGGGTACCACGGGGACACGTTCGGTGCGATGAGCGTGTGCGACCCGGACGGCGGCATGCACTCGCTGTGGACCGACGTGCTGCCGAAACAGGTGTTCGCCGGCCCGCCGCCGGCCGCGTTCGAGACGGCGTACGTGGCGGAGCTGGCCGAGCTGGTCGAGACGTACGCCGACGAGCTCGCGGCCGTGATCGTGGAGCCGGTGGTGCAGGGCGCGGGTGGCATGCGCTTCCACGACCCGCGCTACCTGCACGTGCTGCGCGAGCTGTGTCTGACCCATGACGTGCTGCTGGTGTTCGACGAGATCGCCACGGGGTTCGGGCGCACAGGGGAGCTGTTCGCCGCCGACCACGCCGGTGTCAGTCCGGACGTGATGTGTGTCGGCAAGGCGCTGACCGGCGGCTACCTGACCCAGGCCGCCACGCTGTGCACCGCGGAGGTGGCGGAAAGGATCAGCGGCGGAGAGGCCGGCGTGCTGATGCACGGGCCGACGTTCATGGGCAACCCGCTGGCCTCGGCGGTGTCGCTGGCCTCGATCGCCGAGCTGCATCGCCGCGACTGGCGGTCCGAGGTGGCGGGCATCGAGGACGGGCTGCGCGCCGGCCTGGCCCCGGCCCGCGCGCTGTCCGGGGTGGCCGATGTACGCGTGCTCGGCGCGATCGGCGTCGTGCAGCTGGACCGGCCGGTGGACCTGGCAGTGGCGACCGGGGCGGCGGCCGCGCACGGGGTGTGGCTGCGGCCGTTCCGGGACCTGATCTACACGATGCCTCCGTACCTCACCGGGTCGGCCGATCTCGCCGCGATCACCACCGCCGTGTGCGCGGCGGCGGCCGCCTCGACCGCGTTCTGAGTGTGACGCGGACCCCAACGGGCCAGCGCCGGAACCCTCGAAAGGGTCACTGTGAGCCAGCCCACCAAAGATCACCCCATGGTGCTCGTGGTACCCCTGAGGTGGATCTAGGGCCGGGTCAAGCACCGGCCTGAGCTGCGCATCGAGGTACGTCCCGAGGACGACCGTCACTCGATCGTCAGGTTAGAACGACACGTGGCGTGACATTTCACAGCGGCTGTGAACGTCTCGCGCCCGGTCGGCGGGAACTCGGGCTCCCGGGTGATCCGTTGGCGGGGTGCCGGTGCGGGCGACGGTGACCGCAGTCTGGCGACCCCTCATCAATTCCCCTAGCCGAGGAGCCGCATGCCCGCCCCGCCGCCGAACCCCGGCCCACGACACGCCCGAACCCAGGCAGCCAAGCCCCCCTCCCGGGGCTGGCGACCGGACTGGTCCGTGGCCAGGGCCGACGTCGGTGCCTCGCTCGTGGTCTTCCTGGTCGCCGTGCCGCTCTCGCTCGGTATCGCGGTCGCATCCGGCGCGCCGATCCTGGCCGGGCTCATCGCGGCCATCGTCGGCGGTATTGTCGCGGGCCTGCTCGGCGGCTCTCCGCTGCAGGTCAGCGGCCCGGCCGCCGGTCTAACCGTGGTCGTTGCCGAGCTGGTCACGAAGTTCGGCTGGCAGGTCACCACGGGGATCGTGGCGGGCGCCGGCCTGGTCCAGATCGGCTTCGGGCTGAGCCGGCTGGCCCGGTTCGCCCAGGCCATCCCGCCCGCCGTCGTGCACGGCATGCTGGCGGGCATCGGCGGCACCATCGTGCTGGCCCAGCTGCACGTCGTGCTCGGCGGCAAGCCGCAGACCAGTGCACTGGAGAACCTGGTCGAGCTGCCTGCCCAGCTGATCAACCTGCACGGCGCCGCGGTGATCGTCGGCCTGTGCACGGTGGGGCTGGTGCTGGGCTGGCCTCGGCTGCCCGGCCCGCTGCGCGCCATCCCCGGCCCGCTGGTCGCGGTTGCCGTGGCCACCGGGCTGAGCCTGTGGCTGAACTCCTTCTCCGACCGCCCGGTGCCCCGGGTGGAGCTGCCCGGCGGCCTGCTCAGCGCTGTGCACATGCCGCTGCTGCCGAGTGGCGAGTGGGGCGCGGTGATCGGCGGTGTGCTGACCGTCGCCCTGATCGCCAGCGTCGAGAGCCTGCTCTCGGCGGTCGCGGTGGACCGGATGCACAACGGGCCCCGCACCAACGCCGACCGCGAGCTGATCGGCCAGGGCGCTGCCAACACGCTGTCCGGGCTGCTCGGTGGCCTGCCGGTGACCGGTGTGATCGTGCGCAGCTCGACGAACGTGAAGGCCGGCGCGCGTACCAGGGCCGCCGCCGTGCTGCATGCGGTGTGGATCGCGGTGTTCGCGCTCGCGCTGGTCTGGGTCGTGGAGTCCATCCCGCTCGCGGCGCTGGCCGGGCTGCTCGTGGTGGTCGGTGTGCAGCTGGTCAAGCTCACCGACCTGCGCGTCGCCCGCCAGCACGGCGAGCTGGTCCTGTACCTCGTCACCGCGCTCGGCGTGATGGGACTGAACCTGCTGGAGGGCGTCGGCCTCGGCCTGGCGCTGGCCGCGGTGCTGGTGCTGCGGCGCGCGGTCAAGGTCCGGATCCGCCACCAGGTGCCGGAGTACGACGGTGAGCACCGGGTCCTCGTCGAGGGGCTCGCCACGTTCCTGTGCGTGCCGAACCTGTCCCGGGTGCTCGCCGAGATCCCGCCCGGCGCGCCGGCCCGCCTGGAGCTGGCCACCCACTACGTCGACCACGCGGTGCGCGACCACCTCGACACCTGGGTCAGCCGGCAGCGGGCCAGCGGCGCCGCGGTTATGGTCACCCAGCGCGGCCCCGGCGGCCGGCCACCCACGGCGCCGGTGCAGCCCGGCCCGGTGCCCCGCCGGATCGGCGTCCGGTCGACCACCGAGCGCCGGTTCCAGCAGCCCGTGGTTGCCCGGGAGCCGGGTCGCTGATCAGGTGTGGCCGCCGTCTCCCCTGATCGGGTGTGGGCGTCGACACTAGGGGCAGGCCTGGTCCTGGCGCTCTAAGGTCACCCGTTGTGCGGGAGCATCCTCTGGACTGGCTGGGCGGCCACGCGCGCCGCCGGCGCGCCGCCGGCCTGCGCCGCGAGTTGCGGCCCCGGCCGGCCGGCGAGCCGGTGCTGGATCTCGCCGGCAACGACTACCTCGGGCTGAGCGCCGACCCCCGGGTGGTCGAGGGCGGGCTCGCCGCGCTGCGGACCTGGGGTGCAGGGTCGACCGGGTCGCGGCTGGTCAACGGCAGTACCGCCCTGCACGCCGAGCTGGAGCACGAGCTCGCCGCGTTCACCGGATACCGGGCCGCGCTGGTCTTCTCCTCCGGCTACCTGGCCAACCTGGGCGTGGTCACCGCGCTGAGCGGCCCGGGCAGCCTGATCGTCTCCGACGGTGCCAACCACGCGTCCCTGATCGACGCCTGCCGGCTGTCCAGGGCGCGGGTCGAGGTGGTGCCGCACAACGACGTGGCGGCGATGGACGCGGTGCTCGCGGTCCGGTCCGAACGGCGCGCGCTGCTGGTCACCGACAGCGTCGGCAGCGTGGACGGCGACCACGCCCCGCTGGCCGAGCTGCACGCGGTGGCCAGGGCGCGGGGCGCGGTGCTGCTGGTCGACGAGGCGCACGGGCTCGGGGTGTGCGGCCCCGGCGGGCGCGGGCTGCTCGCCGAGGCGGGCCTGGCCGGTGCCGACGACGTGGTGGCCACCGTGACGCTGTCCAAGGCACTGGGCGGCCAGGGCGGCGCGGTACTCGGCCCGCTCGCGGTCGTCGAGCACCTGGTCGACGCCGCGCGCAGCTTCATCTTCGACACCGGGCTCGCCCCGGCCAGCGTGGGTACGGCGTTGGCCGCGCTGCGGATCCTCGCCGCCGAGCCCGAGAGGCCGGCCGCCGCGCTGGCCGCCGCCGCCGCGATCGCCGCCTCGGCCGGGGTGCCCGCGCCGGCGTCCGCCGTGGTGTCCGTGGTACTCGGTGATCCGGCGGTGGCCTTCGACGCCGCCGCCCGGTGTCTTGCGCGGGGCGTCCGGGTCGGCTGCTTCCGGCCGCCGTCCGTGCCGGCGGGCACCAGCCGCCTGCGGCTCACCGCGCGCGCCACCCTGACCGCCGCGGAGCTGGCAGGAGTGCACGACGTGCTGACCGAGGTGCTCGGCGAGGTCCGGGCCGCCACGCCCGCCGAGCTCGAGGTGCCGGTCGGATGAGCGTGCTCGTCGTCAGCGGCACCGGGACCGGGGTCGGCAAGACCGTGGTCGTCGCCGCGCTGGCCGCGCTCGAGGTCGCCGCCGGCCGCCGGGTCGCGGTGCTCAAGCCGGCGCAGACCGGCGTGAGCCTGGACGAGCTCGGCGACCTCGGCGAGATCCGCCGGCTGGTCGGCGAGACCGGCGCGCTGACCACCCGGGAGCTGGCCCGCTACCCGGATCCGCTGGCCCCGGCCACCGCGGCGGCCAGGGTCGGCCGGTCCCCGGTGCGCCCGTCGCAGGTGGTGCAGGCGGTGCGGGAGCTGGCCGAGGACCACGACCTCGTGCTGGTGGAGGGGGCCGGCGGCCTGCTGGTGCGGTTCACGGCCGAGGGCACCCTGGCCGACGTGGCCACGGCCCTGGACGCCCCGGTGCTCGTGGTGGCCGCCGCCGGCCTCGGCACGCTGAACCACACCGCGCTGACCACCGAGGTACTGGCCTGCCGGGGGCTGCGCTGCGCCGGCGTGGTGATCGGTAGCTGGCCGGAGGTGCCGGACCTCGCCGCCGAGTGCAACCTCGCCGACCTCCCGGCCGTGACCGGGGCACCCCTGCTCGGCCGGCTGCCCGCCGGCGCCGGCCGGTTGGCGCCGGATGAGTTCCTCGCCACGGTGGCGGCCGCCCTGGGCGCGGCGCCGGCGTGGCTGACTTAATGTGCCGTAGAAACAGTCGACCGTTGGGAGAGCTCCATGGCCGCGCCCGTTCACACCGACCTGCTGTCCGAGCTGCGGGACCAGGTGCTCGAGCGGGGCGTGCCGGCCACCTCGACCCAGGTGCTGGAGCTGCTGCGATTGCCCGATGAGCGGCTGGAAGACCTGCTGGCGCTGGCGCACGAGGTCCGGATGCGTTGGTGCGGGCCTGAGGTCGAGGTCGAGGGGATCATCAGCCTCAAGACCGGCGGCTGCCCGGAGGACTGCCACTTCTGCTCGCAGTCCGGGCTGTTCGCGTCGCCGGTGCGCTCCGCGTGGCTGGACATCCCGATGCTGGTCGAGGCGGCCAAGCAGACCGCCAAGACCGGGGCCACCGAGTTCTGCATCGTCGCCGCCGTACGTGGTCCGGACGAGCGGCTGATGACCCAGGTCGCCGCCGGGATCCAGGCGATCAAGGACGAGATCGACATCAACATCGCCTGCTCGCTGGGCATGCTTACCCAGGAGCAGGTCGACCGGCTGGCCGCGATGGGCGTGCACCGCTACAACCACAACCTGGAGACCGCGCGCTCCTACTTTCCCGAGGTGGTCACCACGCACACCTGGGAGGAGCGCTGGGAGACCCTGCGGATGATCCGCGACGCCGGCATGGAGGTCTG
>DATAYB010000416.1:0-10371 GCA_036272795.1 Pseudonocardia sp.
GCCGGGGTCGAACGGCTCCCCGACGAACTCCATCCGGTCGGACTCCAGCCGGTCCTGCTCGGCCACCTGGGTCATCGCGCACCGTCCTCGCGCCAGGCGCTGACCGCGGCGGCGAACTTCGCGGCCATGTCGGGGGTGCTCACGCACGACACCTCGGACAGCCGCATCAGCACGGTGCCACCTCGGTCGCAGGCGGTCACCGTGACCAGGCTCGAGGTCGCCGTGCTGCGCAGTTCGTCGGCCACCACGACGAACGGCTCGTCATCGGGCAGCGGGGCGAAGCACTCCACCCGCGCCACGCCGAGCGGCAGCGCGGGCTGACCGGTTCGCCAGGACCCGAGCACTGCGCCCACCTGCATCAACAGGTCGGTGAGCACCGGACTGTAGAGCGCGCCCGCGAACGGGCCCCCGGTGTCCGGGTCGTCCGGCAGCTGGCATTCCATGATGAGCTGCCGGTCGCCGCGGCGCAGCACGCGGCGCAGGCCCTGGAGCCGGGGACCGTGGAACAACGTGCCCTTGGCGTACCAGTCCAGCGCGTCCTCGCCCCCGGCCTCGAGCGGGTGGTGGCGCCAGCCGGCGAGCACCCCACCGGGCACCGGCCGGGCGGCCAGCACGACGGTGGCCGCGAAGTGGGACCGCGCGCGCGCCGTCCCGTTGGTTCCCGCCGCACCCCGGACCCTGGCGCTGGCCACCAGGCGCTGGTCGACAACCTGCGCCGGGTCGACCTCGACCAGGTACTCGCCGCTGTGCGTGCCGTCGAACACGATGCCCCGGTGCACCTCGAACCGGAGGCACTCCACCGCACGCAGGCCGGGGTTCGCGCGTTCCAGCACGTTCACCAGCCAGCCGAGCCCGAACGTCGCGGGCAGTACCGCGTGCGCTCCGATGCGGTGTGCCTTGATCACCTCGGTGTCCTCGACACCGGTGAGGTTCCGGGCGGCCACCCGGGCGGGCGACGGTCTCGGCTCGGGTGTGCCGGTCAGCGATACCCCGGCCAGGTCCGTGCCGGTGAAGGCGTTCGGTGGGGCGGCGAGCAGCCGCGTCCGTGAGGCGGCCGTCGAACGCAGGGCGTCGAGGAACAACCGGACACCGTCCTGCACCGCGAGCAGGCCGACGCCCCTGGACTCGAAGAGTGCCCGAAGGTCGGCGTCGACCATGCCGCCGTCCCAGGCCCACCAGTCGATCGCGGTGACCTGCCGGCCCGGGTGTTCCCGCCGCATGCTGGCCGCCACCCGGCACAGCGCCTCGTTCGCCGAGGCGTAGTCGGCCTGGCCTGGGTTGCCGAGCAGCCCGGCGACCGAGGTGAAGAGGACGACGTGCCGCAGCGGGGCTCCTGGAAGCGCGTCGAGCACGGCACGCAGGCCGGCCAACTTCGGCGTGAGCACCTGCCGCGTGTCCGAGGCGGTCTTGTGGCGCAGCAGCCCGTCGCGCAGCACCCCGGCACCGTGGACCAGCACCGTGGCCCGCTCCGCGTACCCGGAGAGCGCCGCGCGCACCGCGCCCGGATCGCCGACGTCCGCGTTCAGGTAGCTGGCCCGCGACCCGGCGGCGGCGAGCGCGGCCAGGGTTCGGCGTACCTCACGGCCGGCGCGGATCCGGTCGAGCTCGGCGGCGAACTCACGCGGGGTGAGCCGCACCGAAGCGCTGCCGGCACCGGCGGCGGTGGCCGCACCGGCCCCGGCGAGGGCGCTGGCGGCCAGCGCATCGGCGAGCGCGGCGTCGGCGACACCCTGTGCCCAGGACGGTTCGTCGGCCAACGCCGACCGGCCCAGCAGGACGAACTCGGCGCCGGTGCGCTCGGCCAGCGCCCGCGCGCAGTGCGCCGTGATGCCACGGCCACCACCGGTGACGATCACTACGTCGTCGGGGCCGATGTGGAGATCCGTCGAGTCGGTGGGAGACGGGAGTGCCTGGTGGGCGTCCGGCACGGGGGTCCGGCGCACCAGGCTCGCGTCGACGCCGACCTCCAGGCAGTCCTGGGCAGCGTCGTGCAGCTCGGCCAGCACGGCGCTCGCGGCTTCTTCGGCGGCGAGTGCGGGGTCGAGGTCGAGGGCCCGGCAGAACAACGTGGGCTCTTCGCGGGCCAGGGTTTTTGTCACCCCGCCCACCCCGCCTGCGATCGCTTCGGCGCAGGCCCGGGTACCCCGCAGGCCCAGACCGCCGTCCAGCCTGGTCACGGTCACGAACGCCGCGCGGTGGCCGGCCGAGGCGCTCGCGCACAGCGGCGTGACAGCGTGGCCGGCGAGCGAGACCGCATCGGCGAGCTGGTCGAGGGCGTCGTCCCAGCGCTGCTGGCCGTCGAAGATGGCGAGACACAGGTCGAGGTGCTCCCCCGGTGGCAGCACCCCGGCGAGTTGGGGGCCGAGCCGGTCGCCGCCGTCCTGGCCCGTGCCGTTCGCGCCGGCCGACAGCCGCGCACGCCGCACCGACCAGCCCGCCGCTTCCAGCGCACCGGCGATCACGCTCGCGTCCGTTCCCCCGTAGTCGACGAGCAGGGCGGCCGGAGACTCCCGGTACACCCCCACCGCACGGTCGACCGGGGGCAGCGTCACCAGCTCCACCGGCAGCAACGCGGCTACCGCCTCCGGGCCGACCAGCACGTCCGCATCGACCGGCGGCTCCTGCGCGGCGGGCAGGTCCGCCTCGCCCGGCGAGTCCAGCGCGGCCGGCTGCCCCGACCCGGCCGGCCGATCCTCGGGCTGGCTGGCGACGAGGTAGTCGGCGATGTCATCGAGTGTGCGCAGCTCACCGAGTTGCTCCGGGCCCAGCACCGGCACGCCTGGCATACGTTCCCGGATCTCCTCCAGGATCTGCACCCGCTTGATCGAGTCGACGCCGAGATCCGCTTCGAGATCCATGCCGGTGTCGATCACCGTTGCCGGATAGCCGGTCCGCTCGGCCACCACGGTGATCAGGACGGTGCGAACCGTGTCCGCGCTGAGGGCCGCCGATGCCGGTTCGGTCCCGGTCGCTGGCGGATCGGCCGGGTCGGGCAGGTCCGTCCCCGTTGGCCCGCTCGGTGCGGTCGGGCCGCTCCGCGCGGGTGGCGGCGCGGGTGGCGGAGGTGGCACCGCCGTGGTGGCCGGCTCGGGGACGCCGGCCTGGACCGGTATCTGGAACGCCGGGAGGGCCGAGACCGGCAACGGAGCAGGCATCGGAGCCGGGGCCGAGGTCCCGGTGCCCAGCGCGGCCAGGTCTGCCAGGATCTCGTTGGCCCGGGTGTGGGTGCGACCGATCCCGATGCTCTGTGCCTTGACCTGCTCGATCGTGCTCAGCAGCCGGTCCGGGTCCCCGGGGTGGTCGGCGTGGTGGCGCACGGCCGCGGCGAGGTCCTCCGTGATCCGCAGCTGGCCCTCCAGATACCGTTCGTGCAGGGCGAGGTGCTGCTGGACCGGGTCGGCGGGTATCGGTGCGGCATCCGTCCGGATTCGCTTGTGATGCCCATTGGCCGACGCCGGCGGCGCCTCGGGCACCGGTGGCACCCCTGGCGGCACGGCGTCCGGCGCCGGGGCCGACGGCGCCGGGACCGAGGTGGACACCGTGAACCCGTCGTCGAGAGCCGCGCGGTAAGCGGCCTTGCGCGTATCCGGCACGTATTCCGCCCCGTTCAGTGTGATCGTCATGCCCCGGCTGGCGGGCAGCTCGGGCGCCGGTGCGTCATGGCGATTGATGCCCGCGACAGGTACGCCGAGCACCGCGAGCCGCAGGGCGGCCTTCTTGAGCGCGGTGTCCCCGTCGCCGAGCGGCCCGGCATCGGTGGGGATAGCCACCACGTCGGCGTCGGGCAGGGCGCGGCCGACCAGCTGGGTCAGCACCTGCTTGGGGCCGAACTCGACGAACACGGTGCAGCCGTCCCGGTGCATGGCGCGCAGGGCGTCCAGGAACTCCACGGGCTGGCGCAGCTGCTCGACGAGGGTGCGCTGGTTGGCCTCGACGTCGGATCCGTACCGGGCGCCGGGTGAGTTGGCGTACACCGGCGCGGATGGCGGGCCGATGCGGGTGGCCAGCACCGCCGGGCGGAACCGGTCGACGGCGTGTGCCACGTACTCGGTGTGGAACGCGGCAGACACCGGCAGCGTGCGGGACCGCAGGCCGAGGCGGCCGCACTCGGCCACCACGGCGGCGACAGCAGCTGTGCCGCCGCCCACGACGACCTGGTCGGGCGCGTTGTGGTTGCACAGCACGACATCCGGGAAGTCGGCGAGCAGCGCGGCGACGTCGTCCCGCCCGGCCTCGACCGCCGCCATCGCGCCCCGGTCCTCGTCCGAAGCGCCCCCACCCGAACCCGTCCCGCCCGAAGCCCTCCCGCCCGAAGCCCTCCCGCCCGAAGCCATTGCCTCACCGCGGGCGCAGGCCAGCGCAAAGAACGCGTCATCGGCCAGCGCACCGGCCGCCCACAGCGCGGTCAGCTCGCCGAAGCTGTGCCCGAGGAAGCCTGCGCAGTGCAACCCCAGGTCGCGCAGGTAGCGGAACTGCCCGACGGACAGCGCGCCGATGGCGGGCTGGGCGCACTCGGTCCGGTGCAGTGCGGACTCCTGGCGCTTGCGGATCGCGGCGTCGAACGTCGGGCGCGGGTAGACGGTGTCGGCGAGGGACTCCTCGGCGGCGGTGAACACGGTGTTGGCCTCGTCGAACGCGCCGGCCACCACCGGGTTGGCGAGCACCACGTCCAGGCCCATCCCCAGGTACTGGCTGCCCTGGCCGGCGAACAGCGCGCCGACCGTGACCTGGGAAGGTGCGGCGCGCTGGAAGTACACGCCGGCGGGGTGCGACCAGCGGTCGGCGTCCGGGTCGGCGGCGAGCTGGCTCAGCGCCGCCTCGCGCAGCCGCGTCTCGGCCTCCGCGCCAACGGCCACAAAACCGACCCTGGCGTGGTCCGGCGGGATCGGGCCGCCGTCGGCGCCGGGCGCACCGCCCTTGATCAGCTCGATCAGCCCGGCGACGTCGGGCGCGTGCCAGAGGTGGGCGCGGGCGGTGCGGTGCAGCACCGGGGTGCCCTCCCGGCCCGATCGGTGCTCCTCCAGCACGATGTGGAAGTTGGTGCCGCCGAAGCCCGCCGCCGAAGCCGCCGCCCTGCGTACCGGGCGGTTTGGATCCTTGATCCACGGCCGGGTGCTGGTGTTGATGTAGACCGGCGAGTCCGGGCCGCCCAGCGCGGCGTTCGGCCGCTCCACGTTGAGGGTGGCGGGGAGCGTCTTCTGGTACAGGCTCAGCGCCAGCTTCATCAGGCTGGCGGTGCCGGCGGTGCCCTTGGTGTGGCCGATCTGCGACTTGACGCTGCCGACGGCGGCGAACTGGCGGTCGTCGGTCGCCTCGGACAGCACCGAGGTGAGCGCCTGAAGCTCGGTCCGGTCACCGACGGCGGTGCCCGTGGCGTGCGCTTCGAACAGCTGCACGGAGCCGGGCGAGCAGTCGGCGTCGGCGTACGCCCGGCGCAGCGCGAGCTGCTGGCCCTCGGCCCTGGGTGCGTAGATGCTCTTGGCCCGCCCATCGCTGGCGGAGCCGATCCCCCGGATCACCGCGTACACGCGGTCGCCGTCGCGTTCGGCGTCCGCGAGCCGCTTGAGCGCCACCATGCCGATGCCCTCGCCGAGCAGCGTGCCGTCGGCCGACTCGTCGAACGGACGGATGCGGTCGGTCCTCGACAGTGCCTGCGTCTTGCTGAAGCACATGTACATGAAGATCGAGTTCTCGGTGTCGCAGCCACCGGTGATCATCAGGTCCGCGCGCCCGTCCACCAGCTCCGCGATGGCCAGCCGGACCGCGGCCAGCGACGCCGCACAGGCGGCATCCACCGTGCAGTTGAGGCCGCCGAGGTCGAAGCGGTTGGCGATCCGGCCCGCGGTGACATTGGCCAGCAGCCCGGGGAACGTGCTCTCCTGCCACGCCGGGAACGCCGTCACGTACTTGGCGGCGATCGCATCGGCGTCCGCGTCGGAAAGTCCGCAGCTGCGCGCCACCTCCTTGAGCACAGGGGTGGCCAGGCGCGCGGTGAGCGGGTGGGTGAGCGCGACCGTACCGGTGGTGCCCAGGACCACGCCGGTACGGGACGGGTCGTACCACTCCGAGTCGACCGCGCCGGCATCCCGGAGCAGGTCACGCGCGACCACGAGGCTCAGCGTCTGCAGCGTGCTGGTGATGTCCAGCTGGCTGGGCGGCAGGCCGAACTCGAGGGGATCGAAGTCGACGTCGGGCAGGAACGCCCCGCGCCGCGCGTAGGTCTTGTCCGGCGCGGACGGATCGGGGTCGTAGTAGTCGTCGAGGTTCCAGCGGCTGGGCGGTACCTCGTCGGTGCAGTCGCGCCCGTCCACGATGTTCTGCCAGTACTCGCGAAAGTTGTGCGCCTTCGGGAACAGACCCGCCATGCCCACGATGGCGATCGGGTGGTCGGCCAGTTTCCCAGGGCGTGGCTTGTCCGCGCCGTTCACCGGTGTCCTCTCATAGCGGGTTCGATCGCCAATCCCTCGGCCTGCCCGACCAGCTCCGCCATCTCGTCGGCGAACCACCGGTGTCCGACCGGCCCGGGGTGCAGGCCGTCGGCCGACCACAGCTCGGGCCCGTGCCACTCCGGAGCGCGCGCGATGTCCAGACACAGCAGCCCGTACCGGTCGGTCACCTCGCGCAGGAACTCGTTGGCCTCGTCGAACCGGGCCCCCACCATGTCCCGGAAGGCTGGTGGGAGCCCGGCGATCCTGGGCACGAGCGGGTAGGTCGCGGTGAACACGACCGTGCTCGGGCCGCTCAGCGTGCTGAAGATCAACTCGAGGTTGCGCCGGAACCGGGTCGGGTCGTAGTCGCTGATCAGGTCGTTCACCCCGACCCCGACGCCGACCAACGGCGCCTTGTTGACCAGCGCCGCGCCCAGCTGCCGGTCGACCACGTCCTGGGTGGTCGACCCGTAGGAACCCAGGTTGCGGCAGCGCTCCTGGGGCAGGCCCAGCCTCTCGGCGAACCGCGACGGCCAGCCGAGCAGGCCGCCCTCCTCGGCGGGGTCCCCGTGGCCGGCCACGAAGCTGTCGCCGAGCGCGGTCAGTGACGCGGTGGCCATCGGTCGCCTCCTCGGGGTTGACCGCTCGGGAGGTCAACCCCGACTCCGGAGGGTCCTGCCATCGCTACCTCCGTCTCATGGGTGGCCGCCGAGAAGGCCGTCGGGCGTCGGCACCGGCTGCGTGGACAACCGGTTCAGACCGCAACCATCTGTTTGGTCTCGACGGTCGTCATACCGGTGCGCACGGCGTTGACCAGCGCAGCCATGTTTCCGCCGGGGTGCGCGTTGTCGGAGAGCATCTGGTGCGCCTTGCCGATGGAGTCGAACTCCAGGCAGGCGGAGAGGCACGGGCTGAGCGCGCCGGACGCGATGAGCGCAGTGAGCTCCCGGCATTCCTTCAGCCCGGCGAAATGCGAGCCCTGCAGGCGCTTCTGCCGCATCCACAGGTGCCGCAGGTCGACGTCGCCGTTGTAGCCGCTGGTGCCCCCGCAGATCACCACCATGCCCTGGGTGTCGCACACGTACAGCGACGTCGGGATGCTCTGCTCGCCGGAGTGTTCCAGCACGATCCTGGGCGCGCGGCGCTCCCCGAGGATGTCCCAGATCTTGCGGCCGAACGCCTGGGCCGACCGGCCCCACGCCTTGCTCGCCTGGACGTCGCCGATGTCCGGCAGCCGGCCCCAGTGGTCGAACTCGGTGCGGTTGATGGTGCCCTCGGCGCCCAGGCTCATGCAGAACTCGGCCCGGGCCTCGTCGGAGACCACCGCGATCGGGATGCCGCCGCGCAGCCTGGCGATCTGGATTGCCATGCAGCCGAGCCCCCCGGCCCCACCCCAGATCAGCACCGGGTCACCGGGCTTGACCACGTGCGGCTCCCACCCACAGAGCTGCCGGTACGCGGTGGCCCCGGTGAGCATGTAGCAGGCGGCCTCTTCCCAGGTCAGGTTCGCCGGCTTGGGATGGCACTGGTAGTCGTCGACGATGGTGAACTGGGCGAACGTGCCGTAGTTGACCTCGTAGCCGTACGCGTAGAGCGTGCGGGAGCTCATCGGGTCCGCGCCGAGCCGGACATCCTGCGCGGTTTCGTCCCACATGCCGGCCGAGATCACCACGTGCTCGCCGACGGTGACGCTCTTCACCCCCTCGCCGACCGCCCACACGACCCCGGAGCCCTCCGAGCCGCCGATGTGGAAGTCCTCGGTCTGGCCCAGCTTCTGGCGCATCCCGATGACGTCCACCGGCATGCCCCGCGACGCCCACACGTTGTTGTAGTTGATGCCGGCCGCCATCACCATGACCAGGACCTGACCGCGGCCCACCTTCGGCACGTCGATCACCTCGGTGGCGAACGCCTGCTCAGGTCGACCGTATCGCTCCTGGCGAATAACCGAGGCATACATCTTTTCGGGGACGACGCCCAAGGGCGGGATCTCCCCTACCTCGTAGAGCGGCTTGGTCATCTTCAGCTCCAATCACGGTCGGCGCAGAGCGGCCATAAACAATGAATCGCGTGTTAGGCGCCAGAACGCTCCTGAGAGTATGTAGACACCACCTGGCCGGGAAGCGATCCAGCCGAAGAGCAGGTGATTCCCCAGTGCCTTCATATGTAGTAATTTCACCAACAAAAAGAACCGGAGAATCCCGCCACGATCACCCATCTGGATACGATCACGACCCTGGACGGAGCCACTCCTCGGAGGCCCCGCACATCGTGAGCACCGGTGACACCAATCGAGTCCCGGAGGCTTGCGGTCCTAGGCGTACCGGCGGAAGACGGGGCGAACCGGGCGGCCGCCCATCCAGGGCGTGGGGTCCTCGGCGTCGAGCGCCTTGCGGTACACCGCGCAGGCTTGCGCGACGACGTCCACCGTGTGGTCGATGTCGTCGTCGGTGAGCGCGCTGCTGACCACGAACGAGGGCGCCAACACCCCACCGGTCAACAGGTGGCGCAGGAACAGGGTGCGGTAGTCCTGCGAGGGCGCCAGGTTCTCGTCCAACGTCGCGAACACCAGGTTGCTCGCCCGGCCACGCACCAGCACGTGGTCCTGCACGCCCATGCCGGCCGCCACGTCCCGTACCCCGCGCGCGAGCCGCTCGCCCAGTGCGTGCAGCCGCGCGGTGATGCCCTCCTCGACGTAGGTCCGCTGCACGGCCATGGCCGCCGCCAACGAATGGGTCTCCGCGCCATGCGTCGTCGACAGCAGGAACACCCGCTCCCCGCCGTGGCGCAACCCGCCCAGCTCCATCAGCTCCCGCCGCCCCGCCAACGCCGAGACCGCGAACCCGTTCCCGAGTGCCTTGCCGAACGTCGACAGGTCCGGCACCACGCCGTACACACCCTGCGCGCCCGCCTCCGACCAGCGGAAACCAGTGATCATCTCGTCGAAGACCAACAGGCAGCCGAACCGGTGCGCCAACTCCCGCAACCCCGCCAGATAACCCGTCGGCGGCTCGGACCGCGTCGCGGGTTCCAGAATCAGACACGCCACCCGACCCTCATTGCGGCGCAACAGCTCCTCGGTCGCGACCAGATCGCCGTACGGGAACGACACCGTCAGCTCCACCACCCGGTCCGGCACCCCACCCGGCATCGGCGTCGTCCCGATGAACCAGTCATCGGTGGAGAAGAACGCCTGGTCACCACAGATCGCCACCAACGGCCGCCCTGTCGCCGCCCTGGCCAACCGCACCGCCGCCGTCGTCACGTCCGAGCCGTTCTTGGCGAACTTCACCATCTCCGCCGAAGGCACCGTCGCCAGGAACCGCTCCGCCGCCTCCAGCTCCACCCCACTCGGCCGGACGAAGTTCGAGCCCCGCCCCAACTCGCCCCGGACCGCCTCGAGCACGCGGGGATGCGCATGCCCCAGGCTCACCGAGCGCAACCCCGAGCCGTACTCGACGTACTCGTTGCCGTCGACGTCCCACACATGCGCGCCACACCCGCGCGCAATGACCGGCGCCATACCCTCCGGATACTGGTCATCACCCTTGGCGTAGGCGTGCGCCCCGCCCGGGACCACGGCGTGCAGCCGCTCGTTCGCAGCGCGGGACCGCGCCAGCGGCCACTCGTCGCTCATCCCGACGGCCTCGGCAGGCCCCCGGCAACTGATCCACTGCCCACCTGCCGATCATCCCCGAACGGCGCCCCGATCGATGCAACCCAATATTTCACTCAACAGCGGGCGGCCGCCGGCCACGCCGGGCGCCCTCCTGTTCGAGCGAAAACCAAAGAGGGCGCCAGACAATGCCTGGCGCCCTCTCCGGCGGGGATTAATTCGCTCAGTCGTCAGACGGGCTGATGTCCTGGTCAGCGTCACCGTCGTGGCTGTCGCTGTTGTGCTTGTGGCCTTCGAGGTAGCTGCCGTTCGAGTAGTTCACGGGGT
>DATAYB010000417.1:0-2484 GCA_036272795.1 Pseudonocardia sp.
GACAAGTACGACCTGTCGTCGCTGCGGGTACTCGGCAGCGTCGGTGAGCCGATCAACCCCGAGGCCTGGATGTGGTACCGGGAGCACATCGGCCACAACCGCTGCCCGATCGAGGACACCTGGTGGCAGACCGAGACCGGCGCCATCATGATCGCCCCGCTGCCCGGGGTGACCGCCGCCAAACCGGGATCGGCGATGCGGCCGCTGCCCGGGATCTCCGCGGTCATCGTCAACGACGAGGGCACCCCGGTCGGCAAGGGCCAGGGCGGTTTCCTGGTGCTCGACAAACCGTGGCCGTCGATGCTGCGCGGGGTGTGGGGCGACGAGCAGCGGTTCAAGGACACATACTGGTCGCGGTTCGCTGAGCAGGGCTACTACTTCGCAGGCGACGGCGCGAAGTACGACGGCGACGGCGCGATCTGGCTGCTCGGCCGGGTGGACGACATCATGCTCGTGTCCGGGCACAACATCTCCACGACCGAGGTCGAGTCCGCGCTGGTCAGCCACCCGACGGTGGCCGAGGCGGCGGTGGTCGGCGCGTCCGACCCCACCACCGGCCAGGGCATCGTGGCCTTCGTGATCCTGCGGGGCAACGTCGCCAAGGACGAGGCCAAGGGTGAGGACGCCATCAAGGCCCTGCGGGACCACGTCTCCAAGGAGATCGGCCCGATCGCCAAGCCCCGCCAGATCATGGTGGTCGACGAGCTGCCGAAGACCCGGTCGGGGAAGATCATGCGCCGGCTGCTCAAGGACGTCGCGGAGAACCGCCAGATCGGCGACGTCACCACCCTCGCCGACTCCAGCGTGATGGACCTGATCTCCGCCGGGCTCGCCGAGGGCAAGGGCGAAGACTGACCGGCCCGGGCACCGAACCGACGGCCGGGCGCGGCGGTGTCGCCGTGCCCGGCCGGGTGTCGTTCGTGGTCGCCGAGGGGGAGCTGGGCTGGCGGTTCTCCCGCTCGTCCGGCCCGGGCGGCCAGGGCGTCAACACCACGGACTCGCGGGTCGAGCTGTCCGTGGACCTGGCCCGCTCGCCGTCCGTGCCCGAGGAGCTGCGGGAGCGGCTGCTGCGCAGGCTGAGCGGCCGCCTGACCGACGGCGTGCTCACCATCGTCGCCTCGGAGCACCGCTCGCAGCTGCGCAACCGGGAGGCCGCCAGGGACCGGTTGGCGGCGGTACTGGCCAGGGCCGTCGCCCCCGACCCGCCGGCGCGCCGGGCGACCCGGCCCTCCAAGCGGGCCAAGCAGCGCCGGATGGACGACAAGACACGCCGAGGACGGATCAAGCGGCTGCGCGGGCGTCCGGACGACTGAGCCTCGTTCGAGGGCATCAGCGGAGGGGCAACGTGTCCAGCGCGGTCCGGCAGGCCGCCGCGCGAGGTGCGCGGACACCGGCGACGAGCCGCGCCGGCCCGAAAGGGTCGGGTGGACGCGCCGAGTGCACGTAGCATGGCGGGTGGTGCGCCGGGAAGGCTGGTCGGCAGCTCTACAGTCGACCGCCGACCAGCCCGGAGCCGCCGATGCCACTCCCCTCGAAGCCCCGATTTCCTCGACCGTCGAAATCGGTCCAGCCGTCCCGCGCACGCCGGGCCGCCCGCTGGGCCGTCACCGCGCCGGCCGCCGAGTTCGCCCGGTACCTGCGCACGGAGACGGTCGGCGGGATGGCGTTGCTGGCCGCCACCTCGGCCGCGCTGCTCTGGGCGAACTCGCCGGCCGGCGACAGCTACCGGGCACTGCGCGCGCTGACCGTCGGCCCGTCGGCCCTGCACCTCGACCTCACACTCGGCCAGTGGGCCACCGACGGCCTGCTCGCGGTGTTCTTCTTCGTGGCCGGCCTCGAGCTCAAACGCGAGCTGGTCACCGGCGAGCTGGCCGGTGTCCGGCGGGCGCTGCTGCCGGTGACCGCCGCGCTGGGCGGCATGGTGGTGCCTGCGGTGCTCGCGCTGGCCGTCGCGCACGGCTCACCGGAGGCGGCGCGCGCCTGGGCCATCCCGGTGGCCACCGACATCGCCTTCGCCCTCGGCGTGCTCGCGCTGGCCGGCACGGCGCTGCCCACCACCGCCCGGGTGTTCCTGCTCGGGCTGGCCGTCGTGGACGACCTCGGCGCGATCGCCCTGATCGCCGTGCTGTTCACCGACCAGGTGCACTGGCTCTCGCTCGCCGGCGCGGCACTGTGCTGCCTCGCGTACTGGTGGCTGCAGCGGCGCCGGGTGACGACTCCGCTGCTCTACGTACCGCTCGCGTTCGGCACGTGGCTCGCCGTGCACGACGCCGGCATCCACGCCACGGTGGCCGGTGTCGCTCTCGCGCTGCTCACCCGCGTGCGCGCCGACCCCGGCGAGCCCGTGGCGCCGCTGCTGCGCCTCGAGCACCGGCTGCAACCATGGTCGGCGGGGCTGTGCGTGCCGCTGTTCGCGCTGTTCGCGGCAGGGGTACCGGTGGGCGGCGGGGCGCTGCGCGCGATGGTCGCCGACCCCGTCGCGGT
>DATAYB010000418.1:0-1944 GCA_036272795.1 Pseudonocardia sp.
GTCGTCCCGACCGAGACCTCGCTGGTGGCAGTGGAAATGGTTCCCGGCAGGGAGAAACTACCGATCGAGGCGTATGCCGGCGCCACGATGCCGGACCTGACAGCCGCGGCCATGATGCCGATGCTCGTCCTGACCGGGCCAGCCCGGCGCTGGGAGCCCAAACGCCTGCGACTGCGGCTGTTCTCCACCGCCGCCCAACTCGTCACCACCGGCCGCCGCCGCGTGCTCCGCCTGCCCCGTCACTGGCCCTGGACCGACGTCATCACCACCGCGTTCACCCGCCTACAAGTCCTCCCGAAACCCGGCTGACCAGCAAAACGAATCACCCAACGAGCAGACACCACTCCCGGAACCGTGGAACCCAGCGCCCACCCGACGAGGCTGAGAACGAGCAGCTCCGACGTGCCGCGCACGCGATGGCGGACGTCGGAGTGTCGCGCATCGTCCTCGCCTGCACCGAACTGCCGCTGGCGGCCGCCTGCCTCCCGTCGGGCGAACCCGGTGAGCTGCTCGACCCGACCGACCTGCTCGCCGCGGCCGTGGTGCGGGAGTGCCTGAGCGACGAGACCTCGGACCGTCAGTGAGGATCGGTCAGTCAGGATCGGTCAGTTCTGATCGGTCACGGCGGCGAGGATGCGTTGCGCGGCGCGCCGGCCCGAGCGGAGGGCGCCCTCCATGAGCCCGGTGTGCTCGGGCTCGGCGTACTCACCGGCGAAGTGCACCCCGGCGATGGGTTCCTCGAGCAGCGCGAGCTCATCCGCCACCGCCGAGGGGGACGGGGACGCGTAGGCGCCCCGTGCCCAGGGGTCGTCGCGCCACGTGCTCACCAGCGGCTCGGCGTCGGCGAAGGTGAGGTCGGCACGGAGAGCCTTCGCCGATCGGGCCCACCGCCGCCCCGACGTGGCGACCTCCAGGCGGTCGAGCGCGGCCGTGGACCCCATGAACCCGTTGAGCACCGGGGCGACGCCGCCCGTGGCATCGACGGCCGTCCAGGTCCAGAACCGGCAGGGGACCGAGAGCACCGCGCTGGTGGCGGGCGTCGCGGCGAGTGGCAGGTGCAGCTTCGCGGCGTGTCCCTGGGCGAGGCGGGCCAGCGCGCGTTCCCGCGCCGGCGTGGTCGGCAGCTCGACGAGGTCGCGGTCGCGCACGAGCGACAGCGGCAACGCCACGACCACGTGGTCGAGCCACGCCTCGTCGTCCTCGGTGCGGACCAGCGCGCCGCCGTCCCGCGCCACGACCGCACGCACGACCTGGCCGAGCCGGACGCGGTCGCCGAGGCGAGCGGCCAACCCCAGCGCGAGCCGCTGGTTGCCGCCGTCGACCCGGTGGCTGGGCAGCGGCTCGAAGGACGCCGCGTGGTCGAGCGCCGACGCGGCCACCTCGGAGGCGTCCACCGCGTTGGACACCTCGACGCGCGATCGGAGTGCCTCGACCAGCACCGGGTCGACGTCAAGCCACCCGAGCCGCCCGAGC
Source organism: Pseudonocardia sp. (assembly GCA_036272795.1). Lineage (GTDB taxonomy): Bacteria > Actinomycetota > Actinomycetes > Mycobacteriales > Pseudonocardiaceae > Pseudonocardia. The sequence continues at coordinate 1,474 of DATAYB010000418.1, forward strand.
ACGTCGAGCACGGAGCTGCCGGCCGGCATCGTGCGGGCCAGCCGCGCCGCGCGCGTGCCGGCCTCGGCAACCAGGTCCGTCGTGATGTCCGGGTGCTCGGCGAGCTCGCGGACGTAGTAGCTCATGCCGCTGTCGACGAGCCGCAGCCCGAGCGAGGTGGCGATCTCGCGGAAGAGGTCGTAGCCGTCGAGCACGAACTCCGCGCCGCGCTCGACGACGGAGGAGCCGAACGGTGTCTCGAGGCGCTGCGACCACACCCGCCCGCCGACCCGGTCGCGGGCTTCGAGCACGGTCACGTCGACCCCGGCGCCGTCGAGGTGGGTCGCCGCGGCCAGGCCTGCGAACCCGGCACCGAGGACCGCGACTCTGACGTGGTCGGTGGGGCGGGTCATGCCGGAATCCTTGCACCGCTGGTCAGGACTCAGCGATGCGTGACCGCGGCCGTCCGCCCGTTCGTGCTCAACAGCCCCG
>DATAYB010000419.1:0-1552 GCA_036272795.1 Pseudonocardia sp.
CCACGCCTGCGCCCGCGGCCGGCATCAACTGCTGCTGAGCGACCTTGCACCGCAGCCCCCGCCGGCCCAGCTAGCCGAGCTCCTCCGCCGGCTGAACCTCACTTTCACCCCTGTCGCCAACGGCACCTGCGACCACGCCGATGCCGAAGAGCACTACACCCCGAGCCGGAAGCTCAAGCACCTCATCCGTGCCCGCACGGCCACCTGCGACGCCCCCGGCTGCCACGCCCAGGCACTCAACACCGACCTGGACCACACCATCCCGTGGCCGGACGGTCCCACCGACCAGTGCAACCTCGCACCCAGATGCAGAACCCACCACCGCGCCAAGCAAGCCCCGGACTGGAAGGCAGAACAGCTCGCACCGGGGATCACCGCCTGGACCCTCCCCTCCGGCCGCACCCACACCACGACGCCGACCAGGTACGACACCTAGCGATCGCGGCCCTAGTGTCGCGCGCCGCGCGGCTGGCCGCGCCCGCCAGCGGGACCGGCGGGGCCGCCAGCGGGCCGGCGGGCACGGGGCCGGGTCGACGATCCGGTTGCTCACGGTGCCGAGCCCCTCGACGTCCAGGGTTACCACGTCGCCGGGGAGGAGCGGCGGAGGTACCTGCTCGCCGGCCCTGCGCGACCTTCCCGTCGAGCCTGCCTATCCAGCCCTGTCCCCTTGCCCACCGTGCCGCCACAAGCGGGACGGGGGTACTCAGGGGAGCTGGTCGGGGTCCTGGATGATTGGGGCGGTGGCGGCGAGGGCGCGCGGAGCGTCACCCTGGGGCGGACGCTGGTCGGGGTCCTGGACGACCTGCCCGGCGGTGCCGTCAGCCACTGCGCCTGTGCGGGGTCCGGGTGCGTAGCGGGCGAAGAGCTCGTCGCGGATCGCCTCCAGGTGGGAGACCTGGCCGGCGGACGGGCCGGCGGTGCCGGAGACCGGGACGGTAACGCCGGCGAGCACGTCGTCAGTGCGCGGCGTCGTCAGCGTGAGGACGTCGCCGACGCCGGGCGCGGCCGCGTCGCGGGCGGTCAGCGGCTGCAGGTTCCAGCGTTGCTCGACCGTCTTCAGTACGGACGTGTGGTCAAGCGGCGTCGCTCCGGCCGGCACCCGGTAGACGGTGCCTGGCGCGACCAGCGGGGAGATCAGCAGCGTCGGCACCCGCACGCCGAAGCGGTCGAAGCCAAAGCCGAACTCGCCCGAGGTGTTGTCCGGCGGGGTCGCGCCCCACGGGGGCGGCACGTGGTCGTAGCAGCCGCCGTGCTCGTCGTAGGTGAGCACGAACAGCGTCTGTTCCCAGCCGGGACCCGACCGCAGCGCCTCGTAGGTGTCGTGGATGAGCTGCTCCCCGAGGGCCACGTCGTAGTTCGGGTGCTGGCTGTTGCCCGTGGAGGACCAGCTTGGCTCGAGAAACGTGAACGCGGGCAGCGTGCCGGCCGCCGCGGCGGCCTGGAAGTCCTTGAACAGGCCGAAGTGCGAAGAATCGGCGCTCGTGATGTCGGGGAAGTCCGCCTTGGTCAGCGGCTGCGCGTTGTAGCCGAAGACCCTCCAGCTCACCCCCGC
>DATAYB010000420.1:0-19338 GCA_036272795.1 Pseudonocardia sp.
TCGGCGAGCCGACCACGATCAGCCGGTCCGCCAGCTCCAGCGTGCCGCGCATGGTCGAGTGCACCAGGCCCGTGCCGGAGTCGGTGATCACGATGTCGAAGTAGCGCGCCAGCGCCCGGCAGACCCGCTCGTACTCCTCACGCTGGAACGCCTCACCCATCGCCGGGTCCTGCTCACCGGCCAGCACGCGCAGCCGGCCGGCCAGGCTCGTGTACTCCGTGAAGTGGCTCAGCGACTTGATGGTGTCGAGGTTGTCGAGGAGGTCGCGGACCGTGACCGTGGGCGCCCCGCTGAGCCGGTCGGCCAGCGTGCCGGCGTCCGGGTCCGCGTCCACCGCGACCACGCCGTCGCCCCGGTACTCGGCGAGCATCAGCCCGAGGCAGGCCGCCACGGTCGTCTTGCCGACTCCGCCCTTGATTGACATCACCGCGATCTGTCGTGCCCCGGCCAGCGGCGCGCGGACCCGTTGCAGCAGGTCGAGCCAGTCCCGCTCGGCCGCTCCGATGCCGAGGTTGATCCGCCCACCGGTCGCCGCGTACACCGTCGCCCGCCAGCCGAACTGGGGTACCTGCTGGTCCGGTGTCACGACCTGCTCGTGCCGGATCGAGTCGGCCGTGAGCCGGCGCCGGGGCTCGACCCGCTCCAGCACTGCCGGGTCGAGGGGGATCGGCAGCGGTGGGGCGGACTTCGGCTTGGCTGGTGGTGGTGCCGGCGTGGCTCGGGCCGGTGCCGCTGGCGTGACCGGTGCCAGTGCGGCCGGGGTCGGCCGCGGCGGGGCCGCGGCTGGGGTGGACGCCGTGGGCGCGGCGGTGTTGGGGGCCGCGGCCGGCGTCGGTGTGCTGTGCGGCGTCGGTGTGTGGGGCGCCGGAGTGGCCGGCTCGGCGGCGGGTGGTGGGGCCAGGCCGATCACCGGCTCGACGGGCAGCCCGGGGTCGGCGGCGAACCCGATACCGGACTCGCCACCCGAGTCGGGGCGGATCGGGCGGGGCAGCGCCGGCGGCTCGACCGCCCGCGGGTAGGACGGCCGCTGGGTCGGCGGAGCCCAGCCCTCGGTCGGTGTGTGCGGCCCGGGCGGTTGTCGGGGTGGCCCCAGCGGTCCGCGCGGCACCGGGCTGCCGCCGTACCCGCCTGCACCGGGCACCCCGTTCGGACGCTGGCCGGGGGTTGCGGGTCGAGCGGTCCGGGGTGGGCGGGGCGGCGTGGGCCGGCGCACGGGCGGCAGCCACGGCGGCAGTGAGGCGAACGGGTCGTCGGCGCCGGTCCGGTTGGCCGGCGCGGGCGCGGAGAGCAGGTCGCTCGGTGGCACCGGGGCCCGCCGCGCCGGTGGCCGGCCGCCGCTCCTCGCCGGCGTCTCGGGGCTCGGCTCGGCGGCCTCCCACGGCAGGATGCTGACCGGTCGGCGCCCGGCGGGCCGGGTGACCCCCGTACGCCCCGGCCGCTCGACCCCGGAGCCGGCGGTGCCGCCGTCCTCGGTGACCTCGGGGCGGTTCTCGGACTCGGTCATGGGCAGAACTCCTTCCGGCTCACGGCTCACCGACCTGGGCGTCGGCGGTGTCGCCCGCGACCAGCCAGCGTCCGTCGAACTGGCGGACGAGCAACAGGTATCGGGTCGTGCGGTCGCCGGGCGCGCCGGCTGGATCCGGCCGCTGCGAGGTGCGGTAACCCACCAGGTAGCCGCGCCGGGTGTCGGTGGGCTCGCCGCTCACCTGGGTCACGTCGGTGACCTCCGCGAAGGTGCTGTGCCCGGCCAGGGGCGGCGCGAGCACCAGCACCCCGACCGTGTTCGGTGGCGTGCTGGGCGCCGCGTACGGGGTCGCCCTGCGGTTGGTGCGGCCGGCGTCGCCGTCGCGCAGGCTGTACGCCGCCACCACGTAGGCGCTGGCCACCGCGCGCGGGTCACCGAGGTCGACGGAGGGGTCCGGTCCGGTGGGCTCGGCGCCCTGGCTGACCGGCGCCGGCGCCAGCGCGTCCCGGTCGGCCGGGCTGAGCACCGCGCCCTGGTCGGCCGTCCAGGCGGAGCTGGGGTCGCGGCCCGGCCCGGCCACCATCAGCCACATCCCGCCGAGCAGCACGGCGACCACCACTCCGGCGACCCAGGGCAGACGTGTCGGTCCCATGGTCACTCCGCGAAGCTCACGTGTACGTGGTCGTAGTGACCACCGGTGGCGTCCCGCACGTTGTAGACCCCGCCTCCGTCGTAGCGCTCGCCCCAGCCGCCCTGGTCACCCGTGGTCGGGTCCCAATAGCGGCCCTGCCAGATCACGTAGCTGACGTGCAGCGCGGGTGCGTTCGTCCGGAACCAGTTCGCCACCCGCCAGCCCTGCGCCAGCCGCGGCCCCTGCGCGAACACACTCGGCGCGCCCGGGAACAGGTCGCAGGCCCGGCCCTTGGCGTGGTCGCTGCCCGGGTTCCAGGCGTGCGCGTCCCAGCAGCTCGCCCGGCTCACCGCCGGCCCCGCCCGGAAGTCCCCGAATGCGCTGACCTCGGCGTTCAGCCCGTAGCGGGTGGCGGCGGTCAGGCAGCCGGAGGTGGTCGGGTCGGGCTGGTTGCAGCCGGTTCGCGGGCCGAGGAACGCGGCCGGCGCGGGCGGCAGCGCCGCGGTGGTGATGCCGCCGACGGTCACCGCGCCGCCGAGCCCGCCGACGCCGCCCGGGCCACCGATCGCGGCCGGTGCGACCATGGCCGCCCCGGCGCCGCCCGGCACGGCCGCCGCCTGGACCCCGCCCGGCCCCGCGACCGCCGCCTCGGCCCGCACGTCCGGCCCGTTCGGAGCGGGCGCCACCGGCACGGGCGGCGGCTGGACCGGCGTGCCGAACTGGGCCACGAACTGGTGGATGCGGTGGACGTACCGGTTGATCAGGTCAACGCAGCCGCCACCGCAGCCGGCCTCCCCGGCGTGCGGGATGCCGGTGGCGCTGCCGGTGACCCGCCCGCAGCCGGCGATGTGGCAGACCAGCATGGCGTCCAGTGGCGCGGCCGGCTTGCCGGTGGCCTTGAGGTGGCCGGTGACCGCGCGCAGGTTCGTGCACACCCACGGGATGGTCACCCGCAGCTGCGTCTCGGGCTGGTAGATGTCGGAGCTGGCCGGCGGCGGCGAGGATGCCCACGGCTGCCCGCCCGCGACCACCCAGTTGCGCTGGTTGATCTGGTAGAGCCCGGCCGCCCCGCCGTTGCTGTCGTAGCTCCAGGCGTGCGGGTTCCAGCCGGACTCGGCCATCACCTCGGCGACCACCCACACCGGCGGCAGCTCGGGGCACTGGTTGCGCACCACGTCGTCGATCACCGGCAGCATCTCCCTGGCCAGCGCAGGGACGGCGGCGGGGTTCACCCCGGTCAGCCCCGGGCCGGCGTCGTCCCCGGCGGCCGTCATGACCAGCAGGGCCAGCAGGGCGGCCAACCCGACCGCGACCGCGCCGAAGCCGCACAGCCACCCCCCTGTCCCGGACATCTGCTCAGCCCACCGCCGCGAACGAGGCGGCGGCCCCGTGCAGCCCGGCCTCGAAGCCCGCCCCGGCGCCCGAGCCGAAGCCACCCGCCCGGGAGCCCGGCCCGAACGCGCCGTCGGTGTCGTAGAGCGCCTGCTCGCCGGGGGTCAGCCGCAGCGAGACCGGCAGCCCGATCCGCTCCCCGGACTTGATCAGGTACTTGCCCCGCCCGGGGTGCAGCGCGCCGCCGACCCAGGTGGGGGACGCCGCCCACGAGGTGACCAGCGCGGCCTCGCCCTCGGACAGCGGGGTGATCCGGCGCAGGGCGTCCAGCTCCTGCTCGGCCATGCCGCCGAGCACCAGGGTGGCGTTGCGGGCGACCATGCCCCGCGCCTTCGCCCGGTCCGTCGAGGTGGCCAGCGCCTCCAGGTCGTCGAGAGAGTGGGTGACCTGGAACGAGATGACACCCCGGTGCCGGTTCAGCCGCGTGATCCGGTCGGACCGCTCCACCAGCCCCGGCGCAGCGCGCAGCGTGCGCCACAGCTCGTCCTGCACCACCGCCACCGAGCGCTGCCGGCCACCCTGCTCCGCACCCTCCCTGGCACCGTCGATCACCGCGGTCGACCACGCCCATGAGCACAGCATGCCGGCGGCCAGCGCGTCGTCGTCCTCCTCGCCGAGCGCGGACAGGTCGAGCGAGAGCGCCGGCGTGCTCAGGTCGGAGCCGACCGTGGACGGCCGGTCGAAAATGCCCCGGAGGGTGCCGTCGCAGAGCAGCGCGAGGGTGTTGACCAGCTCGCGGACCGCCCGCCGGTAGCCGGCGCCGTCCCGGCTGGCCACGATGTCGCGCAGCTGCTCGCTGCCCTCGGACAGCGCGCGCAGGACGTCCGGCACGACCGGCTCGTCGGGAGCGCCGGCCTGCACGGCGGCGTCCAGCGCGGCGCCGAGCAGCCGCCGCTCGGTGACGTCCACATCGCCGCGACGCACGATCGAGACGAGGGCCTCGAGCAGGGTCAGCCGGCGCACCCGGACCGTCTCCGCCAGCTGCTCGCGGGCACTGCCCACCGCCGAGGCGAGCTCTGCCCGCAGCGGGCCGGCGTCAAGCGGGTTCAGCGCGTGCAGCCCGCGCCCCACCCGGAACACCGCGCCACCGAGTGCCTCGACCAGCGGCGTGTACTCGCCCTTGACGTCCCCGGGCACGACCGCGATGCCACCGAAGGCGACGAGCCCAGTGATCATCCGCTTGATGATCGCCGACTTGCCGATACCGGGCTGGCCCTGCACCCACACGCCGGTGTTGGACACGAGACCCTGGCGCAGCCACTCCGCCGGGTCCAGCCCGACCGGCTCCGCGGTGAGCAGGTGCCGGCCGATCGGCACCCCCCGGACCGACGTGCCGGAGCTGACCGCGAACGGGAACAGCCCGCACAGCTGGCTGCTCGTACCGGCGTACAGGGTGCCGCCCTCGACGTGCGGGGCGCGCCCGCCGCCCGCCACCGGCCAGCCCCAGGCACGGGGCACCGGCCGGCCGAGCTCGCCCGCGCCGCCCCGGCCTCGGGGTGCGGCCGCTGGGCGCCGCCCCCTGGCGAACAGCTCCTCGTAGTCACTCATCGCCCGGTCACCGGCCCCGGCCGCGGCTGGCCAACTCGGTCGGGTTGAGGCCGACCCCGAGGCTCGCGGCGAACCCGGTGGACTGCGCGCCCCACAGCCGCCGTAGCCGCAGCTTGGCCGCGCCGGCGCGCTGCTCGACGTCGGCGACCGCGCCTGGCAGCTCCGCCTGGTCGGTGACCGTGGTCGTCACGTACACCGTGAGTCGGCCGACCCCCGCGCCCTCGGCCTCCTCGCGGGCGGCCTGCAGCGCGCGGTTGCGGTCGTCGCGGTCACGCTGTGTCTCGTCGCGGCGGGTGCGCTGCGACCAGGCCCTGCGCATCTGACCAGCGGTGATCTCACTCTCCACCCGGGCGGCGGCCTGGTCGGCCGGGTAGGGCAGGTACAGCAGGCTGACCCGGCGGGGGTACGGGCCGGGCGCCAGCAGCGGCACGAGCACCCGCGCGTTGACGGCCTGGCGGGGTGCCTCCCGCAGTGCCCAGGACACCGAGAGGCCGGAGTCGTGCTGGTAGCTGTCCCAGGTCTCGGTGGCCGCGACCGGGGCGGCCTGGGCCCACTGCCGCAGCTGGTGGGCCTCGCCCTGGCGGGCGATCTCGTCGCGGGACACCGGGTCGAACGCCGAGCGCACCCGGGACGTCAGGCTGGCGATGGACTCCCTGCCGAGTACCGCGACTCCGCACGATGACAGGCCGGCCTCCAACCCCGGCAGCCACCGGGTGACCTCGGCGACCGAGGCCAGCAGGTCCAGCGGGCGGGGCGCGGCGCGGGACGGGTCGAGCGTGACGGTGACCCGGGTGTCGGTCTGAGCCGACGTCGACGGGGACAGCTCGATCAGCTCGTGCATCAGGTCGCGGGCCACCGCCGGGGCGTCCGGGGCCAGCCGTCCGCGCAGGTAGTCGGTGTCGGCGAGGCCACCGGGGGCGGTGTCCACGGTGACCGCGATGTGCCGGATCACCGGGCGGTGCCCGAGGTCGGCCAGCCAGGCGCCCCAGCAGGCCACCCACTCGTCGGCGCTGGCCCGGTCCGCCAGGTCCAGCCCCGCCGGCGCGCAGCGCAGCACCGCGGACAGGGTGCCGGTGTGCCGATCCAGCACCAGGGCCTGGCGCCCGCCCCGGCCGTCGTCGGTGTCCAGGGCGACCAGCGGCGCCAGCGGACCCGGCAGGTCGTGGCGGCGGGGGTGCTCGGTGAGCAGGCCGCCGGACAGCTCCGTCCAGCCCTTCGCCCTAGCGGTCGTGAAGCGGAACCGCCTGGTCAGCGCCTCGGCCGCCGTGGAACCGCCCACCCGAACCGTCACCGCGACCACCACGAGCACCGATACCAGGGCCAGCGCGACGGCCGCCTTCGGGGCGAAGGACGCCGCGAGCACCGGAGCCAGCACGGCGACGAACACGACGGCGGTCTGGGCCGGCCCCAGCGAGCCGACGCCCCAGCCGCGCTCGGGGCGCCAGTGCCCGTAGAGCCGGGGCTCGGGGCGCTGCTCCGGGTAGCTGCTCATCAGCGGGCTCCTGGGGTGGTGACCGGGGTGTTCGCCGGAGTGGGGGACGCGGTGGGTCGGGGGTCGGCGGCGTCGGTGTAGCGCGGGATCGGCCGGGTCAGGCTGGGGTCGAGGTGGTCCGGGGCGGCGGGCGCCCGCGAGGTCAGCTCCGCCCGTGCGGCGGCCGGCCCGGCGGCGGCGCGCACGGCGGCTGGGCCGACGGCCGCCCTGGCCCCGGCGATCGCACCGGGCGCATGGACCGAGGCGGCGCCGGTGACCAGCCGCTGGTGGCTGCCCGGGCCGGCGTTCTCCATGAACGTGGCCAGCTGCACGGACGGCGAGGTGGAGCTGCGGGAGTTGAGCCGGATCGCGCCGGTGGCCCCCGCCATCGCCTCGCCGGAGATACCGCCGGTGGCGATTCGGACCGACGTGAGCGACAGCAGCCGCAGCGACATCGGCAGCGCCGCCACACCGAGGGCGAGCACCACGATGCCGGCCAGCACGGTGCCGACCGAGGGGCCGCCGGGCTCGGCGAGCTCCTTGAGGTACTGCTCGCCGACCGCGTGGATCAGGGCGGCGGCCGGCTTGTACGCCACCAACGCCAGCGCCCACGGCAGCAGCCGCGAGAGCCATCCCCGGGTAGTCGCGGTCAGCGAGCCGGCGGCGGCCAGTGGGAGTGTGGCGGCCACCGCGAGCAGCGCGACCTGCCGCAATGCCATCGCCATCCACTGCGCGGCGGCCAGCAGCAGCACCACCACCGACAGCAGCAACAGCAGGAACGGCTCGGCAAGGCCACCCCGGCGGGCGGTCAGCGCCTCGCGCATCGTGGTGCCGAAGTCGACCGCCGACGTACCGAGCAGGCTGGTGGCCAGCACGTCCCCGGCCCACAGCGCGCCCTGCAGCACGGTGACGCCGAGCGCGGCGGCCACCGCGAACCGGACCAACCCGCTGAACACCGTGAACAGCGGCTCGCCCCGGCGCATCACGATGATCCGGATGGACTGCGCGAGCACCGACGCCGTGAGCACGAGCACCAGCACCGGGCGCAGTGCGTCGTGCGCGCCCAGCACCGCAGGCTGCAGCAGCGAGGTACTGGGCACCTGCCACCAGCTCGCCGCGTCGCCGACCAGCGCGGCGGCGGCCCGGGCCGCGGACTCCACGATCGCGGTGAACGAGGGCCCCGGCTCGCCGTCGGCCAGCAGCGCGGCCGCGCCGCTCACGGGGCTCACGCCGCTCACGGGGCGACCACCCCGGTGAACGCGCCGACCAGCACGGCCGCCAGCGACGCCATTGCCAGCCCGGTGAGCACCCAGAACGAGCCGACCAGCCCGTCCTGGGCCAGCCCGGCCCGGTGCCGCCGGCCGGCGAGGATCATGCCAGCGCAGATCAGCAGCCCGACCACGCCCGCGGTGAGCGCGCCCCACTTCAGCCAGCCGATCAGCTGGTCGGCCAGCTCGCCGAGGCCAGGGGGCGCCTGGGGCGGCGGGTTCGGGAGCGGGTCGGCCGCGAGCGTGGCCAGGACTGCGAGAGGGGCGGGCATCAGCGTCCTCCGTGGGCGGCTGGGGCGAGCGGACGGTCGACGGCGGGTTGCGGGCCGGTGGTGCCGACCGCGGCATGCGGCCCGGTGCTCGTGACGGCGGCGTGTGGCCCGGTGCTGCTGATGGCGGCGTGCGGGCCGGTGCTGGTGACTGCCGGTTGCGGGCCGGTCTGACCGGTCGGGGCCGGTGCCGTCCGGTTGGGCAGGGTGCGCCCGATCGGGCCGGTGGTCCGGTTGGCGGGCGGCGGGGTGTGCGGGCCGCCTGGGCGGGTGGCGGTGAGCAGCCCGGACCGCAGCACTGCCTCGGCCAGGGCCGCGATCGCGTCGCCGTAGCCCCGCAGCGCCTTGGGCAGCTGGTCGGCCGGGCACTCGGACAGCCGGGCCGCCTCGGCGAGCGGGTCGGTGAGCTCGCGCCAGTGGGCCACGTAGGGCACGACGACAAGCCCGTTGACCTGCGGCTCGATCATCCGCAGCCGGGCGCGCAGCGGACCCCGGATCGGCGCGGGTCCGTCGGCGGTGACGGCCAGCACCGGGCGGGGCAGCCCGGTCGAGCCCAGCCAGGTGATTACCGTCGCGGCGGCGTGCAGTGAGTCTCCGGTGGACCGGCAGACGAGCACCTCGGCACCCTGCTCGGCGGCTCGCCCCCGGTCGTAGCCGCGCAGCGCGGTGGCCAGTGTGGTGGTGCCGACGCCACCGGCCACCCCGGCGAGTCGCGGCGCACGCAGCTGGCTCACCGGCCACCTCCGGCGAGCTCGGCACCGGTGGCCCGCGCTGTGCCGATGGCCCGTGCCGCCAGGGCGCCTGCTACCTCTTCGAAGCCGTCCAGGCCGCCCTCGGCGCGATCTTCCGCGCCGTCCACCTCGCCGTCTTCCGCGACGTCTGCCGCGTCGTCTTCGAAGTCGTCCTCGAGGTCGTGCGGCGCGACGTCGTCGTCCTCGTTGAGCTGCTCGTCCCAGGTGTCGACCACGAGGCGCCCCTGGTCCCGGATGATCGGCACGGTCATCCGCACCCAGTAGGAGTCCAGGCTCTTCCAGCCGCGCGCGGTGGGCGCGGGGGCCACCGCCGGCACGCCGGCCACCTCGAGCTCACCGGCGGGCGCCGGGTCGGCGGGCTGGCCGACCGCCCGGTACGGCGTGACCCGCACCCGCACATCGACCACGACCCGCCCGTCGCCGTCCGGGTGCACCGCGCCCGGCAGCGAGAACTCCGCGCGCTGGCGCCCCTTGCCCGACCAGCCGAGCAGCGCCGCCGACGTGGCCGAGCCGACCACGTCGGACGGCAGGTACTGCATGAGCACCTGGCCGCGCCGGTTCGGGGACGCCTCGTCCCAGGACAGGTAGTCCGCCGCGAAGGCGCCGGCCAGCGCGGCGGACTCCATCGGGTTGATCGGGGCGACCGGGTCCAGCCAGGTGGTGGCGCCGTTGGCGAAGGCCAGGTCGCGCAGCTGTTCGGCCATGGGCCGGCCGAGCGGGGCGGCAGGTGTGGGAGTAGATGTGGCGGCCGCCGGTGCGGCCTCCGGGCTGGCGGCCGGCTCGGGCACGTCATCGGCGGTGCGGCGGGCCTTGGCGGCGCGCCGGCGGCCGGCGCGCACCCTGCGGGAGTCACGGCCCGGCTCGTCACTGCCGACGAGGTGCAGGCCGGTCCGCTCGGCGGCCGGGGCGCCGTCTGCCGTCTCCTCCGGGTTGGCCTGGAAGCGCTGGTCGTCGTCGGCGTGGGTGAGTAGCGGCAGCCAGCTCGGCGTCGCCTGCCCCGCGTCCTGGCCGGCCGCGCTCCGGCCGGCGGCGGCCCGGCCGGAGGCGGCCTGGCTCACTGCGCTCTGGCCGGCGGCGGCCTGGTCAGCGGGGTCCGCCAGGCCGGTCGCACGATCCGAGCCGGCCGGCGCGGCCGCCTCATTGGGCACGGCCGGCTGGCCACCGGTGTGCCCGGGCGGACCGGACTGACGGGGGTGCCCGGCCCAGCCGTTGGTGGCCGGCTGGCCGCCGGTGTGCCCCTGGGCGGTGGGGTGGCCGTTCGGGCCCGGACGGCCGTTCGGCGGGCCCTGGCCGGGCCCCCCGGACGGACCCGGGCCGCCGGACAGACCCGGGCCGGACGGGCGCGCGAAACCGCCGGTGGGCGGACCGGGCACGCCGTCGCCGGGCGGACCGGGGAAGGCCCCCGTTGGGGGCGCGGGCGCGGCCGGCGCGGGAAACGAGCCAGGTGGGGGCGTCGGGAACGAGTCGGGCGGTGGGGTCGGGAACGAGCCGGTCGCACCTGGGCGGGGGGCCGCCGGGGCGCCCCACCCGATCGTGGGGTCGGGCTGGCCGAGCACGGGGTCGATCGGGGCGGAGCCGTCGGCGGGGAAGGCGGGCCAGCCGCCGAACGGATCGCCGGCCGGTAGCGCGGGGACGCGCTCAGCGGGGTCGGCACCGTCGGGGTCCGCACCGGCAGGCCACCAGGCGCTCGACGCCGGAGGCCGGAAGGAGGCCTCGCGCCTGCGTCGGAACATCGCCCGCTCCTCATCCGTCACGTGGCACTGAAATGGGCACGCTGATCGGCCCTCACCCCGTCGGGAACGGGCCTCGGGTTGCTCCGGTGGGGTTGGTCGTCGGTCCGGAGGCACTCCGGTTGCGGGGGCTGCGGCCAGGCCGCCTCCGGACCGACGAGCTGTGGCGGGCGGTCTGCCCGGGTTGAGCTGCATGCGGCTGGCCCGGGATCGACCGTGCCGGGCCGACCCACGGAGTCATCACTCTCCGCAGCCAATCACGGGGCCGGTTGGCACTTTCCGTCACCGCAGCTGGCAAAAACGACTATAGGAACGGCAGTCCAGCCGGATGAGCGGAATCGGCGCGAGCGTTTGCAATCGCGAATGTTCCGCGTCCAGCGCTTGACAACAGTGCAGCGCACGAGGACACAGCACGGAGGCCGACCCGCGCACAGCGGGTCGGCCTCGGGATCAGCGCCGGCGCGGCGCCCACAGCAGCCCGACTATCTCTGGGCTCGTACCTTCGGCAGTGGCCAGGTGTGCACGGGCGCGTTGTTGGACATGCCGTCCAGGTAGCGCTCGAGCATGCCCCGGATGGCGTCGCCCCGGTCCATACCTCGGCTCTCCAGGGCGTCCACCGCGCGCTGCTGCCAGGAGGCGCCGGTGCAGCGGGCCTTGCAGCGCTGCTCGATGACGTCCAGGTAGCGCCTGGAGATCGAGTCGGTGACGCCCCACCGCTGCAGGCCCTCGGCGGCCATCGGCAGCAGCTGGCGCAGCACCAGCTCGTCGGGGCCGACCCAGCCGAGGTCCGGCCAGAACAGGGTGGCGTTCATGCCGTCCCGGGCGGCCACCTTGAAGTTCTCCTCGGCGGCCGCGAACGGCAGCTGTGACCACAGCGCCGGCCGGTCCCGCTCGGTGAGCACCCGCAGCAGGCCGTAGAAGAACATCGCGTTGGCGATCATGTCGACGACGCTCGGGCCGGCCGGCAGCACGCGGTTCTCCACGCGCAGGTGGGGCACGCCGTCGGCGACGTCGTAGATCGGCCGGTTCCAGCGCCAGATCGTGCCGTTGTGCAGCCGCAGCTCCTCCAGCGACGGCACCCGCCCGGCGGCCAGCTCGACCTGCGGGTCCTGGTCGCCGCCGACCGGCAGCAGCCCCGGGAAGTAGCGCACGTTCTCCTCGAACAGCTCGAAGATCGAGTTGATCCAGCGCTCGCCGAACCAGACTCTCGGGCGCACCCCCTGGTTCCGCAGCTCGACCGACCGCACGTCGGTGGCCTGCAGGAACAGCGGTACCCGGGTCTCAGCCCACAGTCGGCGGCCGAGCAGGAAAGGGGAGTTCGCCCCGACCGCGAGCTGCACGCCGGCCACGCACTGTGCCGCGTTCCAGTGCGCGGCGAAGGCATCCGGGGGCACCTGCAGGTGCAGCTGCAGCGAGGTGCAGGCGGCCTCCGGGGCGATCGAGTCGAAGTCCATCTGCAGGCGCTCCGGCGGCTCGCCGCCCAGCTGCACGCCGTCGATGTCCAGCCGGACCGGTTCTCCGCGCGCGGTCAGGATCTGCTCGTTGAGCGCGGTGTACCGGGTGGACGGCGACATCCGCTCGGCGACCAGGTGCTCGGCGGTGATCGTCGGCAGGATGCCGATCGTCATCACGCGGGCACCGACGGTCTCGGCCTGCTTCTCGACCTCCGCGAGCATGTCCAGCAGGTGGTGCTCCAGATAGCGCCCCTGCTCGCCGGGGAGCGGGCGGGGCGGCAGGTTCAGCTCGACGTTCCAGCGCCCGAGCTCGGACTGCAGCTCGGGTGAGTCGACCCCGTCCAGTACCGCGACATTGCGCATGGCCGGGTCGAGTCGCTGATCGACCAGGTTGAGCTCTACCTCCAGGCCCGTTGTCGCTTCGCTGTCACCGGCGAAGGCGCCTTCGCGCAGCATTGTGGCCAGGGCGTTGAGGCATCGGTGCACCTTGCCCCGGTACTGCTGTCGCTCGCGTCGAGTGAATGAACTTCGGGCCAGATCACGGCCCACACGGCCCTCCTCGTTCGGGGTCCTTCCGGATTCCGGGCGGGCCTTTTACCGTGACACACCGAAAGCCCGGACGCTACGGCTGTCTGGATGACGAGCACTGTGAGCAACATCGTCCGGACCCCCTGAGAGCGCCTCACGAGGCCCGCGCGGGGACGTGCTAAGGGTGTCTGCGCTGATCAACAGCCTGTGGGGAATGGGGCAGGTGGGGTCCCATGAGCCCCATCCGCCACGCCTGGGGCCGGGTCGACGGAGCCCGGAGTGACGCAACTGGAACGATGCCGGCATGGCGCGGATGATCACGGTCGACGACCCGGCGGACCCCCGTCTGGACGACTTCCGCGACCTCACGACCGCCGACCGCCGCCCGGACCGGCCCGGCGGCCGGGGCCTGGTGATCGCCGAGGGTGTGGTCGTCGTGCGCCGACTGCTGGAGTCGCCGTACCCGTTGCGCGCGCTGCTCGGCGTGTCCGCCCGGCTGGCCGACCTCGCCGGGGACCTGGCCGCCCACCCTGACGTACCGGCCTACGTGGCCAGTGCGGACGTGATGGCCGAGACCGTCGGCTTCCACCTCAACCGGGGCGTGCTCGCGGTGGCCGACCGCGCCGCCCCGGTGGCCGCGGCCACGCTGGCCGCCGAGGGCCGGGTGCTGGCCGTCCTGGAGGGCGTCAACGACCACGAGAACCTCGGTGCGCTGTTCCGCAACGCGGCTGCGCTGGGCGTGCACGGCGTGCTGCTCGGGCCGCACTGCGCGGACCCGCTGTACCGGCGCAGCGTGCGGGTGTCCATGGGGCACGTGCTGCGGCTGCCGTTCGCCACGCTGCCGGCCGACCCGCCGTGGCCGGCCACCCTGGACCTGCTGCGCACCGGTGGCCGGCGGATCGTGGCGCTCAGCCCCCGGCCGGCCGCACGCGCGCTGCCGGCGGCCGGGCTCGCCGGCCAGCGGGTCGCGCTGCTGCTCGGCGCGGAGGGGCCGGGGCTGTCCGAGGCCGCGCTGGACGCCGCCGACGAGTGGGTGCGGATCCCGATGGCCGACGGCGTGGACTCGCTCAACGTGGCCACGGCCGCCGCACTGGCCTTCTACGCGGCCAGCCCCCGGTGAGCCGCCGGCCCGAACCGACGCCGTGGGCCACCGGCCTGACCGTGAGCGCCGTCGTCGCCGCGCTGGCCGGTGCACTGGACATCATCCTGACAATGGCGCTGGCCACGTCGTTCGGCTGGCTGGCCGTGCCGGCGAACGTGCTGCTCGGGGCGGGGATGGCGCCGTCGCTCTGGCTGATGCGGCGGCTGCCGTTCTGGCGCTGGATCGGCTACGGCGTCGGGGTCGGGGTGGTGCTGGCCTGGCTCGGCCTGCTGATCCACGCGATCTTCGGTTCCCCCGCGAGCTGAGCCCGCCCGCTGAACTCGCCCGTTGAACCCGCGAGCTGACCCGGCGGGCGGGTGACTCGAGGGGTCAGTTGCGCTTGACGCCGAGCAGCACGTCCTCCCAGGACGGCATGACCGGCTTGGCCTTGCGGCCGCTGGGTCGCTTCGCCGTGGCCGCCGCGTCAGCGCCCTCGGCGGCCGAGCCGGAGCCCGCCGCGCCCGAACCGGCCGCGCCGGTCCCGGTCGCCCCGGCGGTGCCGCGTGAACCGGACCCGGTTGCCCCGGCGGACCTGGTGGCTCCGGAGGTCCCGGCGCCCGTCGGACCCCGGGAGGCCTCGGCCTGGGCGGCCTTCGCGCGCGCGGCGCGGGTGCCGGAGCCGGTGGTGGTCTTGGTGGCCCGCCGGCCGGCGGCCTGGTCGGTGCCGGTGGCGCGGTCGGAGGTGGTGGAGGCCGCGCGCTCGGCGGCGCGCGCGCTGACCCGCTCGGCGGCACGGTCGACGGCGTTGCCGCTGGTCTGTGGGGTGGGTGCGGGGGTGGCGTCGGGGCGCTCGGTGGGGCTGGCCGACGCGGTCTCACCGTCCTCCGGCTTACTGAAGTCGATCACCGGGCCGACGCGGCGGGGCGGCCGGGACAGGTGCCCGTCGACGAGGTCGGTGGCGTGCTCGTCGAGCGCGGTCACCGTGCCGCCGTGGGCACCCGGGTGGTAGGTCCAGCGGGCGGTGATGTCCGAGCGGCCGACCGACCAGCTCAGGGTCGCCACCCACTTGTTGTCCTCGCCACGGAAGGAGTCCCACTCGGCCTGCTCGTAGGACTGGCCGCGCAGCCCGAAGGTGTGCTCGACGACCTCGTCGAGGGTGCGCAGGTCAGGCCCGTCGTCGCGGACGGGGTGGGCCTGGCGCGCCATCTCGGAGGTACGCGACCGCTCGAGCAGCACGGGGTAGGCGAACCGCTCGATGCGCTGCAGCGGAACACCGGCGGCGGCGGCCACCTGCTCCACGGACGCGCCTGCCCGGATGCGGGCCTGGATCTCACGTGGTCGCAACTGGCTCTCCAACTCCATCGACATCTGACCGAGTCGTTGGACGTCGCCGCGCGCCGCGGCCCGTAGCCGCTCATCGGCCGGAACGGTGAATCGCTCGCGCCGGTCGGGGTCTTCGAGGATGACAACGCCATCCTCTCCGTACCCCACGACCCGCAGCGCGCGCATCCAGCCCTCCGCTCGCCCTTACGCTCGTCCGAGTGACGTTAGTGGCCGGCCCGCCGCCCATCCGGGAGGCGCGCCGTCCAGGCCCCGAGGCCCTTCGGACGAGCTAATACCGAGCTAACACCTAGCTAGGCAGAGTGTAGTCATCGGTTTCCCGGACGCTCGACACGAAAGCGCGCCACTCCGCGTGGGTGAACTCGATCGGGTCCTCGGTGGGCCGCTTGGAGTTCCGTACGTACACGGTGCTGCTCGTGATCATCGTCTCGACGCACTGACCGCCGTTGTCCGAGTGGCGAGGAGTGAACCACTCATTCCAGCGCGCCATACCCGCTCATCTCCTTGTAATCGTTCAACACTCGCCTGATCACCGCCAGGCTGTCCTCCCGCCCGATCGCCTGGGCCTTGATCAGCTCCAGTGCGTGGGCCGCCTCGGCGACATCGCCCTCGTGGTCGAAGAACACGTTCCGGGGGTGGGTGTCCACGTGCAGCACGTCCCTGGCCGGGGGATCGAACCGCAGCAGGGTGTGGGTCAGGCCCATCAGCTGGTGCACCCCGGAGCCCAGCGGCAGGATCTGGATCACCAGGTGGCGCATCGAGCGCGACCATTCGAGCAGGTAGCCGAGCTGCTCGGCCATCACCGAGGGGCCACCGACATTGGCGCGCAGGGCCGCCTCCCCCAGGATGCACCAGCACGCGGGCGGCGGGGGCTCGAGGCGCGCCAGTGCCTTGCGGCGTTCGGCGCGCAGGGCCAGCCGCCAGTCGATCTCGGCCGGGGTCAGCTGGCCGGACCACTCCAGCAGGGCACGCGCGTAACCGTCGGTCTGTAGGAAGCCGGGCAGCAGCTCGGAGGAGAAGAACACCAGCGAGCGGGCCTGGGTCTCCAGGTCGAGGTAGCGGCGGCTGCTGGTGGGGATGCTCGGGCCGGACGGGTCGCGCCTGCGGCGGGAGCGCGAGGTGCGTGCGGTCTCGACGAGCTGCTCGCGGTCCTCGCCGGTGACCCGGTAGAGGTCGAGCAGCTTCTCCAGCTCAGCGGGCTTGATCCCGGACCGGCCGGTCTCGATGTCGCCGATCTTGGACACCGTGCAGTACAGCTCGCGGGCGGCCGCATCGCGGGGCACGCCGGCCTGCTCGCGCATTCGGCGTAGCGTGGCGGCGACCTGGATCCGGGCCAGACCGTGCCGGCGCTCGGTCACACGCATCCCTCCCGCTCCACCAGTATCACCCGTTAGGTCACGAGCGTTTGCTACGTACGTAAGCTACCGTCGTAGCACTTGAACTCGATGATCAGCTTACAGCCGGGGGGTAAGGGTGAGTGTCGCCCTGGTCGTGTTCGTTGCGCTGATTGCGTTGCCCGTGTTGGTTCTGCTGGCCGTACTGGTCGACCGCCGGACGCGCCGGCCGGTCCGCCAGCCGGTCGACTGGTGGACCCCACCGCCGCCACGCCGGCACGCGCGCGCCCGCCGCTGAGCCCAGTCGCAGGTCATCGGCCCCGAGGGGCTGTTATGGGGCACGAAGGGGCCCGCCGCCGGAAACACCGGCGACGGGCCCTTTCGTCTGTTCGAGGTGTGCTCGGGCTACTCAGCCGAGCCGTTCGACCACCCAGTCGATGCACTCGGTCAGCGCGCTGATGTCGGCCGGCTCGACGGCCGGGAACATGCCGACGCGCAGCTGGTTGCGGCCCAGCTTGCGGTAGGGCTCGGTGTCGACGATGCCGTTGGCGCGCAGCACCTTGGCGACGGCGGCGGCGTCCACGGAGTCGACGAAGTCGATCGTGCCGACGACCTGCGAGCGGTGTGCCGGGTCGGCCACGAACGGCGTGGCGAACGACGACTTCTCGGCCCACTCGTAGAGCCGGGTCGACGAGTCCGAGGTGCGCGCCACGCAGCCGGCCAGCCCGCCGAGGCCGTTCATCCAGTCGATCTGGTCGGCCAGCAGGATCAGCGTGGCCACCGCCGGGGTGTTGTACGTCTGGTCCTTGCTGGAGTTGTCGACCGCGGTGGTCAGCGAGAGGAACTCCGGGATCCAGCGGTCCGAGGCACCGATCGAGGCCACCCGCTCCAGCGCCGCCGGGCTCATCAGTGCCAGCCAGAGCCCGCCGTCGGAGGCGAAGCACTTCTGCGGCGCGAAGTAGTACACGTCGGTGTCGGCGATGTTCACCGGCAGCCCGCCCGCGCCGGAGGTGGCGTCGATCGCGACGAGCTGGCCCTCGGTGCTGCCGGCCGGCCGCAGTACCGGCACGGCCACGCCGGTGGAGGTCTCGTTGTGCGCCCAGGCCAGCACGTCGGCCGACGGGTCACTGGTCGGCGCGGGCGCGCTGCCCGGCGCCGCGGAGATCACCAAGGGGTCGGCGAGGAACGGCGCGCCCTTGGTCACCGTGGCGAACTTCGAGGAGAACTCGCCGTAGGTCAGGTGCAGCGACCGCTCCCGGACCAGGCCGAACGCGGCGGCGTCCCAGAACGCGGTGGTACCGCCGTTGCCCAGCACGACCTCGTAGCCCTCGGGCAGGGAGAACAGCTCGCTCAGCCCAGCGCGGACGCGCCCCACCAGGGACTTGACCGGTTTCTGCCGGTGCGAGGTGCCCATGGCCTGACCGGCGTCGCGGGTCAGCGCCTCGAGCTGGGCCGGGCGTACCTTGGACGGCCCGCAGCCGAAGCGGCCGTCCGAGGGTTTGAGCCCGGCGGGGATCTCCAGAGTGTTCGTCGAAGTCGTCGTCGAAGTCGGCACAGTGGTCACGGGCCCAGTCTCTCAACCGCCGTCCGCCGTGGAAGCCCCGGGTGAGCAGCATCGCTCACCGGTGCTCTCAGGTGAACCGGGCAGTCCCCGGGGCCGTTACCGGGTCAGGCCGTCCAGGATGATCGTGGCCACGCCGTCGGCGTACTCGTCCACCCGCTCCAGGGCGAGCACGTCCGCCGAGAAGAGCGCCCGCGTCATCGCGTCGTTGCTGTACATCGCGCCGGCGCCGGAGGTGACCAGGAAGTAGATCGCGGCCCGGGACACGTCCTTGAGCCGGCCGGCGGCGACCAACTGCTCGACGATCGGCGACGTGCGCTCGATGGTCGGCCTGACGTAGTTGTCGAGCAGGTAGTCGAGCCGCTCGGTGGGCTGGCCGCCCTCGGCGTTGGCCACCCGGACCAGGTCCGGGTGGCGCGCGTTGAAGGCCACGAACGTCCGGATGAACACGCGCAGCCGGTCCAGCGGGTCGGCACGGTCGTCGTCGGCGCGCGCCAGCTGCTCCACCAGGCCACCGAAGCCCCAGTCCACGGCCGCGTACCAGATCGCCTCCTTCGAGCCGAAGCGCTGGTGCAGCAGGTTGTGGCTGACCCCGAGCTCGCGGTTCAGGGTGCGGACCGAGACGCCCTGGTAGCCGTGGATGGCGAAGGCGTGCAGGGCGGCGGCGAGCACGTCGTCGGCGGGCGCAGGGTCGGCGTCCTTGCGCGGTCGCCCCCTCGGCCGCCCGGCGACGGCCCGGACAGGCGGTCGCCCGGTGGGAGCGGCGCTCGCGTCGGCGGTCACGGCCCCAGGTTAGGCGGCCGACAATTGGTTGACACTCGACAATTTTAATCTAACCTCGGCATCATGACCACCACACGGCCGCCCGCCGGGGCAAGGGCACCCGAGGTGCCGAGCTCGTTCCGCTACTTCGCGAATCGCGGCAGTGCCCGGAGTCGCCAGATACTGGGGATCTTGGGCCGGTTCGTGTCCGGCCCGCTCGCCCTGCCCGACGACGTGGCCACCGAGCTGGGCCGCGACCGGGCGAGGGCGGACCCGCTTTCGGATGCGTTCATCGAGGCCGCGTTCGACGACGGCTACGTGCGGGACGTCCGGCGCCTGGTCGACCGAGCACTGAGCGACGGCATCGGGAGCGTGCCGGACGCCCCGGCCGAGCTGGTCGCGCTGTTCGAGCACCTGGACACCGAGCCGGACTGGCTGGACTGGGACCGCGTCGAGCGGGGCGCGGCGGTGCTGCGCCGCTACGGGGTCGACGCGTTCTACTACTGGGGGCTCATCTCGCTGGAGGGCTACCGCACCGAGCTGATCCACAAACCGCTCGTGCTGACCGGTACCTACACCGGCGGCTCGGCGTTCGGCCGGTACCTGGAGACCTGCCGGTTCTGGCTGGACGTCTCGGAGCCCGGCGCGCTGCGGGCCGGGGGCGCCGGGCGGAGGTCGGCGGTCACGGTCCGGGTGATGCACTCGATGATCCGGCGCAAGGTCGGCCGCCACCCGGAGTGGGATGCCGCCC
>DATAYB010000421.1:0-2295 GCA_036272795.1 Pseudonocardia sp.
CGCGCCGGCTGGTGCCGGTGGAGGCGCGGTCCGTGGTGCCCCGGCCTCGGAGTGCTGCCACCATCCCGGTTGGCCATAATCCGGCTGGTCGAAGCCCGGTTGGCCGTACGGCACCGGTTGGCGGTAGACCGGTGCCGCGTAGCCGGGTTGACCTGGGGTGGGCTCCTGCGGCGTGCCGGGCTGGCCCTGCGGCGGCTGGGCCTGCGGCGGTGGCTGTGGGTACGCCTGTGGCGCGTACCCGGGTTGGCCCGGTTGGCCGTACGGCGGTCGGCCCTGCGCCGGTTGCCCCGGCTGGCCATGCGCCGCCGGTTGTCCGTAGCCGGGTGGCCCGTACGCAGGCTGCTGTCGAGGCGCGGGTTGGGACACGGGCTGGCCGTACATCGGGGTGGGCGGCTCGATGCGGTCGGCGGTGGTCGGTTCGGCGTTCGTGTCGGGGGACCGCGCCGCCGGCGCGCCGGTGGCCGCCACGTTGGGCACCGTCGCCGGCACCACGTCGGGCACGGTGACCGCGGCGGCGGCCGGGGCGGCTGGGTCGACCGGGAACACCCCAGCGGCCGGCTCGGGGCGCGGCAGGATCAGGCCGGGCTTGACCGGCGCAGGCGCGATCAGCCCAGGTCGGGGCGGCTGGGCGGGCTCGCCGCTGGACGCCCCGGGGCTCGCGGGCTCGGCCGGTGCACGCCGCGACTCGAGGAGCGCGGGCGGCACGGGCTGGGTGGCGTCAGGCGGGGCCTCCTCCGGCACCGGCACCGCGCCGGACACCGTCGTGCCGGCGCCGGGCGCGGACTCCACGCTGAGGCGCCCGCCGACCGCGCTGAGCCGGGCGAGCAGGTTGCGCTGACCCCGTCCCGGCGAGCCGGTGCTGGCGCCCGTGTCGAAACCGGGGCCCTCGTCGCGGACGCTGAACCACAGCAGGCCGTCGCCGAGCCCGATCCGGACGGCGACCGGGGCGCCCTGCGCGTGCTTGCGGGTGTTGTTCACCGCTTCGAGGCAGCAGAAGTAGACCGCCGCCTCGACGTCCGCGCCGAACCGCCGCTCGTCAGCGCCGCCCTCGAAGGAGACCGCGATCGGCGGGTCGGTGCCGCCGAGGTCGGCGGCGAGCGCAGCGGCCAGCCCCCGCTCGGAGAGCACGATCGACGACACTCCGGACGCCGTCTTGGCGAGTACCGCCTCGGCGTTGCTGAGCTGCACGGCCAGCTGGTCCAGCCGCCCCCTGGCCTCCTCGAGCTTGCCGCTGGAGACCTCGTACTCGACCAGGCCCAGCGCCAACCGGAGCGAGACCAGGTGGTGCTGGGCGCCGTCGTGCAGGTCGCGCTCGATCATCCGGCGCTCGCTGTCCATCTCGGCGACGGCCTGGCGGCGGGACTGCGCGATGTCCTCGGCGTGTGCCAGCGCGGCCCGCAGCTGCCGCTCCAGCTCGATACCCAGCCGGCTGGCCTGCAGGATCGCGCCGAGGCTGTCGGCGACGTCCTCCAGCAGCGTGCGGCGCTCGGTGTGCAGGCCGGCCACCGCGCCCCGGTCCACCGCGATCGAGCCGATCTGTTCGGTGCCCTGGCGGATCGGCAGCACCACGTGGTCCTCGGCCTGCTCGCCGCCCTCGGTGCCGTCGGACCACGCGTAGGTGCGGTCCCGCAGCCCGGGGCGCAGCACGGTCAGCCGGCAGGACCGCGCGCCGAGGCCCCGCCCGATCGCCTCCGCAACGCCTGCGAGGTTCGGCCCGTCCGACGAGCTGCCCCGGGAGAGCGCCGCCACGTCCGCCAGCACGCTGTAGGGGGCCGGCCGCCGCCCGTAGAGCAGGCGGTCCACCAGCCGCTCGGCCCGCAGGTACGCCGGCAGGAACGCCAGCGCGGCGAGCCCGGTCGCCGCCGCCCCGGCGATCACCTCGCCACGGCCGCTCTCCGCGCCGGGCAGCCAGCCGGCCACCGCGCTGATCACCACGTAGCCGCCCCCGACGAGGACGATCACCATCATGGACGCCAGGCCCCGGCTGAACAGCCGCTCGGCCCGCCACAGCCGGCCCCGCCGGATCGCCACCAGCACCGACGCCGCGATGCCGGCCGCCGACAGCCGGGAGAACCAGAACAGCAGCGCGGTCTGCTGGCTCTCCGCGGCGTGGCTGCCGATGCCGGCCGCGACGCCGTGGGCGGTGGGGTCGATCAGGGTCAGCCCGGGCACCCCCAGGTACGTCAGCAGCAGGGTGAGCACCCCGAGCACGCAGCTGGTGCCGAGCGCGGCCAGCAACACGCTGAACAGCAGCCGGGCCTGCGTGCGCCGCTCCGCCGTCGCCCCGTGCCGGAT
>DATAYB010000422.1:0-6474 GCA_036272795.1 Pseudonocardia sp.
CGGCCTGATCAACGTCCAGGACACCACCGTGCAGGTCCCGATCCAGGCATGCAACAACAGCGTCCTCGAGGGCGTGCTGGGCATCCTGGCCAAGGACCAGAAGAACTCTGACGATCACGGCTGAGTTTCCACACATATCCACGCCGCCCCACCCCGATGGAGCGGCGCCCCTGGTGGTGGGGAAGCACCAAACGATTGAGGACGCCGAACACTGATTGTGTATCCGCGCATTTTTTCACGGCGCGGACGCGCACGGTCTGCCTACCAGCCGCGGCAGGCTGTCTTGGGGAATCAGAGTCCGGTGTGCACGAGGGGCGGGCTCCGGATACCGGCGCCCGCCCCTTTTTTACTGTATTTCCTGTGGCGCACTGTTCCGACCCGGAACGACCTCGCTCGGACCGGGGGATCGACTGCGTACCGTGATCACGGTCGCAGGCGAACGGCCTAGGGCGACGACACCCAGACGCCCGGTCGCCCGGTTGCGGCCGGCGCCTGTTAAGTGAAGATCACTGAACTGGCCCCCTGCCGGCCACCTGGTCTTCTCAGGTACTGGCCGGCCATGTCGCCGCCTCGGACCTCGCCAACCCGAGCAGCGCAGCGATCGCCGCAACGGTCTCCCGCGGCGGCCGCCCGGCCAGGCTGACCGCGTTCACCGCGCCGAACAGCAGGTCCCGCACCAGCCGGGGCTCAGGTTCCGGTGCGATCACCCCGGCCTGCTGTGCCTCGGTCACGAGCGCGGTCCACCGTTGCAGGTAGGACCGTCGCAGCAGGCGGAACGTGGCCGCCGCCGCGCCGTCTCCGACCGCGATGGGGGCGAGCACGACGCGGGTGTAGTCGTTGAGGTCCCGGACGGCGGTGGCGTGTGCCCGGACGGCGGCGCGCAGCCGCGCGGCCGGGTCGCCGTGCTCGGGCACGGTGGCCAGCGCCTCGTCGAGGTGGGCCAGCGTCTCCCGCAGGCCCACCTCGAGCACCTCACCGATGAGCTCGTCCTTCGACGGGAAGTGGAAGTACACGCTCCCCGTGCGCAGCCCGGCGGCGGCCGCGATGGCCCCGATGCTCGCGCCGGCCAGGCCGTTGCGGGCCAACTCGGCGGCCGCCGCGTCCAGCAGCCGCCGCCGCGTGCGGTCGCCCTTGGTCGCGGCCCGCTCCCCCACGTCAGTGGATCCGGCGGCGTCGGACGGTCCGGCAGCGTCAGTGGATCCGGCGCTCATGGTCCTGCCAGTACCGTTCGCGCAGCTGCTGTTTCATCACCTTGCCGGTCGGGGTGCGCGGCAGTGCCGTGACCAGGTCGACGCTGGTGGGGCACTTGAACCCGGGCAGCCGGGTACGCGCAAAGGCGATCACCCCGTCCGCCCGCACCGTGGCCCCCGGCCTGGCGACGACGAGGGCCTTGACGGTCTCGCCCCAGCGCCGGTCCGGCACCGCGATGACGGCGACCTCGACGAGGTCCGGGTGCGCGGCGAGCACCTGTTCGACCTCGACCGGGTAGATGTTCTCCCCGCCGCTGATGATCAGGTCCTTGGCGCGGTCGACCAGGAAGATGTGCCCGTGCTCGTCGACCCGGCCCAGGTCACCGGTGCGCAGCCAGCCGTCCGGGGTCAACGCACGCGCCGTCTCCTCCGGCTGGTGCCAGTAGCCGACCATGTTCTGCTCCGAACGCGTCCAGATCTCGCCGACCTGCCCGACCGGCACCTCGTCACCGGTCTCGCCGGACACGACCCGCACCTCCACCCAGGGGTACGGGCGGCCGGCGGAGAGCAGCAGATGGGCACGCGGCCCGGTGAGGTCGTGCTCGTCGGCGGTCAGCTGAGCGAATGCGCCTGTCGCCTCCGTCAGCCCGTAGAGCTGCACGAACTCGCAACGCAGCGAGTCCATCGCGGCTGCCAGCGCGGCCGGGTCGATCGGCGCGCCGGAGTAGGTCATGCGGCGCAGCGACGGTGCGACCGCGGCCGTGACGTCCGGTACCGCGCACAGGGCGGCGAGCATGGTGGGCACCAAGAAGGTCGTGGTGACCCGCTCGGCGCGCATCACCTCGACGACGTCAGCGGGCACGAAGTCGCGCACGAGCACGGTGCGGGCGCCCCGCGCCAGGCCGGCCAGCGCCCAGCCGAGCCCGCCCATGTGGAACAGCGGCATGGCCACCAGGCTCACGTCGTCCGGCGTGAACCCCCACTGGACCGAGATGTCGTCGAGCAGTACACGCAGGTTCGTGCCGCCTGCGAACAGGGCGCCCTTCGGCCGGCCCGTGGTGCCGCTGGTGTAGAGCTGCAACGCGATCTCACCGGGCGCCCCGGCGACCCCGGGATCCCGGGCGGCGCCGAGCCACTGCCGGTACTCCGGCCAACGCTCGTGGCGGCCGAGCGAGACGATCAGCGGCGCCGGCAGCAGCGCCGGCTCCGCCCGCTCGACGAGCTCGCCGACCGCCGGGTCGACGACCAGCACCGTCGGGGCGCAGTCGGCAACGATCGCGGCGAGCTCGTCGGGTGCGGTGCGCCAGCTCAGCGGGATCGGCACCGAGGCGGCCAGCGCGCAGCCGAACACCACCTCGAACAGCGCCACGTCGTTCTTGCCGAGGTAGCAGACCCGGTCCCTCGGCCCGACACCGTCCCGCACCAGGGCGTCCGCCACCCGGCAGGCCCGCTCGTGGAGGTCGGCCCAGGTCAACCGGGTGGCGCCGGCGACGAGCACAACCCGGTCGGGCGCGCGTGCGACGCCGTGCTCGAGCAGCTCACGCAGGCTCGTGGTCACCGTCGGGAGGTGGCGCCTCGGTGCAGGCCGAGCTGCTTCATCAGCCCCAGCAGGTCATAGCTGGCGTAGAGGTAGCAGGCCCGGTCGCCCCGGAAGTCGAAGACCTCGAGGCCGGCGAACTCGAACGCCGCCCCCGTGCCCTCGACGCCAGGCGGATCCATCCGGCCGGTGAAGTGGCCGGTGCCCCGCCAGCTGAACGCCGCTCGGGCCAGGTCGTCGGAGAACATCGGCGGGGCCGTGACCTCCCAGGCCAGGTCGGGGTACGCGGCCAGCACGTACCGGATGTAGTCGGCGGCGGCCGGCTGGCCACGCACGACCATGCCGGTGTGCCGGGTGGTCGGGCTGTCGAGCACGAAGTCCTCGGTCAGCAGGTCGAACACCATCTCGGGCCGGTTGCTGTTCCAGGCCTCGATCCAGCCCTCGTACCAGCCCACCGCGAACGCCCGGTCCAGCGGGGCGCGGTCGGTGTCGGCGACGCGTGCGGTCATCGGTGGACCTCCTCTGACATCGAATCTAACTACCGTTCGAATCTAACAGTCGCTCGATTCGGTGTCGAGTGCGCCGGAGGCGCCAGTGGACCGGCGCGGTGCTCAACCGATCGCCGTGACGAACCCGTTGCGGCTGCCGACCACCAGGGCGCCGTCCCCGGTGAGCGCGGGGTAGCTGTCCACCGGCCCACCGAGGTCGACGTCGAACAGCGCGCGGCCATCCGGGGCGAAGCCGTAGGCATGCCCGTTCTGCCCCGCCACGTACACGCGGTAGGCCCGGTCGACGACCGGCGAGCTCCAGATCTGAGCGCCGAGCGGCCCGTACCGGGTGGTCTCGGCGCCGGTCCGCACATCGAGGACGTGCACCAACCCGGCGTGGTCGGCCACGTAGGCCAAACCGGTGGCGGTTACGGTCGGCGAGGCATAAGTGATCACGCGCGGCGACCGCCACAGTGGCGCGCCGCCGGCCCGGCCGTAGGCCCACTCGAAGCGGCCGTTCGTGCCCAGCAGCGCCGTGCCGTCCGGACCGAGGCCTGCGGACACCTCCGTGATGTCGTCGGTGGGGTCGCTCCGCCAGGCCAACCGGGCGCCAGCACCCCGGTCGTCGATGGCCACCAGCGCGGAGTCGGCGGTGGTGTAGAGCCGGCCGTCTCCCCCGGTGACGACCGAACCGTACGACGTCGTGCCGACGTCGATCCGCCAGGCGAGGTGGTGCGCGCCGGCGCTCGGCAAGTCCCACGCCGACACGTTGCCCGAGGTATCGCCGACGTAGACCCGCCGGCCGTCCGCCGTGACAGGCGAGGTCGCCGTGCCCGGCAGGCGTTCCGACCAGAGTCGCGCACCCGCCGGTGACAGGGCGATCAGCTGGTCGCCACTCGGGAACAGCACCGTGCGGTCGGGTAGCACCAACGGCGAGACGGACAGGTCGCCCCCGCCCACCGTGCCGGATTCGTAGGTCCACCGGTCGGCGCCGTCGGAGGGGTTCAGAGCATGCAGCACCCCGCCGTTCGACGAGATGTACACCGTGCCGTCGGCGCCAACCACCGGTCCCGGGGTCACCGCGCCCTCCAGCCGGCGGCGCCAGCGGACTGTCCCGGTCCGGGGGCCGTCCGTCGTGGCCGCTCCCGAGTGCCTGGCGTCGTGCAGCGCGGACGGCCACGGCGACCAGTTGGCCACCCCGGGCGCGGCCGAGGGGAACCCGGTCGGCCGCGCGTCTTCCGGACCCGGCCCCGTGCCGGTGCGGGCGGGGGCGGGGGAACAACTCACGAGGGAGAGCACCGCCGCCGCGACCAGCGCACCGCTCGCCCACCATCCGGGCCGGAACACGAACACCTGGCCACGCTAACCAGCGAAACGACGCCTCCGGCCGAGCCGCCAATTACGGAATCCTGACCGTTGCGCCCGGGCGCGCCATTCGGCGGACCGGCGCGCGTTACCGATTTCTGACACCGAGATCGCGCCTGGCGGTGAGGTCCACCACCGGCGGGATGGGCGGCTAGGGTCGGGGCGTTGCGCAGGGCATCGGTGAAGCTCGCGGCGAGACAGGACTGACGATGAAGAGCAGCAAACTCGAGTTCGCCGGCTCCCAGGGCCACCCGTTGGCCGCGCGGCTGGACCTGCCGGATTCGGAGCCGACGGCCTACGCGTTGTTCGCGCACTGCTTCACGTGCAACAAGGACTCGCTGGCCGCCGCGCGGATCGCCCGGTCGCTGACCGAGTTCGGCATCGCGGTGCTCCGGTTCGACTTCACCGGCCTCGGCACGTCCGGCGGGGACTTCGGCAACACCGACTTCAGCTCGAACGTCGCGGACCTGGTGAACGCGGCCGACCACCTGCGCGAGAACTTCGCCGCGCCGACCCTGCTGATCGGGCACTCGCTCGGCGGCGCGGCCGTACTCGCGGCCGCCCACCTGGTGCCCGAGGTCAAGGCGGTGGCCACCATCGGCGCCCCGGCCGACCCGGCGCACGTCGGGCACCTGCTCGCCGAGCACCGGGCCGAGATCGAGCGCACCGGGGAGGCCGAGGTCGTGCTGGGCGGGCGGGCGTTCCGCATCCGGCGGCAGTTCCTCGACGACATCGCCGGCCAGCCGCAGGCGGAGCGCATCGCCAAGCTCGGTGCGGCGCTGCTCGTGCTGCACTCGCCGGTCGACGAGGTGGTCGGCGTCGACAACGCACGGCGGATCTTCGACACCGCGCGCCACCCCAAGTCGTTCGTCGCCGTCGACGGTGCCGACCACCTGCTCACCAACCGCGCCGACGCCCAGTTCGTGGCCACGGTGCTGGCGCACTGGGCCTCCCGGTACCTCGACACCCCGGCCGGCGGGCGCGCCCGGCAGGAGCCAGTCGACCGGCCGGCGGAGGGCTTCGTCGTGGTGTCCGAGAACGGCGACGGCGCCTTCGGACAGAGGGTCACCAGCGGCACCCACGTGCTCACCGCAGACGAGCCCCGGCCGGTCGGCGCCGACACCGGCCCCAGCCCGTACGACCTGCTGCTCGCCTCGCTGGGCGCCTGCACCTCGATGACGGTCCGGATGTACGCGGACCGCAAGGGGTGGCCGCTGGAGCACGTGTCGGTACAGCTGCGGCACTCGCGGATCCACGCGCAGGACTGTGCCGAGTGCGAGACAACGACCGGGCTGCTGGACCGGATCGAGCGGGTGATCCGCTTCGACGGCAACCTCGACACCGACCAGCGCAAACGGCTCCTGGAGATCGCCGACAACTGCCCGGTGCACCGCACGCTGCACTCCGAGATCGTGGTGAACACCACCGAGTCCACCATGGACAGCGCGGGAGCGTCCTAGTTCGGGCGCGCTGCCTGTTGTTACCGAACACCACACCAGGCAGAAAAACGCGCCCGAAAACCTGCCTCCTGTGCAGCTCGGTAACAGCGGGCAGGCCCGCATCAACGCCGGCTCCAGGCGGCATCGGGACACCCGGGCTGCCAGACTCGCCGCGTGACGTGGCGGCCGGATCGGGACGCGCTCCGTGACCGGGTCGCAGTGGTCGCCGGGGCGACCCGGGGCGCGGGCCGGGGCATCGCCACCGCGCTGGGCGAGGCGGGCGCGACGGTGATCTGTACCGGGCGCAGCAGCGTGACGGGCTCCGGGCGCTCCGACTACGACCGCCCGGAGACCATCGAGGAGACGGCCGAGCTCGTCACGCGGATGGGCGGTACGGGCATCGCGTGCCAGGTCGACCATCTCGAGTCCGACCAGGTCCGGGCACTGGCCGGGCG
>DATAYB010000423.1:0-18266 GCA_036272795.1 Pseudonocardia sp.
GCGGTGACCAGCAGCGTCCGGTCGCCGTCCACCAGCAGGCCGCTCGGGTCGTCGACGCTGATCCCGATGCCGGTGGACTCCGAGACCAGCCGGCAGCGCGACAGCGCCTCGTCGATCACGTCGTCCACCTCGACCACGGCCAGCTCGGGCAGCCGCTCCGCGCCGGTCAGCCGCGACAGCGCGATCAGCTCGGTGACCAGCGCGCCCAGCCGGGTGGACTCCTTGAGGATCTTGGTGCCGAAGCGGCGTACCTCTTCTGGGTCGTCAGCGGCGTCCAGCACCGCCTCGGCGAGCAAACCGACGGCGCCTACCGGTGTTTTCAGTTCATGGCTCACGTTGGCCACGAAGTCCCGCCGGGTGGCCTCCAGCCGGACCATGTCGGAGGTGTCCTCGGCGTCCACCACCGCGAACCCGTCGCCGAGCGGCCGCACGTGGCCGAGCACCGCCTCGGGCTGGCGCCCCCGGTGCTCCAGCGGCGACAGGTCGACCTCCAGCGCGGAGCCGGTGGCGATGGCCTGCTCGGCGGCCTTCAGCGCCCTGGGATCGGCCCTGGCCACCCGCACGAGGCCCATCTCGGTGGCCCTCGGGTTGTGCAGCACGACATCGCCGTACCGGTTGAGCACGGCTAGGCCACTGCGGGAGGACTGCACGACCCGGTGCAGGAGGTCGGCGAAGGTCGGACCGACCGGGCGGGCCGAACGGGACCCGCGCCGCCGAGCCCACAGCGCCCCGACGGTCAGCCCCACCAACAGGGTGCCAACGGCCAGGGCGATGCTCGCCAGGGCGCTCACAGCTGCATCGTAGGCAGTAGCAGGGGGCCGTTGACCAGCCTGAACCCCTGAGAGGTGACATGCATGACCCACCCCGGACGCAGATTTCCCGGCCCGTTCATATCCCGTTCACCCCGACGAGTGAAACACGCCTCGGCCGCCTGAGTCGACAGGGTGGACCGATCCAGTCGCACCGGGCCGGTGCTCCACCCCTGGCCCGACAAGGTGCCCGCCTCGGGGGACCTGCTCACCGCCCCTGGTTGGCGACCGCCTTGGCCGCGATCTCGGCGGCCTCGGGGTCGAGGTACTCGCCGCCCGGCTTGACCGGGCGCAGCTGCGCATCCAGCTCGTAGCGCAGCGGGATGCCGGTCGGGATGTCCAGCCCGGCGATGTCCCGGTCGGAGATCACGTCCAGGTGCTTGACCAGTGCGCGCAGCGAGTTGCCGTGCGCGGCCACCAGCACCGTCTTGCCGGACCGCAGCTCGGGCACGATCTCGGCGTCCCAGTACGGCAGCATCCGGGCCACGACGTCCTTGAGGCACTCGGTCAGCGGCGCGGCGGGCTCGATGGCGGCGTAGCGGGGGTCGGCGTCCTGGGAGAACTCGGTGCCGGGCTCGATGGGCGGCGGCGGGGTGTCGTACGAGCGGCGCCAGAGCATGAACTGCTCGTCGCCGTAGGTCTCACGGGTCTGCTTCTTGTCCTTGCCCTGCAGTGCGCCGTAGTGCCGCTCGTTGAGCCGCCAGTCCCTGCGCACGGGGATCCAGTGCCGGTCACAGGCGTCCAGGGCCAGGTTCGCCGTGGAGATCGCCCGGCGCAGCAGCGAGGTGTGCACCACGTCCGGCAGCACGCCCGCCTCGGCGAGCAGCTCACCGCCCCGGCGGGCCTCCCCCTCGCCCTTCGCCGACAGCGCGACGTCCACCCACCCGGTGAACAGACCCTTCGCGTTCCATTCGCTCTCGCCGTGTCGCAACAACACCAACTGGTACGGGGCGCTCATGCCGCCCAGCTTGCC
Source organism: Pseudonocardia sp. (assembly GCA_036272795.1). Lineage (GTDB taxonomy): Bacteria > Actinomycetota > Actinomycetes > Mycobacteriales > Pseudonocardiaceae > Pseudonocardia. The sequence goes on from DATAYB010000423.1 coordinate 1,783, forward strand.
AGAGCACCCAGCTTCAGGCGCGCCTCGAGCGAGCGTTCGGCGCACAGCTCCTCGAGGCGGTTCTCAGCCGGCTCTTCAACCGACGGCGGTCGCCTCGGGACGGGTCGCGGTCGCGCGCTGGCGGTCCCTGGCCACCGAGGTCCGGCCGCGCTCGCAGCCGCAGCTGTCCCGGTGCTCGATGGACGCCGGGATCCGCACGGTCTGTGCCGGCAGCCCCGGGCTGGCCAGCCGGCGCAGCAGCAGCTGCACGGCGCGCGCGCCCATCGCGTGGCAGGGCTGCGCGGCGGCGGTCAGCCGTGGGCGGAACAGCGGCGAGAACTCGAAGTCGTCGAAGGCCACCACGGCGATGTCGGCCGGCACGGCCACCTCGCGGCCCTCCAGCGCGGTCAGCGCGCCGACGGTCATCGCGTTGTTGCCGCTGAACAGGGCCGTCGGCGGGTCGGGCCGGTCCAGCAGGCGCAGCGCGGCGCGCCGGCCGCCGTCCAGGCTGGACTCCCCGCAGACGATCAAGGAGGGGTCCACCTCGACCCGGCGCCGCTGGTGGGCCCGCCGGTAGCCGATCTCCCGCTCCACGGTGGTGGACAGCCCGGGCAGTCCGGCGATCATGCCGACGCGGCGGTGGCCGAGGCTGAGCAGGTGCTCCACTAGCACGCAGGCGCCGGGCTCGTTCTCGACGCCGACCTGGTCGACGTCGGCGTCCACGATCCGGTCGACCAGCACGAACGGCACCCGGCGCTCGCGTAGCAGCGGCCAGGTGCGCCGGATCCAGCCGGCCGTCGGCGCCATCACCAGCGCCTCGATCCGGTGCTTGAGCAGGCTGGCCACCGCACGCCGCTCCGTCTCCGGGTCGTCGTGGGTGTCGGCGAGCACGAGCACCCGGCCGGCCCTGGCCAGCTCACGCTCGACGCCCTGCACGAGGTCGGAGAAGTACGGGTTGGACAGCCCCGACAGGGTCAACCCGACGGCGGTCAGGTTGCGCGGCGCGTGCCCGGGCCGGGTGATCCGGCGGTGGTAGTCGAGCTCGAGGACCGCCTGCTCGACCCGCCGCCTGGTCTCAGCGGCCACCGTTCGGGTGCCGTTGAGTACATGGGACACCGTGGTCGTGGAGCAGCCCGCCGCCTCGGCAACCTCGCTCATGGTGGCCATGCCCTGCACCTCCCAGCTCCCGGACGCGCAACCCGGGCGCCGTCACCTTACTGAGATATTCGTCCGTTCGGGAGCCTTCCGTGCAACCAATGACGACAGGGATTTTCACGCGTCACGTCGTCACGACCCGTCCCTCGGCGCCCCGGACCTCGATCCGGTCCCCGTCCTTGATCAGGTGCGTGGCGTTCGGCACGCCGACGACGGCCGGGATGCCGTACTCCCTGGCCACCACCGCACCGTGCGAGTTGGCCCCGCCCATCTCCATGACGAGCCCGCCCGCGGTGAGGAACAGCGGCGTCCAGCCGGGGTCGGTGGACGGCGCGACGAGGATCTCCCCGGGCTCCAGGTGGGCGCCGACCGGATCCAGCACGACCCTGGCGATACCGGTCACCGTGCCGGACGAGGCCGGCGTACCGACGAGCTGGCCGTCGACCGCCACATCCCGCGCCGTGGACACCGCCTCCGGCTCGGTGCCGTCGGAAAGCACCACCCGGGGAATCTGCCGCCGGCGCAGCTCCCGGTCGTAGTCCTCACGGCGGCGGGCGACCAGCTCGCGCAGGTCCGCGCCGCGCAACCCCCGGCGCACGTCGGCGAGGTCGAGGAAGAAGACGTCCCCGGCGGTGGCCAGCCGGCCGGCGGCGGCCAGCTCGGCGCCCAGCGCGGTGAGCTGTGGGCGCACCTGGCCCATCGCGACCACCAGCTGGTACTTCGGCTCCTCGCGCAGGCCGGCCAGCGCACGGGCCCGGTCCAGCGCGAAGCCGACCGCCCGGCCGCGCAGCCGCCCGCGCCGGCCCGCCGCCGCCACGAGGTCACGCACCTGCTGCTCCGCGCCGGCCACCGCCCTGGCGAACTGGGTGTCCGGGGCCACCGATCCGTCGCCCAGCCGCAGGTAGTTGGCCAGGATGCCGAACAGGTGGGTCGGGTCGTCGGACCAGCGGGGCAGGCCGAGGTCGATCTCGGCGACCGCCCGGTGCCCGTACCGCCCGAGGAACGCCGCCATGCCCGACTGCACGGGCGGGGGCAGCTCGCCACGCAGGTAACGCTCGGCCAGCTGGGGGGCCGGCGCCGACTCGACGGCCGCCGCCGAGGCCGGGTCCGCCTTGATCCGGCCGGCCAGCCGCCAGAGCTCGAGGTCCATCTCGGTGGTCACGTTGTGCGGCAGGCCGCGCAGCACCTTCTCCAGCTCGCCGCCGCGCAGGTCGGGACCCAGCAGCCGGGCTGCCAGCCCGAGGCTCAGGAAGCCGGCCGCCGCACCCGGCGCCAGGCTGGGGAAGGTGGGGGCGACGACCTGCCGCAGGGCCCGCTCCACGTGGTCCAGCCGCTGTTCCGCGCTGGCCCCGGCGGGCACGGCGAGCCCGGCCCGCACCCGCTCCGCGACCTGGCGGGTCTGCCGCTGCGCCACGGCCGGCCGCACGAGCGCGTGCAGCACCCTGGGCGGGATGCGCAGCCGCCACGCCACCCTCCCCACCGCCCGCAGCAGCGGCACCACCGACTGCTTGCGCACCGCGAACCGGGGGTCCTTGCCCAGCTCGGCGACCACCTCGGCGGCGCGCGCCTCCATCACACCGAACATCTTGAACATCGCCGCGTGGCCGAGCGGGTGGCGCAGCGCCGGCGTGATGTCCACGAACAGCCGCTGCCCCGCCACCCGTGCCCGGCTCGGCCCGGCGAGCCCGTCGGCCACCGGCACCCCGAACAGGTCCGCCAGCCCCGAGCCGATCAGCCGGAACGCGGCCAGCCCCATCGGCGTGATCGGCCGGACCAGCCCCTGGGCCAGTGTCATGTTGAAGTAGGCCGCCGAGCCGTCCCCTGCCGGCCCGGGATAGGTGGGCAGCGGGTACAGCGTCGTGATCGGGCGGGCCTGCGTCAGCCACAGCGTGGCCGACTCGTCCAGCGCCCACTCGCAGTCCTGCGGCGAGCCGTAGTGGTCCTCCACCTGGCGGCCCAGGGCGGCCAGCTCGGCGAGCTGTCCATCGGTCACGCAGGCGACCGGCTCCGCGTCGGCCGGGCGCTCCCGCGTCACGGTGCCGCCGCCCGCCACCGACAGGATCTCGATCCGCTTGTCCCCGAGCCGGCGTTCCCGCAGCGGGCCGCCGTCCAGGCCCAGCACGAAGTGGTCGGGGTTGACCGCACCGGACACGACCGCCTCGCCGAGCCCGGGGCTGGCGTCCACCACGGCCTCGCGGCGCCGCCCCGTGACCGGGTTCGCGGTGAACATCACGCCGCTGACCCGCGAGTTGACCATCCGCTGCACCACCACGGCCAGCGCCACCTCGCGGTGCGCGATGTGGTTGGTGACCCGGTACGCCACCGCCCGGTCGGTCCACAGCGACGCCCAGCAGCGGCGCACCGCGTCGAGCACGGCGGGCACACCGACGACGTTCAGGTACGTGTCCTGCTGGCCGGCGAAGCTGGCGAACGGCAGGTCCTCCGCGGTGGCGGAGGAGCGCACCGCCACCGGTACGGCGGTGCCCAGCGCGGTGTAGGACCGCGCCACCTCCGCCTCGATGTCCGCCGGCACCGGCGCGCCGGCCACCGCCTCGCGCGCCTTGCCGGCCAGGGTGGCCAGCTCACCGGGGTCCGCGTTGCCGCCACCCTCGAGCTGGTCGAGTACGGCACCGAGCGCGGCCACGTCGGCGACGACCCGCCGGTAGGCCCCGACGGTGAGGCAGAAGCCGCCGGGCACCGGCAGCCCTGCCCGGGTCAGCTCGCCGAGGTTGGCCGCCTTGCCACCGACCACCGGCACCATCGAGGCGTCGATGGCACCGAAGTCGAGCACGAGCGAGTCCATGAGCTGACCTCCGAGTGAACGTGCGCCGAGCAGAATTCAACGTCGGCTGAAAACTAGCACGGTGCCCACACGGGTCCACCTGCTTATAGGCCCGATCCCGTCACCCGTCCGGCGGAAACACTCGACCGCACCGCCGACTCCACCTCCCGTGTCCCAACGGTGCCCGCTCGGCGCCCGGCCGGGTACCGCCCGGCGCGCCATTCGTGTCCCGCCCGGCGCCGCAACAGGGAGACTGGCGACTGCTGGCCCGGTGGCCGGCGGGGTGGCCGATGGGGTCACCGGCGAGAGGAGACGCGGCATGGTCTGGGTGTATCTGGGCGGGGCGATCCTCAGCGAGGTCTTCGCGACGATCTCGCTGCGGCTCTCCGAGGGGATGACCAAGTGGGTGCCGGGCGTCGTCGTGGTCGTCGGCTACCTGCTGTCGTTCGTGCTGCTCGCACAGGTACTCAAGGCCGGGCTGTCGGTCGGCGTGGCCTACGGCATCTGGTCGGCGGTCGGGGTGTCGCTGGTGGCGCTGATCGGTGCCGCGTTCCTCGGCGAGTCACTGTCGTGGGTGCAGATCGGCGGCCTGGTGCTGGTGATCGCCGGTGTGGTCGCGCTGCAGTCCGGCGCCGCGCCCGAGTGAGCGGGTCTCGCACGCCCCGCTGACATTGGGCGCGGCTCAGGCCGGCTCGGTCGAAAGGGGCCGGAGACTGGTGCGCCCCGGGCCGCTTACCTACCGGCCCGGGGCACCCTGGGGAGCGGACTAAACCCGCGAGGACGCGCGCGATGCGCAGCGCCCACATCCATACAACGATCACTTCGTCAATGGGTAACGGGCCGTAACTGGGTGAACACGGATCTGCCGGGTGACGGGACGGCGTCCCGCGCGTCCGATCCCCCACGAGGAGCAGTGGACCTTCACCGAAGCTGACCGGGCAGGCCACTGACCTGCGGTTGTGTCAGAACCGGAGGAGACCACCTGAATAGTGCAACGGTCAACTCTTGCCCGGCCCGGGCCGGCGCTGCCAGGGTTACTGTCCTCCCGACACGGAGCGTGAGCACCTGGTCGGGAGAGTTCGCGGCCTGCTCCCCGTCGGCCGCGAACCCGCCCCGTGCCTCGTCTCCCCCAACTCACGAGGCCCAGGGCGGCCGGAGAAAAAGCGGAGTGACCCAGGAATGTGACTCCCCCTCATGGACTTGGGTCACTCCGTCTTCTGTCTGCTGTCCGACGCGGTCTTCGTCCGAGGCGGCGCTTGAGAGACGCGGGCGCTGTGCCTCACACGCTGTCCGGCGTGCTGGCGGGCCGGCGCCTGCGCCGGGCCAGCAGCCGACGGCCCGCCAACGCCAGGCCGGCGAGCAGCGCCAACACCACCAGGAACGGCAGCACAGCGCCGAGCACGGTCGCTGCGCTGCCGGCCGCGGCCAGGAAGGCGTGCCAGCCGGCCGCCAGCCCCGCGAGGAAACCGTCACGACCCGGCTGCGCGTCCGGCGCCGGGATCGGGGTCAGCGCGACGCTGAGCGTGGACATCGCGACCCGGCCACTGACCGACGCCAAGCGGCGCTGCAAGGACTCCAGGTCGGCCTCGCGCTGCGTCAGCTCGGACTCGATCATCACCACGTCGCCGACCGAGTTGGCCTTCTCCAGCAGCGCACGGATCCGCGCCACGCCGGCGCGCTGGCTGGCCAGCCGGCCGTCGAGGTCGGTCACCTGGTCGGTCACATCGTCGGCCTGCTCGGAGCGCAAGGTGACCCGGCCGGCGCCGCCCAGCTGGCCGATCACCTCGTCCAGCCGGGGCGCGGGGATCCTCAGCGTGAAGTTGGCCGACCGGTCCACCGACTGCTCGCCGGCCACGAAGCCACCCACCCCGGCAACCATCGCCCGCACCCTGGCAGACACCGCCGCCACGTCGCCCACGGTCAGCTCCAGCCGCGCGGTGCGCACGACCGCGCGGTCCGGGGCGGCGCCGGACACGTCCACCGGCTGGCCAGGGTCTCCGGGGCTCAGGTCACCGGGGCCAGGGTCACCGGGGCTCGGGGTCGGCGCCGCGATCCGGGTGCCCAGCTCCGGGGTGCGAGCCACCGGCTCGGCGACCGAGTCCGGCGCGCCGCCCACCGAGCCGACCGCTTCGGAACTGACCGCGCCCGAGCCGACGCGCTCCGAACCGGCCGGGCCCGAGCTCGCCATCGCCCCCGGTCGCGCCGCAAAGCTCGGGCTCACCGCCACCTCCTCGGCACCCGACGTCGAACCCGGGCCGGACACCGAGACGACCGCCGTCACCCAGGTCAGGGCGAGCACCACCAGCCCCACCACGCCGGCCGACGCCAGCCGTACCGGCCGCCGTCGGGCCACACCGCCGAGCACCGCACCGGCCCGCCGCCACCCGCTCATGTCCGCCCCTCTCGTCGCCGCCTCTCAGGCAGCTGGACGGGAGTGCGGGCGCCCCGGGTTGGCCGGCGGACGGTCACAAAACGGACACGGTTGGCGGGCGCCGGGCGCACGGCCTGGTCAGAACGTGACGCAGCGCGGCTCCGGGTCATCGGCGCGCAGCACCGACTCCTGGTTGAACTTCTGCTCGTAGAGGTGCCGGATCTCCTCGATCTTGGTGCCGCTGTCCCCCGCCGAGGGCTTCGGGTACAGCAGGATCACGACCGAGCTGCGTTCCTTGGTCAGCTTGCCGTCCGAGCCGCGCCACTGTCCGAGGCCGCTGAGCATGGTGAGCCCGTCAGGGAAGCGGGGCGTGATCTCGGCGTCCAGGAACGCGTCGAACTCCTGGTCGCTGACCGGCGGCTTGCCGGCGCGACCCGTGCCGAAGAACAGCTCGGTGCGCTCGTAGGGCTGGCAGTCGGCGGGCAGCCCGACGGCCGGCGCGGCAGCCGGGGCCGGTGCGCCTGAGGCCGGGGCGGCGGCCGCGGCCGGCTGGGCCGGCGTCGGGTGCGCACACGCGGTCAGCAGCGCCGCCGAGGCGACCAGCAGTACCCCCCGGCACAGCGCGCCTCGGCACAGCGCGGCGGTGCGGTTACTCGTCATCGATCAGTCCTTCGAAAGCGCGCAGGTTGGCCAGCGACTCGCCCCGGTCCACCCGCCAGGCCCACTCCCGCCGGATGGAGCTGGCGAAACCGAGCTTGAGCAGGGTGTTGAAGTCGCCGTCGGCGGCCTCCAGGATCTGGCCGAGCAACCTGTCGATCTCGTCGGCGGTAACCGCGTGCAGCCCGATCCGGCCGACCAGGTGGATGTCCCCGACCGCGTCCAGCGCGTAGTGCACTCCGTACAGCTTGGCGTTGCGGCGCAAGAGAAATTGGTAAACGTCGCGCTCGCCCTCGTCGGGGCGGCGGCAGACGAACGCCCCCACCAGCAGGGCATGTGCGCTGACCAGCAGCCACGTCGGCGTCTGCAGCCGCGCGGTGCCCGGCAACGTGACCAGGAGGCGGCCGGAGCCGTGCCGCGTGTAGGCCAGCTCGCTCTCGTCCAGCGCGGCCGTGATCACCGCCTCGAGCCGGTCCCGCTCGTCGTTCGGCCCGCCGGCGCCCGCTCCGTTCCGGGCCGACGGCCGGCTCATCCGGCCAGGCCCTTGCGCAGGCCGACCGTGGCCCGGTAGCCGGCGGCCGCGTCGGCGTAGGTGGCCAGCAGGGCGTCGGTGGTGCGGTCCCAGGAGAACCGCTCGGCGTGCTGCACAGCCCCGACGGCCAGCTTCTCCCGGTAACCGGGGCGCAGTGCCACCGAGGCGAGCGCGTCGGCCCAGTCGCCGGCGTTGTGGCCGGGCACCAGCACCCCGGACAGCCCGTCCGCCACGGCCACCGGCAGCCCGCCGACCTCGGCCGCCACCACCGGGGTACCGCAGGCCTGCGCCTCCAGTGCGACCAGCCCGAACGACTCGTTGTGGCTCGGCACGGCGACCACGTCGGCGGCCCGGTACACGTGCACCAGCTCGGCCCGGGGCTGCGGCGGCAGGAAGCGCACGACGTCGGTGATGCCCAGCATGACGGCGAGCTCCCGCAGCGCGGTCGGCTCGTCCAGCCCGGAGCCGGACGGCCCGCCGACGACGAGCACCACCAGGCGGCGGCGCAGCTCGCGCTCCACGGCGACACCCTCCGCCCTGGCCTTGTTGAGCAGCTCGGCGGCCGCGCACAGCAGCACGTCGGGGGCCTTCAACGGCTGGATCCGGCCGACGAACGCGAGCACCACCGCATCGGGCGCCAGGCCCAGCGCGGCACGCGAGGCCCGCCGGTCCCCCGGTGTGAAGCGGTCCAGGTCGACGCCGGGCGGGATGGTCACCGTGCGCGCCGGATCGGCCCCGTACAGGTCCACGAGCTGGGCGGACTCGGCCTCGGTGTTGCCGATCAGCCGGTCGGCCTCGGCGACCACCTGCTCCTCGCCGATCACCCGCGACCTCGGCTCCGGGGTGTCACCGTCGGCCAGCGCGGCGTTCTTGACCTTGGCAAGAGTGTGCGCGCTGTGCACCAGCGGCACCCGCCAGCGGTCGCGCGCCAGCCAGCCGGCCTGCCCGGACAACCAGTAGTGCGAGTGCACCACGTCGTAGTGGCCCGGCTCGTAGAACGCCTCGATGCGCAGCACACCCGCGGTGAACGCGCACAGCTGGCTGGGCAGCTCGTGCTTGGCGAGCCCCTCGAACGGCCCGGCGGCCACATGGCGCACCTGCACCCCTGGGGCGAGCTCGACGATCGGCGGCTGCTCCGACGACGTGGCCCTGGTGAAGATCTCCACCGCCACGCCGCGCTGCGCCATCCGCACCGCAGTCTGCTCGATGTAGACGTTCATGCCGCCGGCATCGCCGATCCCGGGCTGATCCAGGGGCGAGGTGTGCAGCGACAGCACGCACACCCGCCTCGGCGCCTGCGCGGCACCGACGATCCGCTGTCCCCTCACGGGCCCCTTCCTAGCATGACCGCGCCCGATACACCCACCGGCAGGTCGAGCCCTAAGCTGGTGACCCGTGACCAGCACATCGACCACCAGCCCCGAACGTCCCGTCGCGGTAGTCACGGGAGCGAGCTCCGGTATCGGCGCCGCCACCGCCCGTGAGCTGGCCGGACAGGGTTTCCAGGTGGTACTCGGCGCACGCCGCCTCGAGCTCACCGAGAAGATCGCCGCCGACCTCGACGGCATCGCGCTGCCGCTGGATGTGACGGACGCCGACTCGGTGGCGGCGTTCGCGGCGGCCATCCCCGTCGCCCGGGTCCTGGTGAACAACGCAGGCGGCGCCAAGGGCATGGCCTCGGTGCGCGACGCCGTCGAGGAGGACTGGCGCTGGATGTGGGAGACCAACGTGATCGGCACGCTGCGCCTCACCCGCGCGCTGCTGCCAGCGCTGGTCGCCTCCGGGGACGGGCACATCCTCACGATCACCTCGGTGGCCGCGATCGAGACCTACGACAACGGCTCCGGCTACACGTCCGCCAAGCACGCTCAGGCCGCCCTGCACAGAACCTTGCGCGGCGAGCTGCTCGGCGAGCCCATCCGGCTGACGGAGATCGCCCCGGGTCTCGTCGAGACGGAGTTCTCGCTGGTCCGCTTCGAAGGCGACGCTTCGAAGGCCGACAAGGTGTACGAGGGCCTGACGCCGCTGACGGCCGCCGACGTCGCTGAGGTGATCGGCTTCGCCGTCAGCCGCCCCTCCCACGTGAACCTCGACACGATCGTCCTCAAACCCCGCGACCAGGCCTCCGCCACCCGAGCCTTCCGCCGCCCCAGCTAACCCCTCGCGGGCACTCCCCCACCGCACGCGGCCGCAGGCCCGGGGAGGCCCGCCCGGGCAACCGCGAGGCCTGCGGCAGTAGCCGCAAGGCCACACAGGCAGGCGGGGCCACACAGGCAGGCGGGGCCGACCCCCGTCCGACTTGTCGTGGCTAATTGACGCGACAAGTCCCACAGTCGTGTCTAGTTCCAACGACAAGTCGGAGGAGCGGTGGCAATCGGGGCGGCGGACACCTCGACGGCGCGGCCACCTCCGAAGCACGGGCCACCACAGGCGGCGATGGTCAGCGTCCGATCCTCACGGCCGGAGTGGGCCGCACAAGCAGGCACGGCCGCCCCGTCCCACTTGTCGCGGGAAATAGACATGGCAAGAGCCACTTGTCGTACCTAACTCCGACGACAAGTCGAACGAACGGCCGCGTCCGCTGCGCGTCGTTTCGCTCGGCCGCCGCGCGACTTCGCATACCTAGCCTTCACTTCGCATACTCCGCACACTGTGCGAAGTGAAGGCACGGCATGCGAAGTGAAGGCACGGCGTGCGAAGTGCTCGGCGCGCGACGTCGGCGGCCAATCGGCCACCCGTCCAGCCGCGTCGCTCCGCTCGGACGCCCACCGTCCGGTCCGACTTGTCGTGGCTAATTGACGCGACAAGTCTCACTTGTCGCGTCAATTTCCCGCGACAAGTCGAACGGGGCAGCGGCCGCCACTGCCGCCACACGCCCGCTCGCCCCTCGACTAGTCGAACGGGCAGCCACCACACGTACTCCGACCATCACACGCGCCCACGCCCCCTCCAGCTACGCAGCCCGGGCGGCGGACCCTCAGACGCCGGCCACTACGCGCGACGTCGGCGGCCAGGCGCCGGCCACCCCGGGTGAGGTCAGCTGGCCAGGGCGGAGAGGCGTTGCCAGGCCGACCAGTCGAGCGTCCACACCCAGATGTCGCCGTCGCGGGCGGACAGCTTCACACCGGAGCCGGTGACCTCCACGGGGTCGCCGTACAGGGCCGAGTCGTAGTACTCCTTGGCGTCCTTCGTCGACAGGTTGACGCAGCCGTGGCTGACGTTCGAAGAGCCCTGCACACCGGTGGTCGCCGGGTTGGCGTGGATGAACTCACCGTTGTTACTCATGCGTACGGCATACTTCATCATCACGTCGTAGTCGTACTGCTGGCTGACCATGCGCTTGTCACTGAACTTCTCGGTGATCACGTGCACGCCGGAACGCGTGTTGCGGTTGGGGTCGGAGTCGAGGCCGTAGCTGGCCGGGTAGCTGGCGACCTGCGCGCCGTCGCGCAGCACAACGAGCTGGTGGCTGGTCACGTCGGCCTTGGTGACCTGCGCGCGGCCGATGGTGAAGCTGGTGCTGACGTCGGTGGCGCCGTAGCTGCCACCGCCGTAGGCGACCCCGAAGAGCTTGGCGGACACGGTGACCTTGGTGCCCGGTTTCCAGTACTCCTTGGTGCGGTAGTGCACCCGCGAGCCGCCGCTCTCGTCCTGCAGCCAGCCCCAGCTGCCCTCGTTGGCCACGGAGGTGGTCACGCTGAGAGCGCGCTCGACAGCGGCCCGGTCGACGACCCTGCCGCTGAACTGGATCTGCACGGGCGTGGCGACGCCGACGGTGCGCCCATCGCCGATGTTGATCGTGGCCCTGACCTGCCCGGACGGCGTGACCGTGGTCAGGGTGCCGGCGAGCGGCACTGACTTGCCCTCGGCGTCGGCGGCGGCCCCGGTCCAGGTGTAGGTGGTGCCGTAGCGCAGGGGCTCGGCGGGTGCCCAGGTGCGCCGGTCGGGGGCGAGCGTGCCCTTCACCGGGGTGCCGCCGGCCGGGGTGAGCGCGATCTCGCGCAGCTGACCGTCGGCCACCGTGACCTGGATCGTGGAGGTCGGGCTGATCGGCGGGCTCCCCTGGGCGGGCTGGTAGCTCACCGACACCCGGGCCGGCCGAGGCGCCGCGAGCGTCGGCCCGTCCCCGTCACCGTCCTCGACGCTGACCCCGGTGACCACTCCCGCCCCACCGACCAGCGCGACGGTGACCGCCAATAACAGTCTGCGCACGTCCATCCCCATACCCACCGTCCTACAGGCGGCAGCCGACCAGTACCGGCTCCGGGTTCAGCACAACGCCGAAGGTGTCCCGGACCCCATCGCGAACCTCCCTGGCCAACGTCAACAGGTCCTCGGTGGTTCCGGCACCCCGGTTCGTCAACGCCAGCGAGTGACGGGTGGAGAGCCCGACGCGCCCACCGGGCCCCGGCCGGCCCCGCTCGAACCCGGACCGCGAGATCAACCAGGCCGCGGACAGCTTGACCTGCCCGTCCGGCGCCGCATACCGGGGCATGCCAGCCCCAGCCCCGCCGGCCCCACCGGCCCCAGCCCCGCCGAGCCTGTCAGCCACCGCCGCGACCTGGTCCGCCACCGCAGCCGGCACAACCGGGTTGGTGAAGAACGAGCCGGCGCTCCAGGTGTCGTGGTCGCCGGCGTCCAGCACCATCGCCTTGGACCGCCGCAGCGCCAGCACCGCCTCCCGCACCTCGGTGGCCGGCAGCCGGGCGCCGAGCGGTACGCCCAGCGCGGCGGCGAGCTCGACGTAGCGGATCGGGCCGCTCAGGGGCCCCGCCGGCAGCGCGAGCCGGATCCGCAGCACGACGGCGTCGTCGCGGCCCTTCAGCGCGCTGCCTCGGTAGACCAGCCGCAGCTCGTGCGCCGGTACGTGCTCCCGGACGCGCCCGGCGCGGCGGTCGTAGAGGTCCACGTCGACCAGCAGCTCGGCGATCTCCACGCCGTACGCGCCGACGTTCTGCACGGGCACCGCACCGGCCCGCCCGGGGATGCCGGACAGGCACTCCAGCCCGCCTAGGCCGTCCGCCAGCGAGCCCGCCACGACACCGTCCCAGTCCTCGCCGGCAGCCACGGTGAGCAGGCCACCGCCGTCCGGGGTGCGCTCCACCGAGCGGCCGGCGCTGGCCACCCACACCGTGGTGCCGGGCACGCCGGCGTCGGCGACCACGAGGTTGGAACCGCCACCGAGGACCAGCAGCGGCTCACCGTCGGCGTCGGCGGCACGGACCGCGTCGACCACGGCCTCGGTGCTCCCGGCGCGCACCAGGCGCTGCGCCGGACCACCCAGACGCAGCGTCGTGAGCTCCGCCAGCGGGACGGCTAACCGGATCGGGGCATAGGTCGTCACATCACGTAACGGTAGCCAACGGTAATGTCTCGGCATGCCTCGGCCGATTCGGTATCAGTCGCGCTACTCGTGTCCAGCGTCGGACCTGTTCGCCACGCTGGTCGACCGGACGTACCTGGAGGCGCGGCTGGCCAGCATCGGCGGCAACAACGCCGTCCTCCTGGAGTTCGCCGCCGACACCGAGACGGCCAAGTACACGTTGCGCCAGGGCGTCAACCACCAGCACCTGCCGGCCCCCGTCCAGAAGGTCCTGCGCGGGGACCTCATCATCGAGCGCGCCGAGACCTGGCGACTCGTCGCCGCCGGCCGCTACGAGGGCACGGTGAACGCCCGGGTGAAGGACGCCCCTGGCACGATCGGCGGCGTGCTGCGGCTGACCGACATGGGCGGCGCCGGCAGCCAGCTGAGCATCGACGGCCAGGCCAAGGTCGATGTGCCGCTGATCGGCGGCAAGATCGAGACGGCGATCGCGGAGCAGGTGGTCAGACTGATGGAGCGCGAGGCGCGGTTCACGGCCGAGTGGCTGGCCCGCTAGCCCGACGAGCATGACCGAGCCTCTGACCAGCGCGGACCGCAGTTACGTCATCACCTTCAGCTGCCCGGACCGGACCGGCATCGTCGCGAGCATCGCCGGCTTCCTGACCGAGGCGGGCGGCTGGATCACCGAGGCGGCCTACCACACCGACCCCACCATGGGCTGGTTCTTCACGCGCCAGGTGGTGCGCGCCGACTCGATCCCGTTCGGCGTCGACGAGCTGCGGCAGCGGTTCGCCCGCGTCGCGGAGGAGCTGTCCGGGCAGGCCAGCTGGCGGGTCACCGACACCGGTGAGACGAAGCGCGTCGTGGTGCTGGTGACCACCGAGGGGCACTGCCTGCACGACCTGCTCGGGCGCGCGACCAGCGGCGAGCTTCCCGGCCGGATCAGCGCGGTGCTCGGCAGCGACCCGGCGCTGCGCGGCGTGGTGGAGGCGCACGGCCTGCCGTTCTCGCACGTCCCGTTCCCGGCGCCCGAGGTCGGCGGCCAGGCCAGGGCGGCGGCGTTCGACGAGCTGGCCGCCCAGGTGGACGCCCACACCCCGCATGCGATCGTGCTGGCCGGGTTCATGCAGGTCGTGCCACCGAAGCTGGGCGCGGCGTGGGCGGGACGGGCGATCAACATCCACCACAGCTTCCTGCCCTCGTTCGTCGGCGCCCGCCCCTATCACCAGGCCCACGCGCGAGGCGTCAAGCTGATCGGCGCGACCTGCCACTACGTGACCGCCGACCGCGACGCCGGCCCGATCATCGAGCAGGACGTCGTCAGGATCGACCACGGTCACACGATCCAGGACATGGTCCGGCTCGGCCGTGACGCGGAGCGACTGGTCCTCGCCAGGGGCCTGCGCTGGCACCTGGAGGACCGCGTGCTCGTCCAGGGCAACAAGACGATGGTCTTCGCCTGAGTCCGGAGCCCACAGGCACCGAAACGCCGTGAGCGGCGGTCGCTCACGGCGTTTCGGGGTGGACCTGTGAGTGGTATTGGTCGCTATGGCGACCAATACCACTCACAGGGGTCAGGCGGCGGCTGAGACCGGGGCCGGCTCCAGGGCCAGCTCCAGCACCTCGGCCACGTCGGCGACCGGGTGCACCCGCAGCTGCGAGCGGACCGACTCGGGCAGGTCGTCCAGGTCGGGCTCGTTGCGCTTCGGGATGATCACGTCGGTCAGCCCGGCCCGGTGCGCGGCGAGCAGCTTCTGCTTCACGCCGCCGATGGGCAGGACCCGGCCCTGCAGGGTGACCTCGCCGGTCATCCCCACGCTGGACTTCACGGGGCGCCCGGTGGCCAGCGACGCGAGCGCCGTGGTCATCGTCACGCCCGCCGACGGCCCGTCCTTCGGGACAGCGCCCGCCGGCACGTGCACGTGCAGCTTCTTCGTGGCCAGGTCACCGGCCAGCCCCTTCGACCGCAGGTAGCTCAGCGCGATCGAGACGGACTCCTTCATGACGTCGCCCAGCTGACCGGTCAGGGTCAGGCCCGGCTCGCCGTCCATGGCCGTGGCCTCGATGAACAGCACGTCGCCACCGGCACCGGTGACCGCGAGCCCGGTCGCCACGCCCGGCACCGAGGTGCGCTCGGCGGACTCCGGGGTGAACCGCGGCCGGCCCAGGTACTTGACCAGGGCATCCGCGTCGAGCTGCACGGGGCGTTCCACCCCGAGAGAAGCGCCGGCGGAACGAGCATCGGCACTGTCGCTGTCCAGCGTCACCGCGACCTTGCGCAGCACCTTGGCCAGGCCCCGCTCGAGCTGCCGCACGCCCGCCTCGCGGGTGTACTCGGCGGCGATCATGCCGAGCGCCACCTCAGTGAACTCGACGTCCGTCGGCTCGAGGCCGGCCTTCTCGATCTGCCGGGGCAGCAGGTGGTCGCGCGCGATGGCGACCTTCTCCGCCTCGGTGTAGCCGTCCAGCGTGACCATCTCCATCCGGTCGGCCAGCGGGCCGGGGATGGTGTCGGCCACGTTGGCGGTGGCCAGGAAGAGCACGTCGGACAGGTCCAGGTCGACCTCCAGGTAGTGGTCCCGGAACGTGTGGTTCTGCGCCGGGTCCAGCACCTCGAGCAGCGCGGCCGTCGGGTCGCCCCGGAAGTCGCTGCCGACCTTGTCGATCTCGTCCAGCAGCACGACAGGGTTCATCGCGCCGGCCTCACGGATGGCGCGGACGATCCGGCCGGGCAGTGCGCCGACGTAAGTACGCCGGTGACCGCGGATCTCGGCCTCGTCACGGACGCCGCCCAGGGCGACCCGGACGAACTTGCGGCCCAGTGCACGGGCCACGGACTCACCCAGGGACGTCTTGCCGACGCCGGGGGGACCGACCAGGGAGAGCACCGCACCGGAGCCTCGGCCGCCCACCGTGGACAGGCCCTTCCGGTTGCGCCGCGCCCGGACGGCCAGGAACTCGATCAGCCGCTCCTTGACGTCGTCGAGGCCGGCGTGGTCCGCGTCCAGGATGGCGCGGGCGGCGACCAGGTCGTCGTTGTCGTCGGTGCGGTTGTTCCACGGGATGTCCAGCACGGTGTCGAGCCAGGTGCGGATCCAGCCGCTCTCCGGTGACTGGTCGGACGCCCGCTCCAGCTTGCTGACCTCGGTCAGTGCGGCCTTGCGGACGTGTTCGGGCAGGTCGGCGTTCTCCACGCGGGTGCGGTAGTCGTCGGCACCTTCGGGCTCGTCCTCGCCCAGCTCCTTGCGGATGGCGGCCAGCTGCTGGCGCAGCAGGAACTCGCGCTGGGTCTTCTCCATGCCCTCCCGGACGTCGTCGGCAATCTTCTCGGTGACCTCCTGCTCGGCGACGTGCTCACGCGTCCAGCCGATCAGCAGCTCGAGCCGCTTCGTCACGTCGCTCTCGTTGAGCAGTTGGATCTTGCGCTCGGTGGCGAGCCAGCTGTTCCAGCCGGCGGTGTCAGCGAGCTGGCCGGGGTCGGTGATCGACTGCACGGAGTCGATGACCTGCCAGGCGTTGCGCCGCTGCAGTAGCGACACCACTAGCGACTTGTACTCCTTGGCCAGTTCTTCGGTGCGGCCGTTCACCGTGTCGTCAGGGAGGGGGGTGGCCTCGACCCACAGCGCGGCACCAGGCCCGGTCACTCCGGAGCCGATACGAGCGCGCTGTTCACCTCGGACCACGG
>DATAYB010000424.1:0-5396 GCA_036272795.1 Pseudonocardia sp.
ACCACCGCGTCCCGCGAGCCCCAGACCAGCAGCGTCGGCATGCCCTGGGTCAGGTAGCAGCGGTCCAGCATGGTGATCACCTGGCCGCGCCAGTCCACCACGGAGCGCAGGCTGCGGATGAACGCCGCCCGGGACACCGAGTCCGGCAGCGCGTCGACGACCCGCAGCAGGTCGGGCGCGTCCTGGCCGAGTGCGGTGTCCATGGCGCGCAGGGCGGCGACCACGAGGCCGGTCTGCCAGCGCGCGGTGGGCAGGCGGAGCAGGTGCAGCAGCGCCTCGCCGCCGGGCAGCGCCAGCATCCGCAGCACCACGCTGACCTCGGGACCGCCACCGCCGCTGCCGACCAGCACGAGCCGCTCGGTGCGCTCCGGGAACTGGTAGGCGAACTGCATGGCCACCCCGCCGCCGAGCGAATGCCCGACCAGCGTCGCCCGCTGGACCCCGAGCACGCCGAGGAGGTCGCGCACGCCGTTCGCGTAGGCGGCCACCGAGTAGTCCGCGCGTGGCTTGTCGGAGAGGCCGTGGCCGAGCAGGTCCGGCGCGATCACCAGGTGGTGCCTGGCCAGCGCAGGGATGATGGCCTCCCAGGTCGCCGAGCTGTCCCCGATGCCGTGCACGAGGACCAGCGGCGGCCCTGAGCCGGCCACCCGGAAGGCCCTGCGATAGCCGTGCACCACGCGGAAGCGCAGCTCAGGGCTGCGCACCGGCGTCGGGCCGAGTCGCCCGACGGTCCCGGCAAAGTCCCGGCTGGCCGTCATGTCCGGTGCACCCCGCGCCGCTCGTCAGGGTCTCCCCAGCGCCCTGGTGTCAGGCGAGGCTAGAGGTGCCCGGCGGCAACCAGTTTCCGGTGATGTTTCCAGCGTGTTGCGACCGGCCGGGGCCCGTCCTGGCGCGCCGTGCGGACGACCCCGGGGGTTGGGCGGCCCGGGCCGGAGACAGGACAGAGCCCACCCGGCGAACCGGGTGGGCTCTGCATGGGCAGGCCCGGTCGTCCCGGGACGACCGGGCTTGGCTCGAGTGGTACCGCTTGAGCTGGTACCTCTTGAGCTGGTACCGCCTCAGTTGGTGCCGTGGTCCTCCTGCTCGGCGAGGAAGGCCTCGGCCTCGGCGCCGAGCTCGTCGGCGGTCGGCAGCGGCTGGTCCTCGGCGAGCAGGGACGGGCGGCCCTCGGCGGCGACCGTGGAGTCGTACCGGCGCTCCAGCGCCCGCACGACTCGGCTGGCCTGCTCGGAGCTGGCGACCTTGCGCTCGATGTCGGCGCCGATCTCCTCGGCGGCCTCCGTAAGTGCCTCGGTGGGCAGGAGCAGACCTGTGCTGACGCTCACGTGGTCGAGCAGCGTCCGCGCGGCCTGCGGATACTCGGTCTCGGCGAGGTAGTGCGGCACGTGCGCGGCGAGCCCCATGGCGTCGTGGCCGGCCTGGCCGAGTCGCAGCTCCAGCAGGGCGCCGGCGCTGCCGGGCAGCTCGGCCGTGTTCGACCACTGCTCGTGGTTGTTGATCAGACCGGGGCGGGTGGCGTGGGCGGTGACACCGGCGGGGCGGGTGTGCGGCACGGCCATGGGGATGGCGTTGATGCCGACGGTGACGTCCACGCCGAAGCGTTCGATGAGCTCGCCTACAGCGGCCGCGAAGCGCTCCCACTGGCTGTCGGGCTCGGGGCCGGTGAGCAGCAGGAACGGGGTGCCGGCGAGGTCGCGCATCGAGTAGAGCGCCAGCAGCGGCTCGTCGTAGTCGGCCCAGCGGTCCTTGTCGAACGTCATGGTGGGCCTGCGCGAGCGGTAGTCCAGCAGCTGGTCGACGTCGAAGGTGGCGATGATGGTGGCCGGCAGCACGGTCAGCAGGTGGTCCATCGCGAGCCGGCCCGCGTGGCCGGCGTCGATGTAGCCGCCGAGGTGGTGCAGCAGCACCCTGGGCTCGGGCACGTCGCTGACCGGGGCGTCCTCGGCCGGGGCCAGAGTCGCCTCGGCGTCTTCCTCAACCTGGTACAACTCGGTGGGATCCAACACTTCGGACCTCCTGCTCCTCACAGTCACTCCGGCGCCGCTCGTCCCGAGCAGCTTCCGGCGCTCTCTGCAGTCTCAACGCCGAACAGCGTCAGATCCATCCCATTCCCGTGCCTGAGAACGTTGGGTCCGTCACCATAGAAGCGTTATGAATTTGCGGCGGAGTTCTTGGTTGGTCTGGTCGGTCGGGGTCTTCGCCTATCTCGTGGCGGTGCTGCAGCGCTCCTCGTTCGGGGTCGCGGGGCTGGATGCCACGGCGCGCTTCCACACCGCGCCGGCGGTGCTGTCCACATTCGTGGTGCTGCAGCTGCTCGTGTATGCCGGGCTCCAGGTTCCGGTCGGCCTGTTGCTCGACCGGTTCGGGGCCCGCGGGCTGATCGTAGTGGGTGCGGTGACCATGGCGGCGGGCCAGTTATTGCTCGCGCTGGCGACCTCGCTGCCGGCGGCGTTCCTGGCCAGGGCGATGGTCGGCGCCGGCGACGCGCTCACGTTCATCAGCGTGCTGCGGATGCTCGGTGCCTGGTTCCCTCCGCGCCGGGTGCCGGTGATGACCCAGCTGACGGCGCTGCTCGGCCAGTTCGGCCAGGTGCTCAGCGCGATTCCGCTGGTCGCGCTTCTGCACGGGCCGGGCTGGACAGCCGGCTTCGGCTCGGCGGCCGGGCTCGGTCTGCTGGCCGCCGTGCTGGTGCTGGCGGTGGTGCGGAACGGCCCCGACGAGCTGGCCGCCCCGGTCGTCGCACCCGAGGTGGGGCGGATGTGGCACAGCCTGCGTGAGGCGTGGCAGAGCCCGGGCACCCGGCTCGGCTTCTGGTCGCACATGGGCACGCAGTTCTCCGGCACGGTGTTCGCGCTGCTCTGGGGCGTGCCGTTCCTCGTGGTCGGGCACGGGCTGCGGCCGAGCGAGGCGAGCGTGCTGCTGACCGTTTTTGTGGTGGCGGGGATCGGTGCCGGCCCGGTCGTGGGGGAGTTCACCGCGCGGCACCCGCTGCGCCGCTCCTGGCTGGTGCTCACCGTGATCGGGGTCACGGCGGCGGTGTGGACGGTGGTGCTCGTGCTGCCGCCGCCGGCTCCGCGCTGGCTGCTGGTGGTGCTGGTCGTGGTGCTCGCGCTCGGTGGGCCCGGCTCGATCATCGGCTTCGACTACGCCCGCACGTTCAACCCGGGCTGCCGGCAGGGCACCGCGGTCGGCATCGTGAACGTCGGTGGCTTCAGTGCCTCGGTCGTGGTGGTGCTGGCCGTGGGTGTGCTGCTCGGCCTGGTCGCGGGGCCGGCCGGCTACACGCCGCAGGCCTTCCGGGTGGCGTGGACCGTGCAGTACGTGGTCTGGGCGATCGCGCTGGTCGGGGTGCTGCGCAGCCGCCGACAGGCGCGCCGGCGAATGGCGGAGGACGGCGTGGTGGTGCCGCCGCTGCGGGTGGCGCTGGGGCGTCGACGGTCGGACCGCGCCCCGGTCCGGTGACGTGATCACCCGTTAGTGAGAATGACTACCATCTTCTTCTGACTCGTCGATCGGGTTGTCGATCGGTTCCGGAGAAGGGCTACACATCAGTGCGCATTGCATTCGTGGGCAAGGGCGGCAGCGGCAAGACCACGCTCGCCGCGCTGTTCACCCGTTACCTCGCTGAGCTCGGCCGGCCGGTGCTGGCCATCGACGCGGACATCAACCAGCACCTGGGCGCGGCGCTCGGCATGGACGAGGGGTCCACGCCGCTGCCGCTGGGCGCCGACCTCGGCTGGCTGAAGGACCACCTGCGCGGCACCAACCCCCTGGTGCCCTCGGCGGCGACCATGATCAAGACGACGCCGCCGGGCCGGGGTTCGCGGCTGCTCGGGCTCGGCGAGGACGACGCGGTGCTGGACCGGTACGCGGTGCGCTGCTCCGGCGGTGCGAGCGGCATCCGGCTGATGGTGACCGGCGAGTTCGACTCCGAGGACATCGGCGTGTCCTGCTACCACGCCAAGACCGGTGCGGTGGAGCTGTACCTGAACCACCTCGTGGACGGCCCCGGCGAGTACGTCGTGGTCGACATGACGGCAGGCGCGGACGCGTTCGCCTCCGGCCTGTTCACCCGGTTCGACCTGACCGTGCTGGTCAGCGAGCCGACGCAGCGGGGGATCGGCGTCTACCGGCAGTACCTGGCCAACGCGGCCGGGCACCGGCTCGAGCTGCGGGTGGCCGGCAACAAGGTCGCCGACCCCGAGGACGTCGAGTACCTGCGCACCGAGGTCGGGCCGGCGCTGCTGGCCACGTTCGGGCACTCCGCGTGGGTGCGCGCCGCCGAGCGCGGGGCGCCGAAGCCGATGGAGGCGCTCGAACCCGCCAACCGCGCCGGGCTGGACGCCGTGCTCGCCGCGCTGGACGCCACTTCGCGTGACTGGGCGGCGTACCACCGCGACACCGTGCACTTCCACCTGCGCAACGCCGAGGCCTGGGCCAACAAGTCGCTCGGGGTCGACCTGACCGACCAGGTCGACCCCGACTACATCCCCGGCCCCGCCACGGCCGACGTGAGCTGATGCCGTGCTGAGCTGATGCCGTGCTGAGCTGATGCCGTGCTGAGCTGATGCCGTGGCGGCGTGGCCGCGTGGCCGCGGGCCGCTCGCCCCGTCGGACTTGTCGCGGAAAAAAGACACGACAAGTCCGACTTGTCGGGCCAAATAGTCCCGACAAGTCGGACGGGGTGAGTGCTCGGCGCTCAGTGCGGAGCGTGCTCGACCGGAGCCTCGGCAGAGCCGCTCCAGCAGTCACTTCGCACGGCGTGCCTCCACTTCGCATACTCCGCAGACTGTGCGAAGTGAAGGCGCGCCGTGCGAAGTGAAGGCGCGGCATGCGAAGTGGCTCGGCGCGCTCAAGATCCCCATCGAGCGAGGATCTCCGTCGAGTTCAACCCTGGTGGTGTGAGTTACATCTTGATCCAAAGCCGGTCAGGTTGAACCCGCCGCAAGATTTCGGGGCGCGAGCGAAGCCAACGCACGAGATCACCGGACTTCGCACGGTCTGCCTCCACTTCGCATACTCCGCAGACTGTGCGAAGTGGAGGCACGCCGTGCGAAGTGGAGGCACGCCGTGCGAAGTGGGCCGGCGCGGGTGGTCAGGGGCGGAGCGCGCCCGGGCCGGGGACGAGGTGGACCGTCGGCTCCGGCGTGTGAGGGTGCGCCGGCTCGCCGCACTGCCGGCAGGTTGCAGCGATCACCACTGGGCCGCCGCACCCGGTGTGCTCGGCCAGCCGGGGTGGACCGGCGGGCCCGGCCAGGTGCGCGTCGCCCCACTGCATCAGCGCCAGCACCGGCACCGCCAGCCCTCGGCCCGGGGCGGTGAGCCGGTACTCGAACCGGTCCGGCCGCCGCTGGTAACGCACCCGCTCCAGCACGCCGGCGCGGACGAGGCCGGTC